>CALLZZ010000342.1 GCA_937858235.1 uncultured Clostridia bacterium
CCTCTTCCATCTTTTCGTAAGCCGCCGTGTCTTCTGCTGAGACGATGCCTTTCTCGTCTCGCTTGTCCTCTAAAAAGGTCTTAGCCTTTTCCCAGGTTTCAAGGCGCTTGTTTCTCAGTTCCTGAATTTTGTTCATTTCTTCGTCCTCCTTAATGACGTAAAAGTTCGAGCCGTTTTGTAAGCTCTTTGTATTTCGTGCCTGTTTCTTCCAAGTTGTCCGCTTCTTCATCGGACCCCGCTTCTTCCTCTTTCTTTGCTAAAACCGCATCGGCACTGATCTTGTTTAAGACCGTGCTCATCATCTTTCTTGCGGCAAAAGCCATACCTTCCTGAGTTTCTTCATCCGCTTCCTTCTCTTCATCGTCTCCGGTGAAAAGAAGGCGGTCACAAAAGCCGAGTTCCTTGGCCTTCTTTGCATTCATCCAAGTCTCGTCATCCATCAGGCGAGAGATTTTATGCCTGGAAAGCCCGGTTTTGAGTTCATAGGCGTTAATGATGGATTCTTTGACTTCGTCCAAGATGTCCAGTGCCTTTTCCATCTCGTCTTTCCAGCCGTAGGCGGAAGTTTCGGGATTGTGAATCATCATCATGGAAGAAGGACTCATCAACACCTCACCGCCCGCCATCGCAATGACGGAAGCGGCAGAAGCGGCAATGCCCTCAATTTTCACCGTGATTTTGCCTTTGTGATCCATGAGCATGGTGTAGATCTGTGATGCCGCAAAGACATCGCCGCCGGGTGAATTAATCCACACCGTCATATCTCCCGGATGACTTTCCAGCTCCGATAAGAAAAGAGCCGGTGTGACTTCATCGCCAAACCAGCTCTCTTTTGCAATCGGACCGTCCAGTCTCAGGATGGTTTCTTCCTTTGGATCTCCTCTTTGAAAGACCCAGAATTTACGTTTCCCCATCTCTTTTCACCTCCTTGCCGGAAAAGATGCCGGCATCTTCAAGTTTCGTCATGTTGCCGTTGATCAAGTACAGATCGCCTCCTTCTTCTTTTGGTATGAGATTCATGTTTTCAAGCCGCCTGATGTCATTGGCACTCATCCAGCCGTTTTGCCTTGCCGTTGCATAGCCCCTCATTCGGCTTTCATAGTCGCCCCTTAAAAGCCCGTCGACATTGAACTCAATGAAATAACGCTGTCTTTCAGCGGGGTACAAAAAAGCCTTGTTCATGGCCTGCTCGAGCCGTACCAGCCAGGGCCTTATCGTGTGAACGACAAAGCTGATGGACTGGTGTTCGATATTGGAAAAAGTCGCCTTATCGAGGTCTGCCACCAGATGTGGAGGAACACGGTAAATGCGGCAGATTTCTTCCGTCTGGTACTTTCTTGTCTCAAGAAACTGTGCTTCATTTGGCGGAATCCCAATTTGCTTATAGGTCATGCCTTCTTCCAAGACAGCGACTTTGTTGGCATTTCCCGATCCTTTAAAAAGATCGTTCCAGCTTTCTCTGACCTTGGACGGGTCTTTAAGGGTTCCCGGATGCTCCAAAATACCGCCAGGAGCGGCACCGTTTTGAAAGAAGCTCGCACCGAACTCCTCGGTTGCCATCGACATGCCGATAGCGTTTCGTGCCATCGCAATCGGTGAGTAGCCCACCAGTCCGTCAAAGCCAAGCCCCGGGATATGAAGAATTTCCTCTCTTCGAAAGGCAATGTTACTCATCCCGCTTTGGTAAAGGTAGATGAGTTCGTCCGTCTCCGCCCGGCTGACCTGCATCTTGTCCGGCATTAAGGGATAAAGCCCAATGATTTCGCCATGTCCATTTCTTACAATCTGGGCATAGGCATTGCCCCATAAAAGAAGATGGGTCATCAGGGTTTCCCGGAAGATGAAGGATGTCATTTCCGGATTGGGGCTGTCATGCAGGAGAAAATACAAAGGATGCAGTGTATCCCTCCTTTTTCCTTCCTCGACTTGTCGATAAAGATGCAAGGGCAGGCTCGCAACAGTCTCAGCAATCACCCTGACACAGGCATAAACCGCCGCCGATTGCATGGCATTTTTCTCCGTCACCTGTTTGCCGGAAGAAGACGGGGCAAAGAAAAACCGGAACACCGACGGTTTGGTCAGCTCCGGCTTATCCCTGCTTTTGAATAGGTTCTTTAAAAGTCCCAGAGGACATCACCTCCTTATCGTTTCTAAAAGAGCAGCAAGCCCCGCTCGTCGTATACAGAGCCGAGGTCGCTTCCCTGATTTCGGATCGCCCGGTCAAGTGCCATAATGAGCGCCACCGCACCGTCAATCCGCTCGGTCGATTTTTCCTTGTCCGGCTTGATGTTTCCAGCAGGATCTGTCCTTACGAAAATATTATCCACGCACCAGCGAAGGACAGGATGTGCTCCGTGAGCGAGTTTTTCTTCCAAGACCAGCTTCATCAGCTCCTTTGTCGGAGGGCTCATGTCCTTATAGCCCTGGCCGAAAGGAACGACGGTAAAGCCCATATCCATGAGGTTCTGGCTCATCTGCACCGCACCCCAGCGGTCAAAGGCGATCTCTTTGATGTTGTACTTCGTACCGAGGTCTTCAATAAACTGTTCGATAAAGCCGTAATGCACGACATTTCCTTCAGTCGTAAGAAGAAATCCTTCTTTTTCCCAGATGTCATAGGGCACATGATCTCGGCTGACTCGAAGCGAGATATTGTCTTCCGGTATCCAGAAAAAGGTAAGAACGTAATAGGGCTCGTCTTCCGTTTCCGGAGGAAAAACCAGGACAAAGGCCGTCAGGTCTGTGGTGCTTGAGAGGTCAAGCCCGCCGTAACAGATGCGGCCTTCGAGTTTTGTCTCATCAACCTCTAAGTTACAGGCATCCCACTTTTCCATCGGCATCCAGCGGACGGATTGCTTCACCCATTGATTAAGCCTTAATTGACGGAAGATGTTTTCTTCCGCCGGGTTCTGCCTTGCGCTGTTGCAGGCGATCCTTAATTTTTCAATATCGACGGTTATGCCAAGAGAAGGGTTGGCCTTTTTCCACACTTCTTCATCCGTCCAGTCTTCCTCCTCGTCCGCTCCGAAGATGACAGGATAAAAGCTCGGATCCCGTTTTCTTCCTGCAAGGATATCCTCCGCCTTTTGATGGACTTCCCAGCAGATGGAGTGCCTGTCCGTTCCTGCTGTTGTAATCAAAAAATAGAGCGGCTGTTTTCTGGCATCACCAGAGCCTTTGGTCATAACATCGTAGAGCTGACGGTTCGGCTGAGCGTGAAGCTCATCAAAGACAACCCCGTGAACGTTAAGCCCGCGCTTGGTATAGGCTTCTGAGGACAAGACCTGATAGAAGCTGTTTAAAGGCTTATAGATAAGGCGCTTTTGTGAGATCAAAGGCTTGATGCGGGCTTTCAGCGCAGGGTTTTGTTCCACCATCTGCACCGCCACATCAAAGACAATGGATGCCTGCTGGCGGTCGGCGGCACAGCCGTAAATCTCACCGCCGTGCTCGAAATCGCCGCAGGTAAGGTAAAGGGCAATGGCTGCCGCAAGTTCAGACTTGCCTTGCTTCTTTGGAATCTCAATATAGGCCGTATTAAACTGCCGATAGCCGTTCGGCTTCAAAATACCGAAGAGGTCTCTTACAATCTGTTCCTGCCAGTCAATCAGCTCAAAAGGTCTGCCGTACCATTCGCCTTTGGTATGTTTCAAAAGACTGATAAAGGTAACGGTGCGGTCTGCCGCATCTTTGTCGTAATGGGAGGAGGGAAGCTTAAATTTTGTCGGTTTGTAGTGTTCTCGTTTTCGCATCCAAGCCTCCTTTGCACATAAAAAAACGACCCTTCAAGGCCGTACCACGAGCAAAAGCCCCGCTAAGGGCTGATGCTTCTTATTTGTCAAAAAAGTTTAGTTGTATTCGTGAAGCAGGATGGCCAGCGCCTTTTCCGCTTCTTCCGATGTCGGCCGGATATCCCAGCCCCGATCAAAATTGCAGACGACCTCGCCGTTAATCTTGAGCATCAGTTTGGATATCCTGCCTTTGTCAATCCCGTGTATGCTGGGCTCATCAAAATGTTTCAGCCAATATTTGCAGGCGGTGTAGCCACCGTCTTCCTTTGGTATGCCAATGGTGCCTTCTTTCCACATGGCCTAATCCTCCGTCTTTCCTGTCAAAATGAAGCGGACGTATGCCTTGGGGTCGTCCTCTAAGAAGCAGACCAGCTCATAATAGTCACGCTCAAAGGCCAGCCGCTGAACGGTCTTCACGTCAAACATGTTGGTCAGCCCCGTATCTCGAATGGCGAGGATTTGTTCTTTGATAGTCTCATTCATGGCTGATCCTCCGTACCAGATCTTCACCGTAGGCTACGTTAAGGCCGGATCCGTTATCCCAGCGGACCATGATCGAGCCGATGTCATCAATGCCGATCACCGTGCCTTTTGTGCCGACGGGCGGGGCAAAGGGGTCATCCATTTTCAGAAGCTCAATGCGGCATCCCGTAGGATATTCTTTTCTTAGGGCTTCACGCCTTGCCTGGCTGATTTCTCTCATTGCTCTGCCTCCTTGGGATTTCTGAAAGCGGAAGAGCCTTCGAGGTTTTTCATTAGCAGCTTCCTTGCTTCCTTGAACTCGTCGCCGATGTAGCCAAGGCGCAGGAGAAAGCAGCGAAAGGTATACTTTTCATTGTCCGTCCGGTTTTCTTTCTCAAGCACTCTGGTCTGAGCTCTGGCGCTGGCAACCAAAAGGCTTATGAACTCGGTGTAGATTCGCGCTTCATCGGCTGTGAGGAGCCTGTCAAACCAGGGAAAGTTGACTACCCCAATGTCATGCTCCACCAGGATGCGGTCTGCGCCCAGAGCCTTTTTGATGAGACTGCCCTTGGAGCGCAGGATCAGATCCAGCTTTTCAAGCGTCTCCGTGGAAATCTTGTCGTCCGGAAAGCTGATGGTAAAGCTGTCGGTCAATGGGAATCCCGCCGCTTCCAGTTTTGCGGTCAGCTCACGGATTTCACTTTCGCCGAGCGCTTTGCCCCAACAAACCTTGCCGTCACGCTCCACCGTGGTCTCGCCGATCTTGTCTGAGCAGGTCGGCACGCCCTGGTATTTTGCTTTTGTTCCGAGAAGGTCAGCCAGAGTCTCGGCCAGTTCTTTTCTTGATTTTTCTTTCAATGAAAACTTGGTCATCTCGTTTACCTCCCTCTTTCCAATTCTTGGAACTCCTCCCAGGTAATCAGGCCGTCATCGTAAAGTTCGTAGTGGGCGTTTCCCCGGAAGTATGCCCGCTCTTTTTCCTTGGTCTCTTTGGCAAATTTCAGGTACTCGTTCCAGCCGATCTTGCCTTCGTCGTAGAGTTTTCTTTCCGGAAATCTTTGGTAGTGGGCTTCCTGTTTTGCCTTGCGGTTTCTTGTCGCTTCCAGAAAGCTTTGTCGTTTTAGTTCTTTGTTTGTCATGGTCTTTTCCTTCTTCTTTTTGTATGTACATGTTCGCTCGGAAAGGGAGGAAAGCCAAGGCCTAAAAGCCTTATTTATCAGGCATTTCGGCCTACTTTACCGACAAATATACAGCCTGAAATTTGTCACTATTCCACAGTTTTGACAAGCTTTTTATAAGGGATTTTCTTGCCGTCTCGCTCTACAAAAACGTCCGAACTGTCGCCTGATTTAAATTCCACATACCGCCTTAAAATGACCGATGCGTACTTATCATCAATCTCTGCCATATAGCAGATGCGGTCGGTTTGTTCACAGGCGATAAGGGTGGAGCCGCTGCCACCGAAAAGATCCAATACGATGCTGTTTGCCCGGCTTGAGTTTTGAATCGGATAGGATAAAAGGTCTATCGGCTTTGAGGTCGGATGGTTCTCGTTCTTCTTAGGCTTATTAAACTGCCAGACTGTTTTTTCCGCACGTCCTGCATACCATTCATGCTTGCCCTTTTTGTTCCAGCCAAAAAGGATCGGTTCATGCGACCACTGGTAGGGAGATCTTCCAAGCACCAGCGAGTCTTTTGCCCAGATGCAGACACCGGATAAGTGAAAGCCCGCATCTTCAAAAGCTTTTCTGAAGGTAAGACCTTCCGTATCTGCATGAAAGACATAGGCGGAAGCTCCGGCTTCGGAAACCTCGATCATGTTCTTAAAAGAGCTTAGGAGAAAATCGTAAAACTCCTCCGCTTTCAGGTTATCGTTTTTAATGGAAAGGCCCGACGCACTCTCGTAACTTACCGCATAGGGCGGATCGGTTAAAATCAGGTTTGCTTTCTTTTTGTCCATGAGCGTTTCCACATCCGAAAGATTGGTCGCATCGCCGCAGATAAGACGGTGCCTTCCTAGTGTCCAGACATCGCCCGGCTCTACAAAGCTTGCTTCTTCCAGGGCAAAAGTTAGGTCAAAGCCGTCTTCCTTGGTCTCAATCTCGCCTAAAAGTTTATGAAGTTCAGCGTCGGTAAAGCCTAAAAGGTCGAGGTCAAAGTCCGCTCCTTCCAGTTCCGAAAGCTCTATCGACAGCATTTCTTCATCCCAGCCGGCGTTCAGCGCAAGGCGGTTATCCGCCAAAATATAGGCACGCTTTTGCGCTTCGGTTAAATGCTCCACAAATACGCAAGGGACTTCCGTTAATCCTTCTTCCTTGGCCGCAATAATTCTGCCGTGCCCTGCAATGATGTTGTAGTCCTTGTCAACCAGGCAGGGATTGATGAAGCCAAACTCCCGGATGGAAGATCGAAGCTGAAGAATCTGTTCTTTGCTGTGCGTTCTGGCATTTCTGGCATAGGGAACGAGTTTATCAATGGGAACTTTCTCAAGGTGCTCCGTCATTTTCATAGGCTCACCCCCGCATGAAACAAAAGTCCTGCCAGGTCGTTTTCCCAGGGAAGTTCACTGTCACCGAAGTGCCCCTTGATGGCAAGAGGAGCATAGGAATCCCGCCTGAGCTTTAAGTAGTGAATCATGGGCAAAACCGACAAGGGAAAGAGTGTCTCGCACTCTTCCTTAATCGTTTCTATGTCCTTTGTCTCAGTACCGAAGCAGTCAATATCAAAGTACAAAGGCTCAGGCCTTCCAATAGCGTAAGCAATGGACACTTCACATTCCTTTGCAAGACCTGAAGAGACGACACTTCGTGCGATGAGCCTTGCCATATAGGCACCCGACCTGTCCACCTTGGTCGGGTCTTTCCCTGAAAAAGCTCCTCCGCCATGTCTTGCAAGGCCACCATAGGTATCGACAGCAAGTTTTCTTCCTGTTAAGCCGGTGTCCGCTTCAGGACCGCCGATAACAAAGCGTCCTGTCGGATTGATATGGATATCTTCTTCCTCAAAGGGAAGCACGCCCTCTAAGGCAGGACGAATCACATGAGTGTGAATTGCCTTCCTGAGATCCGCATTGGAGATGCTCTCCTCATGCTGGCTGGATAATACGACCGAGTGAATCCTTGTCGCTTCACCGTTCTCATATTCCACGGTCACAAGGCACTTGCCGTCAAGCTTTAGTTCAGGGATGATGTTTTTCTCCCGCACTTCTTCAAGTCTCATCGTGAGCCTTCTTGCCAAGACTTGAGGAAGCGGAAGGTATTCAGGTGTTTCATCCGTTGCGTAGCCGTAGACGATTCCCTGATCACCCGCACCGAGCAGGTTTTCCGCTCGGTCAACACCTTGTGCGATGTCGGGGCTTTGTGCGTGAAGTCTTACTTCGATCTCGAAATTTTGAGGTTCATAGCCCACATCAAAAAGCACATCTCGCACAATATTTTCTGCATCGAGAGACGCTTTGCTCGTCACTTCTCCCGCAACTAAAATAAGCCCCTTTGTCGCCATCACTTCTACCGCAACTCTGGAGCTTTCGTCACCTTTCAGATAGCCGTCCAGAATGCTGTCAGCAATATAGTCGCAGAGCTTATCCGGGTGACCCTTCGTCACGGACTCGGCTGATTTATAATGTTTCATCTTGTTTTTCCTCCGCTTCAATGATTTTTCTTGCCACCGCTTCTGCAACAGGAACCGTCACGGCATTGCCTGCCTGTTTGTAAAGCTGAGATTCCGAGCAGACAGCGGCTGCTTTTTCATAGAGATGATCCGGAAAGCCCTGAAGCCTGAAGCATTCTTTCGGCGTAAGCCTTCTGATGGCATAGTGATTGCCGTCGCTTAAAAGCACACCGTGCCTGTCTTGACCGGTCAGGGTAAAGGACGGCTCGCCGTCTTCTTTCACACGCCTTGCTGTCTTGGAACGGGGTGATGAGCGAAAAGGTGTAGATACACTTCTTGCTTCAAGAACTCCAGTCCGCATGCCTTTGTTATCAAGGCCGTGTCCGTAGGTCGCAACGATGCAGGTCGATTGATCCCTCGTTTTTACTTTGCCTTTGCTAACCGTCATTCCTTCCTGCGAAATTAAATAGAGCCCGGTTTTCGCACCGAGCCCTCCTGCTGAAGATTGGATTGTGCATGCGACACCTCCGGGATCATAGACCCGGTAGCCTTGGGGACCGCCTACAAGCCTTCTAAGATGCGCATCGTTTTCTCCCTCGAAAGGTAGTATTTCAAATCGACCTCTTGTTCTAAGATGTCCAATAAGGAAGACACGCTCTCTTGATTGGGGCACGCCGTAGTCTTTGGAATTGAGCACCTGCCAGAAGACGTCGTACCCTGCTTCATCCATTTCAAGGAGAACACGGGCAAAGTCCCATCCGTCATGAATGGATAGCAGGTTTTTAACGTTTTCAGCGACAAGCCATCGGGGCTTATCTTTTTCTTCTTTGCCCTTGACGAGGTCAAGGACTGTAAAATATAGGCCGCTTCTTTCCGCAGAGACTCCTCTTTGAAAGCCGGCAACTGAGATATCCTGGCAAGGAAAGCCGAAGGTCCAGCAGTCTGCGTAGGGGATATCTTTTGACTTGATGCTTCGTATGTCTTCACAAAACCACTCTCCCTTCGTGTCAAACATTGCCTTGTAGGATTCAATGGCAAATTTATCGTTCTCGCAGCTTCCGATACAGCGAAAGCCCGCTCTTTCGAATCCTAAGCGGAAACCTCCGATTCCTGAAAAAAGATCAATCATCGTCCGCATCTTAGTCACGCTCCTTTTTCTTTCGAAGGAGCCGCTCCATCATGTCGTCCTGTGGTGTGGAGATAAAAGCGGTCGTCGTGTTTTGCTTTACAATGTCAAAAATCTCATACCAGATGAGATTGGCCTGCTTTTGGAAGTTCTGGCTCATCGATACGAAAGGGCTAGCTATCGCTCCGCCTGTTGTCGGATGCTTTCCTAACAGGCCATAGGTGCTGACCGCTTCCTCACACTGAATGAAGCGGGCAAAAGCCTGTGCATAGGATTCAATAAGTCTCGGATTGACGAGCTTCTCGCATCGTCTTTCCTTTAGCCAGAGCCAGGTCTCCTCGTAAATTTCATCGGCGCCTAAGGGCTTGCCGTCCTTTTGCCGAGCGGATAAGTAGTCTGAAGGCTCAGGCATATCCTCACCGTATAAATCCGAGATGCCTTCCGGCTCATCCGGAGCAAAAAGGGTCTCCGGGTCAAAATCGTGTGTTTCTAATACATTTGCTTCTTTTCCGGCGGCAATCTTATCGACTAAGGGTTCCGGCTTGCTGCCGGCCTTGACACGTCTTCCGCCTCGGTATGTTCCGTCTCTTGCCACAAGGCACCTCCTTTCCTGAAAATAAAAAAGGGGGTTAATCCCCCGTTTGAATTGAACTTTTTTTGCACGGCGCCCACCGCCCGTTGCTCGGAAAATCTTCCGCAGAGATTGAGATCCCCCCTACCTAAGTCAGCTCCACCTGTCGCCACGCTCAGCATGGATTCTCGAATGGCAGGACTTGCAGAGAGCCATCAAGTTTTTTTGTTTATTTGTTCCGCCTTCGGACAAAGGAATGATGTGATGAACTTCTTCAGAGGGAGTGAGCTTCTCGTTTCGTTTGCACTCCTCACACAAATGGTGAGCCTTGATGTAGCGGTCACGGATTCGTTTCCAAGCTCTGCCGTAGCGTCTTCTTGTCTCTGGATCCCTTTGGTATTTTTCGTATCGTCTTGCTTCCTCCTGCTCATGCTTCTTACAAAATCTTCCCTCAACAAGCTCGGGGCAGCCGGGATAAGAACAGGGGCGCTTCGGTTTTCTTGGCATCAAGCACCTCCCGCATAAAAAAACCTGCAGCATCGCCGCAGGTCTTCTGAGTTTTTTCCTAGCTTAATAGTATCAGGGTTACTAGTTACAAAGCATTATCAAATCGTTTCTGTTTGTTCCATTTCGTTCCAAAGTGTCTGAGCGGTTCGGTCGGCTGAAAAAGCAGCTTCCAAGGCACACAGAACCTCCTGCTTCTTCCTGTACATAGAACTCTTGCTAACATAAAACCTGTCCGACGCTTCGGAAAGAGAAAGCCTGTCCAGCCACAAAGCCTTGATGACTTCCTGCTCCTCACTTGCCCTTGATCGTACAAGCCAGTCCAAATAGGAAAGCTGACGAAAGCGCATCTCAGCGTGCTTCAGTCTATGATCAACGGCCGCATCATTGACAAAGTCGGCACAGCCTTTTAAGTGTTTTAAGACTCGTCCAAGTTCTATCGTGTCGCCCGACGGCTCCGGCATACTCTGCTGAAGCATCGTCTGCAAGAGATACAAATCCGCTTCCAGTTCGTTTTTATAAAGCTCATAGTTTTCCAGCAGTTTCTCGATTACCATCGCATAATTCCTCCTTCCGAAAACCGAAGTATTGATATTGTCTTTCTAAGGTCTTAGCCATTCGCAGGGTAGCTTTCTCTTTCTTTCTTAAAAACTCTACGCCGCTTAAAGAAAAGCGTTCACAGACCTCACCCCAGTGTCTGCCTTCCAAAATGTCATAAGTCATCAGGTCTCGGTAAAAGCTCGGCAGGGCACGGATGGCGTAGCGGATGAATTCCACTTCCTTGGCGGCCTTTTCGTATTCCTCCGTCATCTCTCTTTCCGTCTTGTGATTGATGAGCCAGGCAAGCCTGCGGTAAGAAGTGGCGATGTAAAAGATGCGGTTATTGGAACGCTGTCTTTGTACTCTGACCTCATCACCGGTCTTTCCGGGAAAGGTCAGCATCTCCAAAACCTCGCTTGCTGTAATGGGAATAAACTGTGCCATTTCCTGTTCCAGCTCTTTCATCCTTTTGGTGTTCTCGGGGTAACATTTAAGCATTTCTTTGACTTTCTTTATGCTATCCATCCGTCACCCTCGCTTTCACCGCCTGCATTAAAGCTTCCTGTGTGATGTCCTTTTTCTCTAAAGCACGTGCCACATCTCGGTCAATCGTGCCTTCAGCAAGAAGCCTGAAGATGACAACCGTATCCTTTTGCCCCTGCCGCCAAAGCCTGGCATTGGCCTGACTGTAAAGCTCCAGTGACCAGGGAAGGGAAAACCAGATCACGGTAGAGCCGCCGTGTTGGAGATTGAGACCGTGTCCCATCGAAGCGGGGTGAGCCATAGCGATTGAGATCTCGCCTTTGTTCCAAGCCTTAAAGTCTTCAGGTGTTTTAATTTCCACTGCTTCCTTGAAACGCTCTTTTATCCGGCTTCGTTCATGGCGATAGTTGTAGTAGATAAGAACGGGCTTTCCGTTTGCCGCTTCGATTAGGTCTTCCAAGGCATCAAGCTTGGATGAATGAAGCTCTGCGATGCTTCCTTGGTCGTCATAGACAGCACCCGATGCCATCTGGATGAGTTTATTAGTAAGAACGGCAGCATTTACAGCATCAATGGTTTTGTCCATTAACTCCGCCACCATCTCACGCTCCATCTCCATATAGATGTTCTTTGCTGTATCCGAAAGCTTTACTTTCACATCCCGCTCCAGTCTTTCCGGCATCTTGAGAAAGTCGCAACTTTTCATAGAAACGCATAGACCGGATAAAAGACCGTAAATAAACTTCTCTGCACCGGAACGGGGCTTGTAGGAATAGACGATATAGCCGTTCATTCGGTCAGGAACAAAGAAATCCGCCCGGTAGCTTCCGATGGTTTTCCCGAGACGCTTACCCTGATCCAAAAGATAAATCTCCGACCATAAATCCATCAGCCCGTTAGTTGAGGGCGTTCCCGTAAGGCCTACAACACGGTCAATGCCGGGACGCTTTTTCCGAAGTGCCTTGAAGCGTTTGCTGGACGGATTTTTAAAGCTCGAAAGCTCATCAATCACCAGCATGTCAAAATCCCAGTCGCAAAGCTCACAAAGCCAGGCGACATTCTCCCGATTAATCACATAGATATCGGCAGGAGTTTTAAGAGCCTCGATTCTTTCCTTTTCGCTGCCCAGAACCTTGGAGATTCGAAGAAAGGTCAGATGATCCCATTTTTCAAGCTCCTCCGTCCAGGTATTCTCCGCCACACGAAGCGGGGCGATGACGAGAATCTTAGAAATCTCAAAGTAGTCAAACATCAATTCCCAGATGGCGGAAAGTGTGATGACCGTCTTCCCGAGACCTGGCTCTAAGAAAAGACCGCAGGCCTTTTTCTTGATGATTTCCTTTTTGGCATATTCCTGATAGTCATGAGCCTTGTATTGCATTAAGTATCCCTCCGATATCTCCCGGATCATCCAGGACAAAAACCTGAAAGCCCAGGCTCCTGATTTGTTTGTGCCTTTTAAGCTGCAAGGCTCCGGGATTTCTGCCGGGTTTCTTTACTTCCACAAATCCCATCCTTCCTCCGGGAAGAAGGATGAGTCTATCCGGCACACCGTTCCATCCGGGAGAGACGAACTTTAAACAAAGCCCGGATCTCGCCCTGGTTTCCGTCAATAATTTATGTTCAATCTGTTTTTCAAGCATTTTTATTTCCTCCGTCAAACATTGATATTTCAGGCTTTTCTTCGAGAGGGTGCAGGTCGGTGCAAGTCATCTAATAAACTTCTCTATATAGAATTTTTGACCTAAAATTTTCGCCCTAAAGGGGTTTTATACAAAGACCTGCACCGACCTGCACCTTTTGACTTTTAGTCCATAAATTCGGACTTTAAACGAAGCCCTAAAACCACCATTCCAGCTTTCGTTTTCTTCCGTTCATAGCCTTCAATTTCAAGGGCTGTATAAAAGTCCGCCGTGCTTCTCGTCCATTCGCCTGTTCTCTGGCAATAGGCCCTGTAATCCTGGTAAAACTCACCCGACTTTTGCGTGTATGATGGATCAATCTCACAGCATTCTTCGAGAAAGCCTGAGAGCCAGTCGTTATTCTCCCGGTATCTATGAATGGCATCAGCCACACATTTGGGTACAGGGATTTTGAAGTCTTTATCGATGGCTTTTCTCGCGCCCTCAATAATCCAGGAAAGAATCGCTCCGCCCGCATGTTCCACCAGATAGTCCGCATAGTTTTTGATATCCGCCTTGCCTTTAATCTTGGCCTGAAAGGGAATAACGATGAGCCTTCGCCAAGTGCCGTCATCATTCGCCCCAACTTTGGGGAGATGGTTCGTATAAAGGACAAGGGTATGGGTCGGGGTAAACTTGAAAGGGTCTTTATATTTCTTTTCGCCGGAGACAAGGTCTGTAGAACAAAGCTGTTTGATGACGGAAGTATTAAGCCGCATGCCTTCTTCAAGCTCTGCCGCAATGACCAGTCGTTTTCCTTTCAGCTCCGCAATCTCAGGCTTTACATTCCTTCTGCAACCGACCGTTAAAGCATCTGCCGAGATTGTGCCGCTGTAGTTTCCCAGCACCTTGGCAATGGAGTTCCAAAAGGTCGACTTGCCGTTCGAACCTTCTCCATAGGAAATAATCAGGGCTTCCATATAGACCTTGCCGATAGCGGAAAGCCCTACAATCTGCTGGACATATTCGATGAGTTCCTGATCGCTTAAGAAAAAGCTGGACACCGCATCAAGCCAGAGTTTCTCATTTTTCGTATCAGGCGAGACCAGAGTGATTTTCGTCATATAATCTTCAGGCTTATGCGGCACCGCTCCTTTAAGACCTTTTGTGAGATCATAGGCAGCCGCAGGCGTGTTCAGCATAAAATCCTGGCTGTCAAAATCCTGAATCATTTTAAGAAGCATGGGCTTTGCCGCCTGAAGTGCGGAAGTGACATACTTCATGTCACGCCTTTTCATGACAAAGTTTTTATAAGCAAGGGCGACTCGATACAGATCAAATGTTTTCTTTTGTTCCGGCTCGATAGCTTTTTCAAGCGTCCTGCCGCCTGCCTGAATGAGATCTTGAGCTACCCCTGATTCCGTGAGAAGCTTTGTTGCTTTTCCAAGCACAGCCTTTGCTTCTTCCAGCTGCTTATCCAGAAAATCCTGACAGACACCGACCGCTCTTTGCTTCGATTCCTCCCAATGTGTCCCGTTATAGGTCATGTAATCTGTCGCATCGGTGTAGACGAGGATCTCGCCTTTTTCCCTGGTCAAGACCTTAGCCTGACCGATGTCCGAAAAATCGGGCGGCATAAGTGAGAAGTCCTTGCCGTATTCTTCCGGAGGGATATAGCCTTTCTGTGCCGATACTTTCTTTCCGAAGCGCATCGCACTCTGCCAGATGGTTTGAAGTTCATGATCCGGAAGCGGAGGATTACAAAGGTCAGCCTTTTTAAGAAACATCTCAAGAGCTTCCTCTGTTGCGCCAAGCCTTATGATGATACGGCCGGCATAGTGTGAAAGTGTCTTATTCCTTGAGCCTTCAGGGATCTCGCTTTGCGCTTCATCCCACTTAGCAAAATCATCTCGGATAAAGTCCGTGATAAGCTGATCGCCTTCACGCCAAATGACCTCCGTATCAGGGTTTCCGTACATGAAACGGGCACTTCCCAAAGCCCCGGCATCGAAGAAGGAAAAGATGTCTGCGAGTTCTTCTTTGAGCTTTGCATAACCCTCACCATCCTTTGTTTCAGGTATGGGAAAGTAGACATGAAATCTCGGCCTTGCCGATCTCATGCCTTTTTCCTTCATGTGATTTCTGCTGGTAGCGATAGCAAGAGAGACACCCTCAAAAAGGCTTAGGATATCCTCAGGTAGAATCCAAGTCTCAGGATCATCGCTTTTCTCGTTATCACAGTCCATGCTGATGTGATCGGATTCGATGAAGTTTGCATTGCTGCGATAGTTGTTTTGATACCTTGCTGCCACATGGTCAAAGGAGACGGTATCCTTGAAAGCCGCTTCATCCGCTACGTCAATCCTGTTCGGATAGTAGACATTCGACTCCTGACCGCAGGTATCTGATGTGTAAATGGTTAGTTTCATTCGACTTCCTCCTGCACCACAGGGATTCCCAGCTTCTTTGCCGCCTGTATTTCCTCCAACATGCCAAAGCTAATCTGATGGCCAAAGACATGAACCTCATCGCAGTGGCGCATAATTTCAAGGTTCATCTCCATTGCTCGCTCTCGCTCACTGGCTTTGCTGTCATCCATAAATTGCGGAAAGAGAAGATGAGGAGCGATGGGAATGTCACCTTCCTGAACAATTTTTCGGCAGTATCCCTTGGCCTGTTCTGTGTTCGTCCTGATATCTCCCCGATAAGGTGAGCAGACATAAATGAGTTTGTTCATATAAAAAACTCCTTTCGATAATTTTCGAGAGGAGCAAAACAAAAGGGATAATGATCCTCTCACTATCCCCTTGGACAAGTTATGCAGTTTTGGGCAAAGAAATCTAGTTTTTTAGATGTACGTTTCTAAATCAAAAATCTCGGGTGAATTAAAACGTATCTCATTGGCTTCACGCCTGACATTGAAATTCGACGCCTCTAATAAACTTGATCTTAATTTTAACTTCCCTTCTTCATCTTCTAAAACATATTCTGTCTTGTTGTTACGAATATAGGTAGAAGTCTCTCTAGAAAAACCATGTCGCTGTAATAAAATTGTTAGCGGGCTAGTTGTTCCGTATTCGACATATTCATACCAATTGTTGTCAAACTCTGTTGCGCCATGAACGCGTTTATATTCATTTGAAAATCTTAAAAAATAGTTTGAAATACTGAAAAGAATTATGTTCTCAATAACCTCTAAAGTATCAGATATCACACTATTTCGATGAGGAAGATCGTCCTTGTATGTTGTCTGTTTGTAGTTGTACCAAAATGAATGGGGGTTTTCCTTTCTAAAATTAAGCGCCCTACTAATAATAAAACTAAGGCCATGCCCCTCCATCCATTGACTCAGAATAACTGCATACCATCGAAGTAGAGTATGTTGGCCATCTTTTACTCTACCCAGAGTAGTTGATTCATACTGCTCCCACTTAAATATGCTACAGAGCTGTTCTAAAAAATTCAGGATATCATTGTATACAAACTTTCCTGAGCTATCTTTTTCCGGGTAAGCTAGGCCATTTTGTATAGCACGAACAAGGTTTGATGTTTGATCAACAGATATATTGATGTCATCATCTTGTTGAACCGTTTTATTTAAAAAGGCTTCTCTGATTTTCTGCTCATCTTCTGCGGTTAAATACTCCTCAAATTCTCGTTTAATTATACTATTGCGATTGTGTGTAATATCATTTACTAGGATTAGAGCAAACTTTCGCATCATCAAATATACTTCTTCTGAGATGCCCTTCTGTTTTTCTATAGATACGCTACCGGAAACCAAAGTCTCGACAATAGCCTCTTTTTCTGCTTTTTTTAGCACATTGCTACTTTCAATGGATAGCACTTGTTCCGGCACATTTTTATCCAATAGTTTTATATATTCTTCTTTCTTTGTTTTGTTTTTTTCAGATACAAAAAACACATTCCCGTGCAAATTGTATTCAATCCGCCCAACACGACCGATTAGATTTCTAAAATCAATAGGTGTCATCTTAGACCTACTTATTTTGCTGCCCATTATAAGTAGATTGTCAGCCGGTAGGTTAACCCCTTCCAAAAGAGTACTTGTACAAAACATCGTACTAATAGAGCCCTCGCGGAATAAATCTTCTATGCGCATCCTGACCGCCGACGGCAAATAGCCAATATGATATGCAACACCCCTCCTAATTATCTTTGCAAGATAATAATCAGAATGAATTTCTCGTTCAATATCCCTAGCTAATTCATTCAATCTAGCATCATTTTTATCTTCCAAATTTGCAGCATAGTTGATTGCATTATCTATAGCTTTTTGCTTACTTCCATAAAAGACAATGGTTTGTTGATTTTTAGCGCCATTTTTATTTAAATGAATATTATGCAAACAGTAATTAAGCAAATTATCCACTTCTGGCAAAGCGCCAATATCAATAACTTTATTGGCGCGTTCATTATATACACTGATTTTTCCTTCATTTTCGTCCACGAAAAACTTAACCTGTACTACTGGCGAATAGGTAGATGCTAAGCTGCGTTCTTTATTAGCGCTCTCGGCTGACAATAATCGCAAATAGACTTCTGGATTAGGTACATTGGGAGAAGCAAAAATAAAATGCGGGTGCGGTTGATTTCGATTAAGCAACAAATTAACCACTTGGTAGTAAAAAGGCGCCCGCCTATTTTTCCCAGATAACTTGTGCGCTTCATCAATAAAAATATAATCAATTTTTAAATCGGGTCTTTCGATAAGTAAATACAACATTCTTTCCGGAGTTAAAATAAAGATGAAATTATGCTTCTCCTTTAATACAATCTCACCGGAAGAAGTAACAACACGATAATTATACTTTTCGAGATCAGACTTCATATCATTTATAGTCTGACTGCGCATCTCATTTATTAAGGCCTTTGTCGGCACAAGCAGGGCATAATTATTTTTCACTCCTGTTTGAACTTGCGCTTTAATAAATTTACGCATAATAAAGGATTTACCCATTGAAGTAGGGCCTGAATAACTGAAATATTCGTCCTTTAAACGCTGATATACTTTCTTCTGCGCAGCAAGAAACTTCATATCAGTTTCTCCAGGAATTGCGAGATAATCGCTTCGGAACGCAGAAAACAACTCATCAAGCATATCCGTATGATCAACGGCACTTGCAATAAGTTTTCTGCCAGGATAATTGCCTGTATTTGAAAAAACAAACCCCGCATATATTCTTATTGTTTCATTATCAGGATGGGAGTACAGAAGCAACGTAACAATCTCTTGGGCTAGGATATGGTGTTGCTCTCTTTTTTCAGGATGCGTCGATTTTGATAGAAGATCGGCAAAACGCAAAGCATCAGTTACATTAAGGTCTGCATAATTTTGAATATGAGTGAGATTTAATTGTTTAATTGCATAGTTGTATAGAATTTGTTCATACAATTCATTCAGATATTCATTTTGATCAATATCCGAGAAGAGGAGGTTCCCTATTTTATATAGACCTTTATTAGCCATCTGTGCCCCCCTCTCCGAAAACTTCATTCATGATTTGTTGCTTATCATTAGCAACATCATTTAAGGGAACAAAATAAATGTAGAATGAATAGTTTCCTAAATTAAGATTATTTATTTTGTCAATAATGTATTGTGTGTGAGCCTTAATATCCGTCTTCATTTTTTGCTCAAGCTGCACTTCAAAGTCTTGATTCGTATAATTATTAGGATTAAGCCCCAAGTCGTAAGCTAGAAAAATCCCAAAAGCCGTATCGTATGAAACTCTACGTTTTTTTCCTTTTTGCGGAAGCAATAGGTCTTTGATTTTTTGAGCCGTACTCTGATCAACAGTTTTTGTGAAAATGGTATTTTCTGCCAGTAAAATTTCCTGTTCGCTCTTGGAATGAATCTTTGCAACTCGATCAAATGCAGCATCAATGGCATCTTTAACATCTCCAACAATGCTGGATGTTCCAAAAACAATGTTATAGTAAGAATTCCCATTGGAATTGGTCGAAGATAAGAAATGGATAGCATCACATTCGCTATCATAGCTTCCTGACTGTGCCTTTAATTCGACCTTGCTTAAAATCTTAGGAGCTTTAAGTACCTCTTCCAGAAAAACATAAAGAAGGATTTCCCCGAGATCATTACCACTATCACGTTCGCCCGGATTAGCATTTGCCTTCATTACATTCATCGCATCAAGCCCTACACTAAAGGCATTCCCGTCAAGTTCATACTCTTCAATTTGTGCTCGAGAAAAAACATACTGCCCGATGTTTCTTTGTATAAATTGCTGCAAATGGCCAAAGACATAAAGATTGTTAGAGACCTCAAGGTGAAAAAGGCGCAACTGTTCCGGGTTTCGCAAATTCAATTTTTCAGAATGTGAAACCTCAAAGAAAATATTATTGAATAATCCTCCATGAAGTGTTTTATCTGGCAAATTTCCCATAAATCACCTATAAATCAGTTTTGTTTTTTAGTTCAATAATCGATTCATCTCCACATATATTTCTTATCTTCAATCTCAACGGTTCTTTTTCTGACCTTATAGTTCCATTCCAGAAATCCTTTGTTCCATTTCCGTTCACTGTGATATGACCTTTTTTATCAATCTTAATTTCACTGTCGGAATGCCATTCGCCATCGTTTGAGGTGCAGTCCAAGGAAAGGTACTCGATACACTCTAGCCCTGTATCACTTATCTGTATGGGCTTGAATTTATTCTTTCCCGTGCTTTGCGCCAAAAAACGTGTGTTGAAATCATCTATTTTTCCTAACACTCGGTCACTTACAAAACGGTCTATTTGGACAACATATTCTTGCAATAAAGTGCTTGGGTCTCTCTCCACAGACCACTCAACCTCATCATTAATAATTACATCCGATAAAACTGCTTTCAGATCCTTTAGCTCTACTTCTATCATCGTTGGATTTTCATCGTGAATGAACTTACTTACTTCTTTCTCATCGACGAGGTCAATGTAATAAAGAATAACTTTCTTCGTTGAAGGCGCTAGGTCAGGAAGGCGAAGGTGTATAATTTCATTCATAGTAGGTAAATCAAGAATTTTCGCAGAGCTATCCATGAGGTTCGGTACATAGACAGGAATACGCCCCAGACGAGAGTGGGTAAAAGAGCCGGCCCAAAAATCACTTAAGTTTTCATCCTTTTTCAATCCTGGAATTAAGCTATAGAGCTTATCCATCGTCTGAACAGGATTTCTAAAAAGAGACACACCGTCTTGAATCTCATAAACAGAGCAAGAAGCCCCGTCCTTGTATAACCTATCACGCATCATCTGGATGCTGTTTATACCAATATCAGAGGTTATGAAGCGGCGATTGAGCTTGGATGCTACTGCCGCAGTAACGCCGCTACCGCCAAAGAAATCACATACCAGCATGTTTTCATTAGAAGATGCCTTGATAATACGTTCAAGCAAGGATTCTGGTTTTTGCGTAGCGTAGTCAACTCTTTCTTGAGATGTAGGTATTTGTTGGAAAGACATTATGTCACTCCAAACATCACCAATTGTTTTACCTTCCTTTATAACCTCATCAAGATATCGGATCTTACCTCTTCCATCAAAATACTGTCTGCCATTTTTATCAACTTTATTGAATCTGTCTAAATATTCTTGTTTATGTTCCTGTTTTTGTTTATTGAAGACCTTTTCAGCTGAATTAGCGTAATAAAGAATTGTGTCATGACCTCGCACCCAGTTATTAGCTAATGTTTTAAATCCAGATAGGACCTGGATATCCCAGATAATTTCTCTTTGAAAGTTTTCCTCACCAAATATTTCGTCTAATAAAACTTTCACGTAATGAACCATATGCCAATCCAGATGAACATAAATACTGGCTGTCTCACTCATTACAGATTTAATGGCAACAAGATTCTCAAACATCCAATTGAGATACCTTTCCTTATCCCAAATGTCGCCATACATCTTTTCTTCAAAGCTGCGGAATTCATCCGTCATATCTACTTCTTCGCCTATATCAGCTAATTCTTTTGCCTTATCTTTCAGCTCCTGCTCTGCTTTTTCGATAGCATCGGCTACTTTAGGATTGCGACGAATGTAAACTTGCTTGGCGTAATCAGCACCACTTGCAAATGGAGGGTCTATGTAAACCAAATCTGCTTCTATTCCGTGTTCTTTCATATAGGCACAGGTAGATAGACACTCTCCGCGAATAACCATGTTCTCATTTTCAGAGGCACCAACTTGCTCTATTTTTTCAAGCTCGTAATAAGGCATTCCCCGCCTTACATGTTCGAAGACTTCAGTATCTCCTCTATATCTGAGAGTTCTTCTGAAATTATTTAAAAGGGCCTGACCCTCAATAGGCTCCGGAGAGTAGGGTACATACTTCTTTGGCATATTTAATCCTCCACAAAAAATGTTTTTATTGTTCTAATGGCTTGTGACAAACGTTCTTCTTCCGTCAAGGTATCTTCCAGATAAAGATAGTCAAAGCGCTTGTATTTATAACGTGCATTGTTTTCGTTGCAAAAGATATTTTCCACGAAAGCCCTTTTTCTTTGGAAGTTTGGATCATTTGCATATATTTCACCTTTTGTCTCTACAATGAGAGCCTTATAGATTGACTCTCCTTTTTGATCGCGCTTTAAAATCAAAAAGTCCGGCGTGTATGACCCGATATATTGATGTCCGCCATTTTTCTTGTAGCAACGTATTTTAAACTCCGTCAAATTATCGTCGCCGTTATAGTAGATTTCTAATTGAAGATTGCGAAAATCTTTTAGAGTCAAAACTTCCGATAAGAATTTCTTTTCAAAATCACTATCCATGCGGTAAGGAAGATAGTGATAAGTGTAATCCACATAATTTGCCACGCTGTACTGGGCCTGAATATCTTTTACAAGACCAAATTGACCGATATTTTTCAACGATTCAATAGCCTCTCTTACTTCAGGAGTCAGAACAAGCTGACCGGCATCATGTGAAACAATGCGTTCACACTCATCCTGACCAGGCATAAACCTGTTTGGATGTGCCGTCTCGATTTCCGGGGTGAAACGTATAATATCTAGTAGTGCCGCATTTCCCTCGATAAACTCCTCTTTTTTCTCCAATGAGCGCTTGGGAATGAAACTTTTTCTTATGGAATCCAAAAGCCCGGAATAGATATAGGAAGAAGAAAGGTAGTGAACACCTTCGTCCTCGTAGGTGATCTGTTTATATAAATTTTTAACGATTTCAGCATGTGATGCAAGACTACCGAGAGAAACCCCCGTGAAACTAGTTTTTGCAATATCCCTTATGAAGTCAAGGTATGATAGTACCCGCTGCCCACGCTCTTTTTCTAACACACCAACTTCGGAGCGTTTGCCTGTGAAATCTTGAGTCCAAGTGAGAACATCCTGTTGCTTTGCCTGTCCAGCAACAGAAATAAGAGAGCTTTCTACATTCAGAGGTTCTTCGTTAATAAGAGCCTGGTACTCTACCTGAAGCTGATAGTGGTTAAGCTCGGGAACTCTCAAACTTTCCATGCGATTGTACCTTTTTAATGTTTCGTAATTAGAAGAACCGCCTTTTTGAAATTCTTCAAGATTTGTCTTATGTTGCTTCGCCAATTGATCATTTAAGATTTCTGCATTTCCATCATTTAAGACGATTAAAGCTGATTCTTTTTTACCTTTTTCTACTTGGCGCAAACAACGGCATGAAGTTTGTAAGACCATGTTTTTCGGCGAATCACCAGTTTGAGATAAGATGACTCCCGTTAAAGACCGACAATCCCATCCTTCTTTTCCGATTTGAACAAGAAGAATAATCCGAATTGTTGAAAATGGCTGGTCTAATGCTGCAAACTTAGCCTCGTTTTCTGCCGGCAAGCTATAGTCCTTATTACTACGATAATATTTCAAAATATCAGTAGAAGGATTAAGTCCATATTCGACTGCAATCCGCTCAACCAGAGGATATACTTCTTCTTCCAAGGTTTTAATTTGGCCACAATAAATGGCAATCTTCGCTGTCGTTCCATCTTCGTATACCTTGTCCGCATACTGCTCAAGAAATTCTCGCAATCCGTCTTCGGTGATGTTTAAGCGATTTCGATCTGTAGACACCTGTACCTTAGGTATCTTTAAGAAATTACCGATACCCTCAACCAATGGATAGTAATAAACAACATTCGTTATTTCCTGCATGGCAACTTCTAAGCTGTCGTTTACAGAGAATTTTTCTTTCTTAGAAAGGTAAGGGGTGCCTGTAAAACTGATTACAGAGTGGAACTTGTCCCCTTCGGCCCATCGATTGATTACCCCTCTTAATTTAATGTCATCTGTTGCGGCATGATGAACTTCATCGACAAATACGCTAAGGTTGGGAATCTTTCCCAGTAAATTTCTAAGCTCGTTGGCCTGTTTGTCCTTGTCATCTTCGCTATCTTCAAAAAAGTTTAGTTGCCCAGATTCTACCGTGATACGGTCAAGTATGACTTTTTCAGCATTGGTAATCGCCACTAAGCCGAAGAGCTCCTCAAACGGCTGATGCAGAGCGATTTTTTGAACGTTTGGATTACGAACTCGATTAGAGCGTTTAGCACTACTTTTCTCATCCAGAACTTCAAACTTAAGTAACTTTTTGAGTTCCGAAGCCGCCGGTTCAGGAATAACCCAACTGGGATCAAATTCCTGAATCGTACGCAAACTTGGAACCACGGAAGACTTTAAGCCTGAAGGCGCCATAATAACAAAATTATGCGCAAAAGCCTCGTTTTCCGGTTCATTCAAAGCAAAATACAGATCCAAGTAGATGAAAGCTGCCATTAAATATGTTTTTCCAGCACCCATAGGAAGAGAAAAAAGATAATCCGTATAATTTGCGTTATAAAAATACTCCTCCCAAAATTTCGCAGCATTTATTGCTTCAGAATCTTCTTGAATCGCATTAATAATTTTTTGAGATACAACTTCACCATCCGTTTTAAGGCTTGCAAATTCATACATCATCAGTAATGCCGGATCTGCAATCATTTTTTTCTTTACGCTTACTGCTAGCGGAAGTTCCGACACATCCAATGAGGAAAAAACATCTGTAGAGAACAACTCAGCTAAGGACTTAGCTTGATGCTCAATTTTCAAATATAAATAGGTTTTTATAGCTTCAATTTGTGCATCGCGCAGGAAAGCACACTTTGTCATGTAAGAGATAAGATCCTTGATTTGGCAATTATCAGAGCCAAACCACTCATCTCTCTTTTTTTGAATAATTTGATTTATCATCGTATCTGCTTGCCTCCTGCTAAACTACTCATGATCAGCACTATTACGCTCATCAGCTCCTCCTGAGCGAATCCAATCATCTACTTCTGACAACTTAAATTTCCAAAGTCGCCCTAATTTATATGCGGGCATGTCTTTTTTCTCGATCCATTGGAGAATACTGTCGCGCCCAACGCCAAGGTGTTCTTGAATTTCTTTCATGCTCGACCATTTTTCAACTGTGTTGTCGTCCACTTTCTACCTCCAAGAGTTGTGTATTTACCACATCTATTACAACGTTTAATACATTTGTATCACCTGGAAAGCAATCTTGATTATTTGCATCCACCATCTTCCACACACTGATTGCCTTGTTTTCTTTTCCACGAGAATCAAAATCCACAGACAGTTTTACAAATTTGTTAGGCTCAACAGTTTGTATTGGGATTACTCTTTTTGATGGACGTATGGAAACATCTGCTTCATCCATGCATTTTAAGTATCGATCTTTCCAGGTAACTTTTCCCATGTTGTGAATCACCCATGTATGGGTGATTTTTTTATAAAAAGCCACTTGATAGTTCTGCTTAATCGGCGGGTTCTCAACCCAAAGACCATCATTGCGATAAAGCGTTCTGATATACCGTACATCTCTTTCTTCGGGATTATTTAGATAAGCCTGATAAGAGGCAATGATAGTTTCTCTCTCATCCTCATTTTGATGAATAATGATTTGCAACTGATCTGCCAGTGCAGCAACCCAGACCTGTAAATTAACTTCTGATTTTGGAATTCCCACCTTATCCATAGCTTCACTAGCATGTGCCACATCAAAAAGCTGCATTAAAAATTGCTCTACATTTTCATGTTGTATTGGATTTGGGATCTGCTCAGAAATGTCAGGACTTAATGCTTTCCCACCATTAAAGAGCTTCTGATAGTAGTCAGGTGAGTAGTGCAAGGATGCTCCAGTGCTCTCAAATAATTTTTCCACAAAAACTTTTTGATTTGGAATAGATGTAGAGCGCTTATATGTGAGTTTGCAAAAATCACTGAATTTCAAAACGGCACTCCTTTCTCTTCCAGTTGCAGTACCAAAAAAGAGTCCCTGCGGTACCACATATTTTCGCCCAGTACCTATAGCTAGTACCATTCACAACTTCGTAATCTATACACGAGGAATAAAACAAAGTCCTTCGTGGACATTGATGTCGAAGTCGCATTAATTATACCACGTATATCGACGTTAATCCACAAAAACGGACATTTTTCTTTCTCAAACGCTATATTTCTTAACCATGAAAAGGAGGTGACAAGTATGGCCAAGCGAAACTCAAAGCAGACTTCAAGAAAAGTTGCTCGTAAAGCTTCTAGCATTTTGCGAGACGGACGCTACAGCAAAAAGTCAAAGTCTGTGGCAGGCAGTGCTTTATCGCAAACCAAGCCTAAGCGCAAGTAATTTTACCCGGCAGTGCAGAGACAGCCCTTAACTGGACAGCCTGCATTGCCAAAGTCGTAATCCACCTAAAAATTATCTAAAGCCGATCTGTGCACGGAAAGGCAGAGGATACAGAAAACGTCAAAACACTGCACCAAGCAGTCATGGCGATTTCAGTACCTTTCTTTTCTGTGCCCATTTTTCGGCCCTAAAGGTCTCGTGTACTGAATCGCACGGGACCTTTTCTATATTCCTTTGCCCTTTCCTCCGGACGGCGGAAAGGACAAAAGATGAAAAATTTAGACAAACAAAGTCAATCCAAGAAACAACGCTACTACCCGTTAAGAAGGCCAAACGATCCCTATAGCGTCGACCTAATCCCAGTCAGTGAAGAAATATATCAGGAATTAAACCGAAGCATCAATCGAATCCGAAAGCAGGAACAGCGGGCAGGTCGCTGCTTCTGCCCAAAACACCTCTTTTGGAAGTGTGCAGCTGACTGCGACGTCTGTCCTTATCACAAAAAAAGTGAATTCCTTTCACTGGATGTGCTAGTTGCAGATGAAAACAAGGACAAAAGCACGCTTATTGACCTGATTGCAGATGAATCAGATTTATCTGAAGAGCTTGAAGAAAAAGAATTCAAAGAAGCTGTTCAAGCTGCAATTCAAAGCTTATCTCCCCGTGACCGGGAAATAACCCGACTCTTCATGGACGGTCTTAGCGAACGAGCTATCGCATCTAAAATCGACTGTCCGAGAAAAACCGTGAACTACCGAAAATCGGTCATTTTCAAAACTCTGCTGGAGAAATTAAGTGACTGGTTCTAGGCCATCAAAAACTTTTTTCAATTTCGGTTGCCCAAAATCCCTCTTCTTGTCCAAGGGGAGGGTGAAGGGACAAACGATACCTGCCCTTCGGATAGGAGGAACGCCAATGAAACGAGCAAGAGACCCGGATGACAAACAGCTGATCGGACTACTGGTCACTATCAGCATCATGTCAAAAAGATTAGCACAAGAACTCGCCAATAAGAGAAAGGAGGCCAAGTATGGAGCAGATGCAAATCTATGAACACGAACAGTTCGGAAAAATCCGAACACTGACAAAAGACGGAGATATCTGGTTTGTCGCAGCAGATATTTGCGATGCACTGGATATCAAAAACACAACTGACGCTGTTAAGCGTCTAGATGATGACGAACGGTCTAGATTCAATCTAGGTCGTCAGGGAATGACCAACTGCGTCAATGAGTACGGCTTATATAACCTGATTCTAGCCAGCCGAAAACCCGAAGCGAAAACCTTCAAACGCTGGATCACGCATGAGGTGTTGCCGGATATTCGAAAACACGGAGCCTATTTAACTCCTGCGAAGCTAGAAGAAGTACTTCTTAATCCGGACACCTTAATTCAGCTGGCAACGGAACTCAAAAAAGCAAGAGAAGAACGTGATGCCCTTTCCATCCAAAATTCGGAACTCACCGTTCAAAACACAGTCATGCAGCCTAAGGCGGATTACTTTGATGAGCTGGTCGACAGAAATCTGCTCTCCAATTTCCGCAACACGGCAAAGGCTCTCGGTGTAAAGCAAAAGGAGTTTATCGACTATCTCCTGAGCCACGGCTACATCTACAGGGATGCGAAAGGCACGCTCTTTCCTTACGCCGAAAAAAATGATGGTCTTTTTGAAATCAAGGAGTGTTTCAACGAGAAAACCGACTGGAAAGGCTATCAAACACTGATTACGCCAAAGGGACGTGAGACATTTCGTCTTCTTCTTGAAGGAGGTGTCTCATGAGCAGAATCAAGTTACTAAAAGACATTGTTGATGATATGCACGCTTTGGCGGACAGTCTGAGCACATTGGCATCGGCACTCGAGAGCGACAAGCCTGAAGCTCCGGAGCAACAAGCAAAACCTGAACTCAGCCTATCCGATGTCAGAGCCGTTCTCGCCAAGAAATCGCAGGCAGGTTTTACCAAGGAGATTAAAGCACTGATTGAAAAATACGGTGCGGAGAAACTCTCAGCGGTAGAACCCAAGCATTACGATGCCTTGCTAAAGGAAGTGGAGGGATTAAAGAAATGACAGCACATGCCATTTTATCCGCTTCTTCTTCCTACAGGTGGCTTCACTGCCCGCCCTCGGCACGGCTGAACGCAAAGGTCAAAGACGAAGCATCGCCTTATGCCTTGGAAGGTTCAGCGGCACATGAGCTTGCGGAATACAAACTGAAATCTGCACTCGGCATGAAAGCGGATGACCCGACGGAAAACCTCTCCTACTACTCAAAAGAAATGGAAGATGCGGCTACCTGCTATGCCGACCATATCCTAGAGTGCCTTGAAGGGATTAAGCAAACCACCGCCGACCCGATTGTCCTGATCGAGCAAAGACTCGACTTCTCCGACATCGTACCGAAGGGCTTTGGCACAGCGGACTGTATCATCATCGCTGACGATACGCTCTATCTCTGGGATTTTAAGTACGGAACAGGGGTGCTGGTCGAAGCGGAGCGAAATCCTCAGCTTATGCTTTACGGTCTGGCGGCAAGCTTACTCTATGACGGCATCTACGATTTTGATGAAGTTAAAATGACCATCTTTCAGCCAAGAAGAGACAATATCTCAAGCTTCACTTTGCCAAAAGAAGAACTCTACCGCTGGGCCGAAGAAACCGTAAAGCCAATTGCCGCTCTTGCTTTTGAGGGTAAGGGTGACTTTTCTGCCGGAAGCTGGTGTCAGTTCTGCAAAGTCAAAGCAAGCTGTGCGGAAAGAGCAAGGGCCAATCTTGAACTGGCCAAGTACGAATTCGCAAGGCCACCGCTCCTGACTGATGAGGAAATCGAGTCTGTCCTAGACAAACTTGACGAGCTTTCCGCATGGGCAAAGGACATCAAGGACTACGCCTTGACAGCTGCCAAATCCGGCAAGAAATGGGCGGGATTTAAGCTCGTCGAAGGCAGGTCAAACCGCAAGTACAGCGATGAAGCAAAAGTCGCCGAGACGGTTAAGCAGGCAGGCTTTGACCCTTATGAAAAGAAGGTCTTAGGCATCACTGCCATGACTCAACTTCTCGGCAGGAAACAGTTCAGCGATCTCTTAGGAGATCTCGTGATTAAGCCTCAGGGCAAACCGACGCTTGTACCGGAAAGCGATAAAAGACCGGAAATGACAAACATATTTGATGATTTTAAGGAGGAAACGATCCATGACTAAGAATCCAATGAAAGTAATTACAGGTAAAGACACTCGCTGGTCCTATGCCAATGTGTGGGAGCCAAAATCTATTAATGGCGGAGTGCCGAAATTCTCGGTATCTCTCATCATTCCAAAAAGCGACAAGAAAACCATTGAAGCCATCAAGAAAGCGATTCAGGCCGCCTACAAGGAAGGCGAATCGAAACTGAAAGGCAACAGCCGCTCTGTTCCGCCGCTTGAGTCCATCAAGACACCGCTTCGTGACGGTGATACGGAGCGTCCGGATGATGAAGCCTATGCAAACAGCTATTTTCTCAATGCCAACTCAACCACTCAGCCGGGTATTGTCGATGCCAATGTGCAACCGATTCTGACCCGCTCTGAAGTCTACAGCGGAGTCTACGGCAGAGCGTCGATCAACTTCTACGCCTTCAACTCCAACGGCAATCGAGGAATCGCCTGTGGCTTAAATAACCTGCAGAAAATCCGTGACGGAGAACCCTTGGGAAGCCGCACCAGCGCAGAAGATGACTTTGCTGATTTTGCTGAAGAAGATGACTTCTTGAGCTAAGGAGGAAGTCTCATGTTTTGTGAATACTTTTCTCAGCTCTATCAGCTTTTCTCAGCAACGCTTCTTGCAGGAACACTAGCCTTCTTACCTTTCTACCTTGTCTACAGATTCTGTAAAGCAGTATGGAGACAGGCAAAAAGGCAAAAGAAAAACTGATGACGGGAGGGCGGGGTCAAAGGCTCCGCCCTTTCTCTCTATGGAGGGAATAAATGAAAACAATATGCTTAGACATTGAAACTTTTTCCTCTGCCGATTTAAGAAAAACAGGAGTTTTCAGGTATGTCGAGGAGCCGGACTTTGAAATACTGCTTCTTTCTTATGCCATCGACGAAGGAGAGATAAAGACAATTGACCTCGCTCAGGGTGAAAAGGTGCCGGAGAAACTCATCCACGCCCTTCTTTCAGATGACGTCATCAAATGGGCTTTTAACGCTCAGTTTGAGCGGGTTTGTATTTCAGAATGGCTGAAAAGAGAGGGTTATGTATTAAAACCGCTACCCTTTGGGCACGATCCTGAGTACATGAACTACCTTGACCCAAAGTCCTGGTACTGCGATATGGCCTGGTCTGCCTATCTGGGACTTCCCTTATCTTTGGAAGGGGTCGGTGAGGTTTTAGGACTGGATAAACAGAAACTTAAAACAGGCAAAGATCTCATTCGCTATTTTTCTGTTCCCTGTAAGGCGACGCAGGCGAATGGCGGCAGAACAAGAAACCTGCCCTCACACGATCCGGGAAAATGGGAACTTTACAAATCCTACAACAAGCGAGATGTGGAAACGGAACTTCTTATCCATGATAAGCTTTCCCGTTTTCCTATGCCGGATCAGGAATGGGAGATTTACCACAGAGATCAGGAAATAAATGACCTCGGCATTTTGCTGGATAAAGACCTCGCTCAGAATGCTATCCGGATGAATGAAGCCGTGCGTGAAGAAAGCATGGCAAAACTGAGAAGAATCACCGGGCTTGAAAATCCCAATTCTGTCCTGCAGCTGAAAGAGTGGCTTTTATCAAAGGGAATCGCAACAGAATCCCTTGATAAAAAGGCAGTAAAAGAACTCCTTAAAGATGCTTCAGGCGATGTCAAAGAGGTTCTTGAAACCAGGCAGGAGCTGGCCAAGTCCAGCGTTAAGAAATATGAAGCGATGAGAGACTGTGTCTGTCGCGACGGCCGTGCCAGGGGGCTTTTGCAATTCTATGGGGCCAACCGCACCGGCCGCTTTTCAGGAAGGCTCATTCAAGTTCAAAATCTCCCGAGAAATAAGATGGAGGATCTGGAGCTTGCAAGAAAGCTGGTCAAAGATGGTGACCTTAAATCCTTAGACCTGCTCTTTGATTCTATTCCGCAAGTCCTATCAGAACTTATCCGCACCGCCTTTATTCCGAAAAAAGGACGCATTTTTCTTGTCGCTGACTACTCAGCCATTGAAGCCAGAGTCCTCGCCTGGCTGGCGGAAGAAACATGGCGAATGGCACTTTTCTCTGAAGGTGGCGACATCTACTGCAGGTCGGCAAGTGAGATGTTCGGCGTTCCTGTAGAAAAACACGGAGTGAATGCACATCTCAGGCAAAAAGGAAAGATAGCGGAACTCGCCTGCGGCTACGGCGGCTCAGTCGGAGCCTTAAAAGCGATGGGTGCCCTTGAGACGGGGCTTTCGGAGGAGGAACTTCCAAACTTGGTAAGTGCCTGGCGTGCGACGAACCCTAATATTGTCACGCTTTGGCAGGACGTTGACCGGGCGGCTATATCTACCGTGAGAGAGCAATCGGGGAAAAAAGAAGTAAAAAATATCCACTTTCGCTATGAGTCCGGCATGCTCATCATCACCCTTCCGTCCGGTCGAGAGCTTTTCTATGCAAAACCCCGCATTGAAGAAAACCGCTTCGGCGGTGAATCCATCACTTATGAAGGCGTAGGCACGGGTAAGCGCTGGGAGCGAATTGAAACCTACGGAGCGAAGCTTGTCGAAAACATCGTGCAGGCTATTTCCAGAGACATCCTATGCAGTACCCTTATGACCTTTAAATACTCTGACATTGTCATGCATATCCACGATGAGATCGTCATCGAAGCTGATCCCCGCATGTCGGTACAGGCTGTATGTGAGCAGATGAGCAGGACACCAAAATGGGCTAAAGGCCTAAAGCTTGATGCGGACGGCTTCACTTGTTCTTTTTATCAGAAAGATTAATTGCCCAAAAACGCCTGATCTGTCCAAGGGGGAAGTGAAGGAAGTTTTCCCTATCACGAAAAAACGGAGGACAGATCATGTTTTATACCAAATTGACGCTTTCAGAAAACAGCAAGGTTATTACCCGCCTATCTGATAAAAACGTCTACTCCATTTGCCCTAAATGCGGAAAAGAAATCCAGGTGAACCTGAGTGACGTTTTGAAAGAAGAAGATACCGATCTTCATACAACCTGTGTCTATTGCAAATCCTGTGCGGCCGAGTGGCTGAAAGAAAAAGCGGAGGTCTTCTATGAATGACCTCCAGAGAAAAGCTATCGAAAAATTAAGAAACAAAGGTGCAGGCTACAAGGCTATCGCTCAAAAACTGGGGCTTTCCGTCAACACCGTGAAGTCTCACTGCAGACGAAACGGGCTGACGGGAAACCGAAGCGGCACAGATGCTATTGAAGTTCTCTTTTGCAAAAAGTGCGGAAAGAAGCTCACGCAGAGCGTAGGAGCAAAGCAGAAAAGCTTCTGTTCCGATGAATGCAGGCTCTCCTGGTGGAAAGAGCATCCGGAGAAGGTAAAGCGCAAAGCCTACTACGAGCTGACCTGTGCTTATTGCCAGAAGGCCTTTCATTCATACGGAAATAAAAACCGAAAGTACTGCTCCCATGAATGCTATATCGCTGACCGCTTCGGAGGTGGTTCTTCATGACAAAGGAGCAATTTGAAAGAGAAGCAAGATATCAAGAAGCCTTCCTGCTGGTGGAAAACCTGTATGAGAAAGGGCTTCTGACAGCCGAAGAAAGCCGGAATTTAATGCACCATTTTGAAGACTT
>CALLZZ010000343.1 GCA_937858235.1 uncultured Clostridia bacterium
GATTATCGTTTTGCTCTGAAAAGACTAGCAAAATACCCTCGCAATGATTCTGCTAGATATACGAAAGGTGAGATTGAGCGTTTCTTTCATTCCGGGTATTTCACTACCCTAACATCCCTCGATCCTGAGATGCTAATTAAAAAGCTACATGAGGAGGTGGTGCGATGACGGCAAAGGAATTCTTGAAACAAGCTTATCGCTTAAATGAGCTGATTAATTCCGATCTTGAGGAGTTGCAAAATCTAAGGGAACTCTCAAGAAGTGTTTCATCTCCTGTTCTTGAGGAAAAAGTCAGTAAAACAAAAAGTACTGATCCACCTTTTGAAAAATACGTGATTAGAATAGTAGATTTGGAGAAGCAGATACAACAAGAGGTGGAACGTTTAATAAAGCTTAAGTCAGATATTCGTGAAGCGATTAACCAGATGGAAAACGTGGATGAGAAGCTGCTTCTTCGCTACCGATACATTAACTTTCTTAACTGGGAAGAAATCTGTGTCAACCTTAATGTTTCTATGAGAACTGTGCATAGACTTCACTCATCAGCCTTGCAGCATTTAAAGGTGCCTAAATAAAAGTTGGCACACTTTGGCACAGGTTGGCATACGATGACACTGTTTGTCCGTAGTGAAAGTTATATAATGGTAGTATGGAATATTAGCAAACAGAAGCCTTCACGGGAGCATTTCTCCTGCGAGGGCTTTTTCTATGGGCAAAAGGAGGTGTAGTATGCCAAGGAAACCTAAGCGACCATGCTCTTACCCTGGTTGTCCAGAGCTGACTGACAGACGTTTTTGTGAAGAACATGCTAAAAAGGAAGCTGCACGGTATGAAAAGTATGACCGCGATCCAGCAACTCGTAAGCGATATGGTCGTGCATGGAAAAGAATACGTGACCGCTACATTGCGGCTCATCCTCTTTGCGAGGAGTGTAAACGACAAGGAAAGCTGACCCCAGCAACCGAGGTGCATCACATTCTTCCTCTTGCAAGAGGTGGAACACATGATAGAAGCAATCTGATGTCCCTTTGTACTTCCTGTCACTCTACCATCACTGCAAAAGATGGAGACCGTTGGGGAACCCGGTAGGGGGAGTCAAATCTCCACAGCTTTTTAGATGTGCAACGGGCGTGGGGTAACGCGTGAAAATTCGCGGTTTCAAACAGGGTAATAGACCCATCAACGAAAAGAGGTGAGTGAATGGCCAAAGATGGAACAAATCGTGGCGGTGCCCGTATAGGCTCTGGTCAAAAAAAGAAACCACTTGCTGATAAAATTGCACAGGGTAATCCAGGTAAGAGAAAGCTAGAAATCATTGACTTCCAAAATACCGCTGATTTAAAGGGGCAGGAAATGCCAAAGCCAAGGGCCATGCTCTCCGCAGTGCAAAAGGACGGGAAAACCCTAGTAGCCAGCGAGATTTATGAAATTACTTGGAAATGGCTTGAGGAGCGAGGCTGTGCCCATTTGGTGCTCCCACAGCTTCTAGAACGATATGCCATGAGTGCGGCCAGATGGATACAGTGTGAGGAGGCGGTAACTGAGTTTGGTTTTCTTGCCAAGCATCCAACTACCGGCAATGCTATTCAAAGTCCTTATGTAGCTATGAGCCAGAACTTTATGAGCCAGACAAACAGACTATGGATGGAGATTTATCAAATCGTTAAAGAGAATTGTGCTACAGAGTATTCTGGTTTAAACCCACAGGACGATGTGATGGAGCGACTGCTATCTGCCCGCAGAGGAAAATAAAGATGAGGAGATATGTAATGAGTAAAAGATATTTAACAGCTGAAAGTGTATGTGCTGGACATCCTGATAAACTATGCGACATCATAGCAGATAGCATTTTAGAAGCATGTTTACGTAAAGACAAAGCATCACGTGTCGCTTGTGAGGTAATGGCAACCAAAGGGAAAATTATCGTGGCGGGCGAAATCTCCTGCAGCGAGAAAATAGACATCCGATACATTGTTAGGAATGTCCTTAAAGAGATTGGATACAACCCTCTTAAATTCTTGATTTATGTATTTGTACACAAACAAAGTGTAGATATTGCAACTGGCGTGGATACTGCACTGGAAGTAAGAAATGGGATAAACGAACAGTATGGTTCGATAGGTGCTGGAGACCAAGGAACTGTGTATGGCTATGCTACAAAGGAAACAGGAGAAATGCTTCCCCTACCCCTTGTACTATCTCACAGGATTGTAAAGAGACTGGATGATTGCCGAAAAGGGAAACTGATAAAAGGTATCCACCCAGATGGTAAAGCGCAGGTGACGGTGGAATATGAAGGAGACACTCCAGTGCGAATAAAGACTATTGTGATATCGGTACAGCATGATAAGAATAAAACACAGGAAGAACTAAAGACAGATATCCTTAACAATGTCCTATGGCAGTGCTTTGAGGACTTCCCATTTGATGATGAAACAGAAATTCTCATTAACCCCTCTGGTAGATTTGTCGAAGGTGGTCCCGCTGCCGATACAGGCTTAACTGGTAGAAAAATTATGGTTGATACCTATGGAGGACTTGCATCCCATGGAGGTGGCGCACTTAGTGGTAAAGACCCCACCAAAGTTGACCGAAGCGGTGCCTATATGGCTCGGTACATTGCAAAGCATATCGTCTGGTGTGGATATGCAAAGAGATGTGAAGTTAGTATATCCTATGCCATTGGTAAGGCAAATCCTGTAGCCTTTTATGTAAATACCCTTGGCACAGGTATTGTTTCTGACGAAATATTAACTCTTGCTGCACAGGAAGTTTTCAATTTAAGACCTGCAGCCATTATTGAAAATCTACGTCTTAGAAATGTGATTTACTCTGACACCGCGGCTTATGGTCACTTTAATAGTTGTCTATTCCCGTGGGAGGATGTAAATAAGTACAGTGAATTTAGAAAGGCGGTGGAAAAGTATGTTGATAGAGAAGATAAAAACTAAACAACTCATCCCCGCTGAATATAACCCAAGGAAGGATTTAAAACCGGGTGATCCGGAATATGAGAAACTTAAACGCTCCCTTGAGGAGTTTGGATATGTAGAACCCGTAATATGGAATAAGACCACAGGCAGAGTCATCGGAGGTCATCAGCGTTTGAAAATCCTGCTGAGTATGGGCATGGATGAGATAGAATGCGTAGTTGTTGAAATGGATGAGCAAAAGGAGAAGGCGCTGAACATTGCACTAAATAAAATAAGTGGTGATTGGGATAAAGACAAATTAGCACTTCTCATCACGGACTTAAATGCTTCAGACTTTGATGTGTCTTTGACAGGTTTTGACCCGGGAGAGTTGGAGGATCTTTTCAAGGATTCCCTTAAGGATAATATAAAAGAAGATGATTTCGATGTAGACAGCGAGCTGAAAAAGCCCGCTGTTTCGCATTTAGGGGATATTTGGCTACTTGGGCAGCATCGATTAGTCTGCGGAGACAGTACAAAGAAAGACACCTTTAATGTCTTGATGGATGGGAAAACTGCTAATTTGGTAGTTACGGACCCTCCATATAATGTTAACTATGAAGGCACTGCTGGAAAAATCAAAAATGACAATATGGCTAACGAAGCGTTCTACGATTTCCTGCTTGCAGCATTTCAGAACACCGAAGCAGTAATGGCGAAGGACGCTTCTATTTATGTATTCCATGCGGATACCGAAGGACTCAATTTTAGAAGAGCATTCTCCGATGCAGGATTTTATCTTTCCGGTACTTGTATTTGGAAAAAGCAGTCCCTTGTTCTCGGTCGCTCTCCTTATCAGTGGCAGCATGAACCTATTCTCTTTGGGTGGAAAAAGAAAGGCAAGCATAACTGGTATTCCGATAGAAAGCAGACCACCATCTGGGAATTTGAGAAACCGAAGAAAAACAGTGATCATCCTACGATGAAGCCAGTTGCACTTGTGGCCTACCCTATTTTGAATTCAAGCCTTTCTAATTGTATCGTGCTTGATCCTTTTGGTGGTTCAGGAAGCACACTGATTGCCTGTGAGCAGACAGATAGAATCTGCTACACCATTGAACTGGATGAAAAGTACTGTGATGTCATTGTGAAAAGGTATATTGAGCAAGTTGGAAACTCAGATGGTGTGTTTGTTTTAAGAGATGGTTCGAAAATCAGATATTGTGACCTGCCGGAGGTGAATGCAGATGAGTAAATTGACACTCGGCTCTCTTTTTGATGGGAGCGGAGGTTTTCCTCTAGGCGGTCTGCTCTGTGGCATTGAGCCTTTATGGGCATCTGAAATTGAGCCGTTTCCTATAAGAGTTACGACCAAACGCATCCCTCAGATGAAGCATTATGGGGATATAAACAAATTAAATGGTGCGGAGCTTCCACCTGTAGATATCATAACATTTGGCTCTCCCTGCACAGATATGAGTGTGGCGGGTAAAAGAGCGGGTCTGGACGGAGAACAATCCGTCCTTTTTTTATGAAGCAATACGAATTATCAAGGAAATGAGGTGTAAGACCAATGGACAATATCCAAGGTATGCAGTCTGGGAAAATGTCCCCGGAGCATTCTCGTCAAATAAAGGAGAGGACTTTAGGGCAGTCCTCGAAACGATCATTGGGGTCAAAGAACCGAACACCTCGGTGCCTTTACCTGAAAAAGGACGATGGCCATACGCTGACATCTATATGGGAGACGGATGGAGTGTGGCTTACCGAACTATCGATGCGCAATATTTCGGAGTCCCCCAACGTCGTCGTAGAATCTACCTTGTCGCAGATTTTGCAGACAGAAGTGCCGGAGAAATACTATTTGAGTCCGAAGGCATGCCAAGGAATTTTACGCCGAGCGGCAGCCCGTGGCAAAGAACTTCCGGAAATGCTAAAAACTGCACTGGAAAGACAGGCACTGTATGCTTAAACGATCAAGGTGGACAACGCATCGATGTGCTTGATGGTAAGACAGCAACACTTAGAGCAAAAGCAAATCATCCACCCTGTGTAATGTTTGAAAACCACAGTCAAGATACACGATACAAAGGCCCCGTTGATGTAGCACCAACCGTATCCGCTACATATGGGAAGGGTGGTAATAATCAACCTTTTGTAACAACTGCTGGATTCTGCACAGAACATTCATCGGATAGTCGTAGTATTGGATATGAGGAGGAAATTTCACCAACGTTAAGGGCAGGAGTCGTACCAGCAGCTGTATCATTAAATGAGACTCCAAAGACCCTAAAAATTCGTTCTGGGTGTGAAGGTGGCGGTAAAGGTGCGTTAATTCAAGATGATAAGTCTGCGACCCTTGGATGCAACAATGATCAGACCGTTTTTGTGCCTACTGCATTTGGCATCTGTTCTGATAAGAGCAACTCTATGCAGTCAAGCAATCCTCATAGCGGTATATATGAAGCGGATACTTCCCGAACCATCGATGCTAATGGTGGAAATCCGGGATGTAATCAAGGTGGTATTGCAGTAGTTGCTCTTCAAGGTTCGATGATTGGAAGACAGGATAAAAACGGTCCTCAAGGCGATGGTATAAATGACAATATGAGTTTCACTCTTAATTCGGTGGATAGACATGGTGTTGTGTATGCAATTGATCGTGAAACCTTTAATTGCGGACAGAATTTTGCTAGAAATTTAGGGATAACAGAAGACAGTGTTGCATCAACATTAAATGCTCAAGGTCCATCGGCTGTGGCACAACCTTATCAGAATGTCAGTGGTACGATTTCTGCAGGTGCACATCCAAGTGGTTTTAACGGTCAGGATGCATCAAACGATATGCTTGTTACAGTCAAGAAAAACGATGAGCCAGAATATATAGTTCGAAGGCTTACACCAACGGAATGTGCAAGATTGCAAGGTTTTCCTGATGATTGGTGTGATGACCTCGGTACGGAAAACCCTACAGAGGATGAAATTTTATTCTGGACAGAGGTTTGGGAAACTCACCGCAAAATCATGGGTAAGAGCAGCAAGCCAAAAACAAGAATGCAGATTATAAAATGGCTTAACAACCCTCATTCTGATTCAGCTGAGTATAAAATGTGGGGTAATGGTGTAGCACTTCCATGCGTCTGTTTTGTGCTGACTGGCATTGTGTTATCTGCTGAAAATACCGCCGATTAATGGAACAGTATTTTCTACAGAAAGATGCTCTAAATGACTTGATATTAACAGCCTTTAGAGTGATATATGTATGTACCGAAAATAGAAAGGCGGTATAAAAAATGCAGATAAACTATAATGTCACAGGAGCAAAAAGAAAAGAGCTAGTCAACGCAATCAGCCAAAAACTGAATGCTCCTGCAAGATATCTTGGAGCACCTACATTTGCATATGAAGTGGCAGACTACAACATTGACAAAAACGGGGTAGTCAGAGGACCAGATAATTCTGAACTGGTTAATGATCTATTAGGCCTTTATGACTTCAATGCGGTTACAGCAGAATATGACACACCACTTCCAGAAGCAGAGCCTGTTCCTGAAAATATTCAAGTTCCCAATGAAGCGGCTCTTGGGGGTAGGG
>CALLZZ010000344.1 GCA_937858235.1 uncultured Clostridia bacterium
TTCAGATGCGACGAAGCTCGCGCTTGATTTGTGCCTGTTCATCAACGGCCTGCCGGTTATCACGATAGAGCTCAAGAACCATTTCACCGGGCAGACAACGGCAGATGCAGTCGAGCAGTACAAGGAAGACCGCAGTCCGCGCGATATGCTTTTCTCTTTCAAGCGCTGCATGGTGCATTTCGCTGTTGATGATCAGACTATCATGTTCTGCACGAAGCTCGCCGGGAAGGACAGTTGGTTTCTGCCATTCAACAAGGGCTATAACGATGGTGCAGGCAATCCGCCGAATCCGGACGGCATCATGACGGACTATCTGTGGAAGGATATTCTGACCAAGTGGAAGCTCTCCCGCATTATCGAGAACTACGCACAGGTTGTTGTAGATGAAGATCCGGATACGAAGAAGAAAACGGTGAAGCAGATTTGGCCGCGCTATCATCAACTTGACTGCGTGGAGAAGCTCCTCGCGGACGTGAAGCAGAATGGTGTCGGCAAACGGTACCTCATCCAGCACAGCGCAGGCTCCGGAAAATCAAACTCTATCGCTTGGCTTGCTCATCAGCTGATCGGGCTTGAGCAGGACGGCCACCCGATGATCGACTCTGTAATTGTGGTTACCGACCGGCGGATTCTGGACAAACAGATCCGCGACACGATCAAGCAGTTCATGCAGGTAAAGAACACGGTCGTGTGGGCGCAGCATTCTGGCGACCTCAAAAAGGCAATTCAGGACGGTAAGCGGATTATTATTACGACGGTTGAGAAGTTTCCGTACATCTCGCAGGAAATCGGTCAGGAGCACATTCATAATAAATTCGCTATCATTATCGATGAGGCGCACTCTGGTCAGAGCGGGCGCAATTCCGCGAATATGAATCTGGCGCTTTCCGGCATGGCTTCTGATAATGAAATGGACAACGAGGACAAGATAAATGCCATCGTCGAAGGTCGGAAGCTCGTAAAGACCGCGAGCTATTTTGCGTTCACCGCGACTCCAAAGAACAAGACCGAGGAGGTTTTCGGAACGCCATATGAAGAGGATGGCGAAATCAAGCACAGGCCTTTCCATGTTTACACCATGAAGCAGGCCATTCAGGAAGGCTTCATCCTTGACGTCTTGAAGAACTATGCGGCGATCGACAGCTGGTACAAGATTGCCAAGAAGGTCGAGGACGATCCGATGTTCGACAAGAAGCGCGCCCAGAAAAAACTGCGTTCCTTTGTCGAGGGGAATCCGGATGTCATCGCCAAGAAGGCTGCCATGATGGTGGATCACTTCCATGAGCAGATCATCGCTAAGAAGAAGCTGAACGGAAAGTCCCGCGCAATGGTGGTGACCGCGAGCATCCCACGCTGCATCGAGACCTACTATGCCATCAACAAGTGCCTTGCAGACAGACATAGTCCGTACAAGGCGATTATCGCTTTCTCCGGCGAGTGCAAATACAACGGACAGGAACCTGCCCTGACGTCGGCAGGACTGAACGGGTTCCCGGACGCCAAGATCCCGAAGGAGTTCAAGAAAGATCCGTATCGTCTTCTGGTAGTTGCAGACATGTTCCAGACCGGATTTGATGAGCCACTTCTGCAGACCATGTACGTGGATAAGCCGCTTTATGACATTGCGGCAGTGCAGACGCTTTCCCGTCTGAACCGCGCGGCTCCCGGGAAGGACGAAGTCTATGTGCTGGACTTTGCAAACAAGACGTCGACGATTCAGGACGCCTTCTCGAAGTTCTACAGGACAACGATACTGTCTGGAGAGACTGATCCGAACAAGCTTTACGACCTGATCACGCTCATGGAGAGCTATCAAGTGTATGACAACGACGATGTAGAGCACGTAGTTGATTTGTTCCTTGGCGGAGCTGAGAGAGACAGGCTTGATCCGCTGTTTGATCCGTGCGTGGCCACCTACAACGAACTCCAAACGGACGATCAGATCAAGTTCAAGAGCGCAGCAAAGTCATTTGTCCGTACATACGGTTTCCTTGGTTCCATTCTTCCCTATGGAAATGTGGACTGGGAAAAGTTGTCAATATTCCTGAATCTGCTAATACCGAAACTTCCGTCACCTCGTGAGGATGATTTGTCAGAGGGCATTTTGTCTACGATCGATCTGGACAGTTATCGGAATGAAGCACAGGAGGCCGTGGCCATAAAACTGGAGGATGAGGACGCCGAAATTGCTCCGGTCCCTGCCGGAAAGGTCGGCCATATCGTTGAGCCGGAACTTGATCCGCTTTCCAAGATCATCATGGATTTCAACGATATGTTCGGAAACATCCAGTGGAATGACGCTGATAACGTACAGCGCCAGATCCTCCAGATTCCGGCGATGGTTTCTCGTGACGAGAAATACCAGAATGCCATGAAGAATTCTGATGAGCAGGAAGCCCGAACAGAAAGCGAGCGCGCCCTGCAGAAGGTCATCTTCTCCATCATGGCGGACAACATGGAGCTCTTTAAGCAGTTTCAGGACAATCCGTCGTTCAAGAAGTGGCTTACGAATATGGTGTTCAACCTGACGTACAACAAGGAGGGGAAACCGTATGAAGCACCAGACGATTTGGATTCTTCGAAGGTCGCCAGCGACAATTTCACAAGCTATCGATATCCAACAGAAGCGCCAAGAAGCGGAATGATGGCAGCTGATGGCAAAGTAACGTTCGGCGAAAAGAAGGACAGCGATTCTAAAAAGTAAACAGACGCAGATAAAGGGAGGCATCAAGCGTGGAGTTATCCAAAACTATAAAGGACAAGACATTCGATGATTACTTTACAGAGGTGGAGCATTCCGAGACGATCAGCGGAATGGTCCGCCCTGGTTCTCTGCGCCTTTTTTGCCTCAACGTCAGAAACGGAAACATCAAATCGTCCGATCTTGAGAAATTTACCATGCTCAACATCGGGCAGTATGTGTTCTCTCGGGCAAAGCAGGAGAACTATCGGAATACAGGCAATTTCGACCTTGTGACACAGCAAGCCCTGAGAGCCATGAGAAAAAGCGCCAAGGCTCGAGACATTGATGCAGGAGAAACGCTCGGCGAGATCATGGTCTATGCTGTCATGGAAGAAAAGCTGAATGCTCATAAGCTCCTCAGCAAAATCGAACTCAGCGCAGATGCTGCGCAGTATGCGAGCGAGGCCGACGGCATTCATTTCCTGTGCAGGGACGGCAAAACGATCCTCTCCAATCAGATGGTATTCGGTGCGTCGAGCGTCACTGGAGACATCAAGGACGCCATTGACATCGCTTTTGAGAAGATATCTCGTATTGCAAATCACGAGGATGAAGAGCTGCTTCTCGTAGAGAAAACAGCACTTGATCGCTTCTATGAAGAAGACGACCTGAAAGTCCTGACCAGCTACGTTATCCCGGAGGAGCACAAAAACGCTGCCTACGGTACATCCTTCGGAGTGTTCCTCGGATATTCTCTTGGCCTGATCCCGGACGGCTATGACGATGACCAGTTCCGGGACCGCATGCATAAGAAAATGATTCGCGACATCAACGCGCACGAAGAATACATAGCTCAAAAGATACGCGATGCAAAACTGCAGAATCACTCGTTCTATTTCTTCACGTTGCCTCTTAATCAGGCCAGGGAGGAAAGTGACTTGATCATGCAGCATGTTCTGGAAGGAGATGTCGACCTATGACCGTTGAAAAGAGAACACTTGGGTCGGTCATCTTCGCCGGCATCGACAGCAATCCATACCTTGGGAAACTGTATGCTCGGCTTCTGAAAGGCTATGGCTTGAGTCTCTTCAACTTGAATCAACGAAGCTCGACGGAGCTGTTCAACGCCAAGGAGAAAACCGACATTTTACGGTTTGCCGACATTCTCTCCAAGTCGAATGATCCAGAGAAGGCAGACGCGCACAAGATATGGGCTCAGGAAATAGCCATACTGATGCATGAGCTGTATCCGCAGGATTCGCTCGTCAACCTGTACGTCGGAGATGTTTTCTCAAGCGTCGGTAACCACAAGGGACTCGAGCTTGTAAACAAGGACTATTCTGAGCCGCATGCACTGGAAGAAATTTTCGCACAGTTCAGAGGCGATTACCTCACTATCCCTGCGGAACCCAGCCAACGGTTCTTCGGAGAACAGAAGAACGCCTATGACCATCTGACGGACGACTGCTTTAGCTACTCCGCGCCCACTTCGATGGGAAAATCCTTCATTATGAGAATGTTCATCAAGGACGAGATCATGCACGGGGCCCAGAAGAACTATGCGCTCATCGTCCCTACCAAGGCGCTGATAAACGAAGTCCGGGCAAAAGTCATAGACGATCTTGGCGGAGAAAAGAATACAGAGAAGGTCAACTACCTGAAGCTCCATAACTACAGCGTGGTGACAGCAGCAAGCGACATAGCTCTAGAGGACGATAACCGGAACTTCATCCTTGTCATGACGCCGGAGAGACTTCTTTACCTTCTGATAGCGAAGCCTCGCTTTGACCTGGATTATCTGTTCATCGACGAGGCCCACAAACTTTCAGGCAAGAACAGTCGAGCGCCTTTCTACTACAAAGTAGTCGACAAGCTCGTGCATCGCCAGAAGAAACCGCACTTCATCTTCGCATCGCCGAACATACCGAATCCGCAGGTCTATCTGAGATTGATGCTCAATGCGGAGGAAGGCGATGAAGACGCTCTTGCAATCACATACTCGCCGGTTGTTCAGATCAAATTTCTTGTTGATCTGAAGAAAGGACGAATCGAGGTTTATAACGACCACGCACTTGAAGATCAGTGCCGAATACTTCTCGCCAATGTGCGCGGCAGCGGTATTGAAGTGAATGACTTCCTGCTGGCTATCGAAACACAGAACAGGAAACTTTCCAAGGAAAAGCGTAAGCAGAGCATCGTTTACTACAACGGACGAGACAAGGCCATCAGGGCCGCCTACTCCTTCTATGAGCGGGTAAAACCGAATGGTCCGAGAAATGATCCGCTTCTTGATGCCCTGTCAAAGGACATTCAGGAAGAAGTCCATCAATGGTACTACCTCGCAGAAATGGTACGTTATGGCATTGCTTACCACATCGGTTATCTTCCGGCATCAATAAGGGCACGGATCGAGGAACTTTTTAAATCCGGGAACATCACGGTAATGTTCTGCACCAGTACGCTGCTGGAGGGCGTCA
>CALLZZ010000345.1 GCA_937858235.1 uncultured Clostridia bacterium
AGGTCAGACCAAACCAGATAAGCGTTGAACCGCCGCTTTGAAGATTAAGACCATGACCGGCACTGGCTGGATGAATAACAGCAATGGGTATCTTGCCATCATTCCAATCCTCAATATCCTTTGATGACTGAATTTGCCTTACCGAAAATCTATCTTTAATTCGTTCTAGATCATGCTTATACCAATAAGCAACAAGGACCGGTTTCCCAATCGCTCCTTCAATTAAATCTTCCAAAGCATCTAGCTTTTTGTCATGAATCACATGGGCCTTGTTCTCGCTATCGTATACAGCACCATTTGCCATCTGTAGCAATTTTCCAGAAAGGACTGCTGCATTAACCGCATCAATTTCTTCATCGCCTAAGTTAGCCACCATGTCTTCCTTAAAATCTGAATAGACTTTCCATTCTTTTTCACTTAAAGTGACAAACACTTCATTACTGACATATTCAGGCATCTTGAGATAATCGGTAGATTTCATAGAAATGGTGATATCTGATATTTGTTTGTAGATTTCCTCTTCAGCACCGGGTAGTGGTTTATAAGAAAATACAATCTGTGTGTTTCGCTTATCTGGCTTAAAATAGGTATTTCGGTAATGGCTAATGTAGCGTCCTAGCCTTTGACCCAAATCAAGAATTCGAAACTCTGCCCATAAATCCATCAATCCATTACTGGAGGGAGTTCCGGTAAGACCGACAATTCTTTTTATAGAGGGTCTTACTTTGAGTAGACTCTTAAACCGCTTTGCACCATAAGACTTAAAGGATGACAGCTCATCAATGACCACCATATCAAAATGAAAAGGAATACCACTTTTATGAACCAGCCAATCTACGTTCTCACGGTTGATGATGTATAGCGTTGATTGTTTCTTGAGGGCATCGATTCTTTCTTTTTCTGTTCCCACTGCCACCGAGTAAGAGAGTCCTTTTAAGTGATCCCACTTATTGATTTCGGCAGACCATGTATCCCTTGCTACTCTTAAAGGTGCAATCACTAACACCTTGCAAACGAGAAAGCTATCTAAACACAAATCAAATATGGCGGATAAGGTAATCACACTTTTACCTAAACCCATTTCAAGAAATACAGCCGATATGGGATGGGATAAAATGAATTCAGTGGCATAGCTTTGGTATTCATGTGGCTCGTATTTCACTAAGTATCCCTCCAATCTGTTCTACACCATCTAGGCAATAAACTAGAAAGCCTAATGCCTCTAGTTGTTTCTTTCTTTTATTTTGTAAAGGTCGCATCTTTTTTCCTGTTGCTTTACATTCGACAAAGGCGATTCTTCCCATGGGAAGTAGTACAATGCGATCAGGCATTCCATCTATTCCAGGACTTACAAATTTCGGAGCCATACCTCCCATGCTTTTTACTGCTGCTACCAGTTTTTGCTCTATATATTTTTCTTGCATAAATGACCTCCATAAATTCATCAGGAACAACAAGCACAACCTTTAGCGTTTTTTCCTATACGCGCGCATACATACGCTCACGATGCTTTACTACTACTATTTATTAATTTATTACTAAGTAGTAAAACTCTTGTTCCACTCATTCCAGTAACGCCAAAACATCGGTAATGACTGGGTTTTTAAGAGAACAAGCATAAGGAACAACTAAAGAACAAGGAACGACCTTATTCAATTTTCTCGTAACAACGTTGTCTACCGTAAATGGGAAAATTACTTGTTCCATTCTTGTTCCCTTGGTACTTGTTCCACCCATTAATCTTTTTCATAATGCCTGCAATGGCATAGGAGTCCGCAGGTTTCATGGCGGAGGCATCCCTTCCAAAGCATTCACACCAAATTTCCATATTACAAACAAGCGTACGTTCTACCGTGCCAACACGGGATTCCCCACCAAATTCACTACCGTTTAGGTAGTTTCTTCGTTCGTATAAGGACATTGCATTCCAATCATTGGGTAAAAGCGTATCGAGGTAAGTGCGAACAAGCCCTTCTCGCTCATCACTCTCCATGGCATCTGCCTGCTCATTCGTTGCCAACTCTACATCACTGCCCTCTAAATAGAGCTTTTCACCTTTGGCATAAAGCAACAAAGTTTCTGCCCAAATCTGCTCTACATCGTATACGGACATCTGCCATGCTTTTCTTTGACCATCACCACTAATACGCACTGGCCAGAATCTTCGGTTACCCGTGATGTCTCGCAAAAATCCACTTTCTGCATTGGTAGAGCCGACAATGATACATTGACGTGGGTGGCTTTCAACATTCACCCCATAACTGGCACGGTATTTATCATCGGATCTTGAAATAAAGGATTTCACAACCTCCACATCGGTTTTTCGCATGCCAGCTAGTTCGCCCAGTTCTAAGATCCAGTATCCTTGAAGTTTTTCAGGGCCTGCTTTGTCTTTCATATCGGTGAGGGTTAAACTATCAGAAAACCAATCGCCTGCAAGCTTTGCAAAGAAGGTAGACTTACCGATGCCTTGTGGTCCATTCAGAATTAAAACGCTGTCGAATTTCGTACCAGGATGAACAATTCTAGCGACTGCTGCCACCATCATTTTTCTAGTAACGGCTCTGGTATAGGAATTATCTGTTGCATTAAAATAATCAATCAGTAAGGTCTCAACGCGATCGGTTCCATCCCACTCTGGTAGATGATCCAGGTATTCTTTTATAGGATGATAGGATCGCTCTGCTGCGACTGCTAGTATTGCGTCCTTTGTTTTGGTTGGGGAGTAGATGCCATATTTATTAGATAGATAAACTTTAAGGGCTGCATTGTCTGAATCATTCCAGCCACCCTTCATCTGTTCCCAAGGCAATCCATCTCTTGCATCGATTCCATCACGGTGCTTATTAAAAGCAATAGATTCTAGTTCTGAATCGTTACGGATGATGAGAACGATATTATCCAAGGTGTCCTTAATCTTTCCTTGCTTATCCAGTTCCAGTGCTGTCTGCCAATTGTCCTCCGTAAAATCAATCGTTGCCTGCTCCATCCGCTCTTTCGTAAACTGTGCTTTTACTTCGTCGTCTTGGATAGCAAATTCACACATGTTGATAAAGGATGGTAGTTTACTTGGAGGTGTGCTTTCTGTCGCTCGATCATCTAAATGACCAAACTTATGAATACGAACAAGGTCAAAAGCATTAAGCAGTCTCCCACTTGCAGGGTCTGTTGCGTGGTGGGAATAAGCAAATTTATCATCATAGAGTATGACCCCGGCACTGGAATCTGCAGGAATATAATCATAGCGACCAGCCATTGCTGAAGGCTCGTATATATCCTTTAAAAACATATCGATTGCACTACTTACTGAATAGCTACGGCAAAAAGCACCGATGACACCCTCCTTAGAAAGTGGATCGGCTTGTTCTTTTAATGAGCGATTAATGACTTCTGATTGCCTAGAGGATACTGGCCAAGTACTGGTGTCGTGCCAATCATCATATTTATTTAGAAATATATCAGGATCGAGGAGAGAGCCATCTTTTTCCTCATACACAAAAATGCCGTTTCTTGAAGTAGACGGCCAATACATTAATCGTTCCGGTTCATAGGTCGTATCATCAAAAAGGTCGATGCCGATTTCTTTTGCGACCATGCGACTAACGGCTGCATACTCTTCCTCTTCCACATCATGAAAGAGAGGAATGATGAGCCTTAGTCTTGGATGTTCTGGAGTATGCTTATGAGTAGAATAGATACAACACTGATAAGGGAAGAAGGTAGAGATTTCTTCCCAGATAGTACTTGTGCCATAATCCATATCAAGGGTGAGCATGGAGCGTGATAGAACATTCCCTTTTTTACGTCTACCATCTTTTAAGTGACCGCCAACAAAACCTCCGACATCTTTAATGGAATCTTGACCACCTTTTCTCATTTTTCGATATTCTTCTACGGTTTCGGTGGTACGCTGTGTGGTCTTAACTCGGGAGCAAAAATCCTCCCAACTGATATCTGTGTTTTTCCATTTCTTATCCATTCGGCTGTTGCCGTATGCTATCTTCATAGAGACTCTACCTCCTCAAAATCTTTATTAAAGTATCTAACCAGCTGTCTGCGTTTCTTTGCTTTTTCAATTTCAATACTCATGCCTCTTGAGATCACATCACCTAGAACCCAGACCTCTTGGCATTTTCCCATCAAGATAATGTCTATGAAAATTGCGAGGTCACGTTCCTGTTCATTGTTATCATCCATAAACTGTGGAAATAGAAGGTGAGGGGCAAGCGGGATATTGCCCTTATCTAAAGCATAACGACAAAATGCTCGTGTTCGCTTATTGTTGTTTTCAATATCGCCACTAAATGGAGAGCAAATATAGACAAGGGGCTTAAAGGCAGCTTTTGTTGCTGCCTTTTCCTCACGGGTGATATTGCTAAGTGCTTTATGAGGAGTTGGGTCATGATACCCTTCTGCATTTTTCATATTGATTCCCATATCACACCTCCATCTCAATCTGCGGATAAATACCATCCGCTTTCAACTGTTCATAGATAAAGAGTCTGCCTTTTTGTGTCCACTTGGTATGCACTTTCGTATGTTGGATACCTTTGCTATCTTCATAAATGTGAGTGTTAGTCTTGGTATATCCATTTGGAGCATACTTTTGATAAAGAAGCCAAATATCACCTTGCTTAAACTGAATGCCTTTGTCATGAAGGTATTCGTTCATACGCATAGCACTCCAGCCGTAATCTTTGGCAATAACAGAAATATTGACTGCATCCCTGCATTTAAGAACCACATCATAGTAAGTAGCCTTGGGTTTCATCTCAGCAATTTGCTGCTGACCAATCGCAACGACCGCCATCAATTCCTTGTTCTTTTCACGTTCCTCTTTTAGTGCAGTAAATGCTGCGATAGCAAGGTCTGGATTTGCGATTAAATCATCTGTTGCATAAAGTCCATGTTTACGAATAGCAGGGAGAACTTCGCTTGTAACCCAACGCTTAAACTTCTTTGCATTTGGCATTTTGCTTGAGAGGATAAGACTATAAAGACCGGATTCATTGATGATAATCAAATCCTGTTTCCCCCCAAGGGTGTCACATTTCGTTACCCCCTTGTCCTCTTCATCAACATGGTCAATTAATGCTTTTCGGGTATTTGTATAACCGAGAATGCTTGCTACATCCTTACCTACAAAATATGGTTGACCGCCAATCGTTGTAGTACGTACAGAGCCGAACTCTACATTTTTGTAAACTTGTAATTCCATTTCGAATTACCTCCTTATATTTTTTGGAGGTCTTGACCTCCTACCTAGTAGCCTTGGGAGAAGGTCAAATCTGACGGTTTTTATATTCTTGTTCTAATTTCTTGGTTGCTCGCTTTAATTTCTGAGTAAT
>CALLZZ010000346.1 GCA_937858235.1 uncultured Clostridia bacterium
AAAAGAATTGCCGTTTTGTCCGGACCAAGTCATGCAGAGGAAGTAGGCAGACAGATTCCCAGCGGTATTGTTGCCGCATCTCAGAATAGGGAGGCGGCAGAACGAATCCAGGATCTGTTTATGAACAACCGGTTCCGGGTATATACCTCCTCCGATGTGGTAGGAGTTGAGCTTAGCGCGGCGTTGAAAAATGTGATTGCGCTGTGCGCCGGTATTTCAGATGGCATGGGATACGGTGATAATACCCGAGCAATGTTGATCACCCGGGGTCTTACAGAGATTGCTAGACTTGGCGTTGTGCAAGGTGGAAATCAGGCGACCTTTGCCGGGTTGGCTGGCGTAGGTGATCTGATTGTTACCTGTACCTCCAGACATTCTCGCAATCACCGGGCTGGCGTATTGATTGGCCAGGGGATGGCTCCGGAACAGGCGCTAAAAGAGATTGGCGCGGTGGTAGAGGGGTATTATGCCGCAGCTACAGGAAAAGAGTTGGCGAACCGCCTAGGTGTTGAGATGCCTATTACAGAAGCGGTTTATGCGGTTCTCTATCAGGGAAAAACCGTTCAAGAGGCGTATCAGGAAATGATGTGCCGTAAAAAAAACCACGAGGTGGAAGACGCCTGGTTATAAAAAGAAAGCTCCGTTTTCACAGATGTGAAAGCGGAGCTTTTTTGGGGTTATTACGTTCTGCGCAAATAGAAGGTGATTCCAAAAAAAACAGCCAAACAGAGGGTGATAGAGGCACCAGTAGAGGTGCCGACATAGAAAGAAATCATCAGTCCGGCAATTCCGGAGATAATGGCACCCAGCAGGGAAAACAGGGTGTATTGCCGCATATTCTTGGCAATATTTCTGGCGCCAGCACCGGGAAGAACAAGCAGGGAATTGATGACCAACAGTCCGACCCAACTCAAAGAAAGGGTGACGACAACGGCGATGGCACAGTTAAATAGTGATTCTAACAAGCCAATGTGGATGCCGCGGCTGTCAGCTAGAACAGGATGGACTGCGGCCAGTGTGAGTTGGTTGAGCCGTACAATCCAAAGGATCAGAACCAACCCTAAGATTATGGCTAAGATAGCAATTTTTCCCGGGGAAACAGAGAGAATATCCCCGATCAGCAGGCTGTTAAATTTGGCGAAGCTGTGCCCACCCAAGGTGGAGATAAAGATGCCTAACGCGATTGCCGTAGAAGCAAAGACGCCGATAATCGTATCGCTAGCCATTCTGGTTTTGCGTTGAACCCAAGTAAAGAGCAAGGCGAACACTACAGCCAAGAGGACTGCAGACCAGGTGGCATCTATAAAACCACACAGGGTACCGATGGCGATACCAGTAAAGGCAGAGTGTCCCAGTGCGTCTGAAAAAAAGGCCATACGGTTTTCCACGACCATGGTAGAGAGGAGGCCGAACAGGGGGGAAATGATGAGTACGGCTAGGAGTGCGTTTTTCATAAACAGCATACTGTCCGGTTTAGCCCATTGGAAGGGCAGGAGATCAACAAGCTGGTACCAGATACTCACAGCGCTTCACCGCCTTTCTGGAAGGGACGCAGGAACAAGGAGTGGAATTCAGGTGAAGCTAACACCTCTTTGGGAGGCCCGATTTTTAGTATCCGTTGCTTTAACAGAATCACTTTGTCCACCAGATGAAGTGTGCTTAAATCGTGGGTAGAAAGCAAAATAGATAGATCATAGCGGGTGCGGATGTCATCCAGCAGAGTCAGCAGCTGGCGTTCCCCATCAATATCCACACCAGATGTGGGCTCGTCCAAAATCAGAATGTTTGGAACCGGCTCCAGTGCCATGGCCAGCAATACCCGCTGAAGTTCACCGCCAGAAAGAGCGCCTACAGGTTTGTCAATTAAGTCGCTGCCATTGACCCGCTTTAAGGAATCGCCAACTTGTGTGCGCAGCGCATTGGGAATGGGAAGAAAAACTGGCCAGGAAGAAATAGAGGCGACGAAAAGATCCAGGACACTGACCGGATCGCTGGCGTCAAAGCTGGGGCTTTGAGGCACATATCCGATACGTGCGTTCATTCGGTTTCCGGCCGCAGCTTGGAATTGAATGGAGCCAGTGTAGGGCATTTGACCCAGAATAGAGCGGAACAAGGAGCTTTTGCCGGCGCCATTGGGGCCAATTAACGCGATTAATTCTCCGCAGTGCATATGAAAACTGACTTGTTCCAGAATCTGATCTGAGCCCATAGTGACGGACAGATTATCGACCCGCAGGCAGCAGGAGCCGTGACAGCCCATGGTGCATCTGTTATGTTTCAGCGGTTTCATTTGTATGCCTCCCTGATGGTGTTGATATTGTTTTGAATCAGTGCTTCGTAGTCGGCAAGACTGTTTCCAGTGCCATTCATGCCCATGTCCAGTGTGCAGACAGCAACGCCGCATTCCTGAGAAAGGGCGTTAGCGGCGGAAGTTGAACCGTTTTTCTCAATAAAGACACTAGGCAGGTGATACTGGTTGATCAGCGCAGACAATTCCTTGATGCGGCGAGCTGAGGCCTCGGCCCCCGCTTCCTCTTCCACAGAGGCGACAATGTCCAGATCAAAGGCATTGGCAAAGTAGAGAAAGCCATCATGGAAGGTAATAAGCTTGCGAATGGGCAGGGAAGTCAACTGATCTTTCATTGCCTTCTGAAATTGTGACAGCTCGGAAATGATTTGTGCTGCGTTAGCTTGATATTGCGAGGCATGTTTCACATCAACGCTGGACAGTCCTGTTGCGATGTTTAGCGCCATCTGCCCCGCTAACGTGGGATCCATCCAGATATGAGGATCGTATTCGCCTTCTTCCTCGTTCCAGCGAAGATCTAATCCGGTGGAAGCATCCAAATAGGTTCGGCCGTCCAGAACATCATCGAGGAAGGTCTCCAGACCGGCACCGTTGATAACCAGTAGATTTGCTTGGTCAATGATCTTCATATCTTCCATAGTCAGAGTATAGTTATGTAAGCAGGACACCTGTTGATTAACCACCAATACAGCGTCGGTGCTTGGAACCTGCTCTGTCACTGCCTGGGTTAATAGGTAGACGGGATAGGTCGTACAGGCAATGGTCAATTCGGCGTCATCGGTAGATGACGATGGCGTGCAGCCGCTCAAAAAGAGCAGCGCAGAGATTATAATTAAGGTAAGTTTTCTTTTCAAATGTAATTCCTCATTTTTTGTTGGATTTGAGCGCCCCGTAGATACTGGAATCTGCGGCGGCTATGGAGCCAAGCGTAATGGCCGAGGAACCATACCGGTTGCGAATAGAGTCTACCGTTTTTTCAAGGTGCTCCAGTTTTTCTCGTTTTTCATTTTGCGATGAGTAGAACAGGCTTACCTGCTCCACTGCGTCATCCTCGGCAATAAGGTGTTGCGCCGTAATGGTTAGCATACGGATGGGACTGGAGCAATTCCAGTTTTTGACCAACAGAGACAAGGCAGCAGCAGAAATTTCCCGTGAGAGATAAGTGGGGACGGAGAGTGGCATCTGACGGGCAATGGTTTTGAAGCCGGGATCACGGATGGTGACCTGTAGACTGCTGCATTTCATCTGATGTCGCCGCAGGCGTGGAGCAACCGCATCAGCGAGTAAATCTAAACCAATTCGAATTTCCCCTAAACCCAGAAGATTCCGGCAAAAGGTCAGACCATTTCCGATAGATTTGGGAGGAGGATGCTGCCCGGCTGGGCGGACGGGACTGCTGTCTCGACCCCATGCGTAGTCGGCGAGCAGTCCACCCTGCTTTCCCAGCAGGAGCGTCAAGGCATCGCGATCAGTTGCAGCCAGTTGACCGATGGTGTAAATGCCGTACTTTTTGAGTATAGCTCCGGCGGCCCTCCCTACAAAAAGTAAATCGGTGACTGGAAGGGGCCAAATCATGGTTTTCAGATGCTCTCGTGCCAGCACTGTGGTTGCATCTGGCTTTTTGTAGTCGCTGCCCAGCTTGGCAAAAATTTTGTTGAAGGAGACGCCGACAGAAAGGGTAAGTCCTAATTCAGCCTTGACCACAGAACGCAGTTCATCCGCCAATTCCTTGCCGGTTTTATGGAACAGATGAAGGGTTCCGGTGACGTCTAACCAGCTTTCGTCAATGCCAAATGGCTCGACAAGGTCGGTATAACGCAGAAAGATTGCGTTAACTTGTTTGGAGTACTCTCGATACTTTTGGTGGTGGGCAGGCAGCAAAATCAGGTCTGGACATTTTTTTTGTGCCTGCCAGATGGTTTCTGCTGTTTTAACACCAAAGGTCTTTGCTGGCTCGTTTTTGGCCAGAATGATACCTTGACGTGCCTTTGGATCACCACAGACGGCCACAGGCAGAGTCTTTAACTCGGGGTGATCCAGCAACTCTACCGAGGCGAAAAAACTATTCAAATCACAATGCAGTATGGTGTGATCCACAAGAGTACCTCCCATATAAATGGAAGATCAGTATAACACGTTTGTTTCAAGAAGTCAAACGAATGTTCGAATTGTCATATGAACAAACGTTGCAGGATTCGACATGGTTCCCTTGACTTGCGATAGAGAACCCAATACAATACAGATAATGATGCGAACAGGAGGGAATGCCGTGGGAACAGGAAAAATCTGCTGTTTTACCGGTCATCGCCCAGGAAAGCTTCCGTGGAATGAGGATGAGTGGGATGATCGCTGCGTTGCACTGAAGGAACGGATTATGATCATGCTCCGGGATGCCTACCGTCACGGGTATCGGCACTTTATTACGGGGATGGCTCGCGGAATTGATACATATTGCTGTGAAGCAGTGCTCAGACTCCGAAAGGAATTTGATGACATAGTATTAGAGGCTGCCATTCCCTGCCAAACTCAAGCTAGACGATGGAAAGTCTGTGATCGGGAACGATATCAACGATTGCTGGCGCAATGCGATTTAAAGACCTTGATACAGCTCAGGTATACCCCGGGCTGTATGTTGCGTAGGGATCGATATATGGTGCAGCGGGCGGAATATGTAATTGGAATTTACGATGGCATCTCAGAAGGGGGGACACGGCAGACCCTGGCATACGCACTGAGTCAGAAGCGAGAGGTTTGCATGGTCAATCTGGATGACTTTCAATAAAAGCGGTGAGACGACGAGTCTCACCGCTTTTTTGCTCCTGCATAGAATGAAACAGCCAATTGACAAGGAAGGTGTTGCCATTCTATGAAAGACCGAATGAGTTTCTGGATTGTAGGCGGCGACCTCCGGCAGGTAAGACTGGCTGAATTACTGCTGGAGGATGGTCACTGGGTTCAGACCTATGCCATAGAGCAGCGTCCCGAACGGGGAAAATTAACCGGAACGGATACGCTGAAAGGAATTGAGGAAGCCGATTGCGTGATTCTGCCCCTGCCGGTTATGGCAGAGGATGGGATACTGAATGCGAAGCTGTCAGATCGAAAGGTGCCGCTACAGATGATTTTCCAAGCTTTTCGACGGGGACAGATTGTCTGTGCGGGGAAGGCTACGCCGCAAATTCTGACTATGGCAGATCAAGCAGGGGTAATCTTTATGGATTACTTCACCCGTGAGGAACTGGAAGTCGCAAATGCAGTACCGACTGTGGAAGGCGCAATCCAAATTGCTATGGAAGAGATGCCCACTACCATATATGGTGCCCGAGTATTGGTGATCGGCTACGGGCGACTGGGGAAACTGCTGTCTCACCGTTTGAAAGGGCTGGGAGCAAAAGTGACGGTAGCGGCCAGAAGCTATGCCGATCTGGCTTGGATTCAAGCCTACGGGTATCTGGCAGAACGAACCGATCAACTGGATGGCTGGATGGGCGGTTATGATCTGGTGGTCAACACCGTGCCAGCTCGCGTGTTGGATCGTGCCAGATTAGCAGATTTGGACGATGGCTGCCTGGTGATCGATCTGGCCTCAAAGCCGGGTGGCGTAGATTTTGAAGGTGCGGCACAATTAGGCGTGAAGGTGATTTGGGCACTGTCACTGCCAGGGAAAGTGGCGCCTGTTACCTCCGGAAAAATCATCTGCGATACCATCTATCATATGTTACAGGAGCGTGAACTATGAACTTCAAAGAATTAAGGGTAGGGTTTGCCTGTACTGGGTCCTTTTGTACATTTGGGAAGGTTTTTCCAGCAATGGAGGCAACTGTGAAACAATTTGGGGAGGTAATCCCCATTCTGTCAGAGTATAGCGCTGCAACCGATACCCGGTTTGGAAAAGCTTCGGATTTTGCGGCGGAGATGGAGCGGATCTGCGGACATCCACCACTCACCACCATTACGGGGGTAGAACCGATTGGTCCGCAAAAACTGCTGGACGTATTGGTGATTGCACCCTGCACAGGGAATACCCTTGGGAAAATGGCGGCAGGTATTACGGACAGCGCAGTAACAATGGCTGCAAAGGCGCATCTGCGGAATGGTCGACCGGTACTGCTGGCTATTTCTACCAACGATGGTTTGTCGGTATCCATGCGGAATCTGGGGGATCTGAATTGTCGGAAAAATATCTACCTGGTGCCATTCCGGCAAGATAATCCCATTCAAAAACCAAATTCGTTGGTGGCGGATATGCATCAAATTCCGGCGGCAATTGAGGCCGCAATGGAGCAGCGTCAGCTGCAACCCGTGTTACTGGGAGCAGAGGTTCCTTTCTAACGGGTTACCGGGGGAGAAGTTTGACAGAAATTAGGAAGGCTGATATAATCTTCTAAAAAACAGACGTTTTACACAAAGGAGGAATCCCCATGAAGGGAATCGTTTTGGCGGCAGGAAAGGGAACCCGTTTGTATCCTATGACATTGCCGGTGTGCAAACCATTGCTTCCGGTTTACGATAAGCCTCTCATTTATTACCCGGTATCCGTGCTGATGCAGGCTGGGATTCGAGAGATTTTGGTGATTGTTCCGCCTGGCGAGGAAGCAACCTTTCAGGCGCTGATGGGGAACGGCAGCCAGTGGGGCATGTCGATTTCTTATGCGGTGCAGCAGGTTCCCAGAGGGATTGCAGATGCCATGCTGGTAGGGGCTGACTTTATTGGTGATGATAGCGTGTGTTTGGTGCTGGGAGATAATATCTTCCAGCAGGAGCAGCTGCCGACGACCTTAAAGCAAGCGACAAAGCAGACCCAAGGTGCTACGGTATTTGGATACTATGTAGAAGATCCGCGTCCCTTTGGTGTGGTTGAGTTTGACTCAGATGGCATGGCCGTTTCTATTGAGGAAAAGCCTCAGGCTCCCAAAAGCAACTATATTATTCCCGGTTTGTACTTCTATGACAACCAGGTCGTTGAAATTGCACGTCACCTGAAACCTTCGGCTCGGGGCGAGTTGGAGATTACGGATGTCAATATCGAATATCTGAAGCGGAACCAGTTGAAGGTGGTTACGCTAGATCAAAATTTTGTATGGCTGGATGCAGGAACAGCGGACAGCGTGCTGGAGGCTTCGGAAACCATACGAGATATCCAGCGGAATACCGGACGCTATGTGGGATGTATTGAGGAACTAGCCAGGGAAGAGGGGTGGATTCCAACAGAGCAGGTTCATGCGTTGGGAGAAGGCCTTAGCAAAACCAGATATGGTCAGTATTTATTGCAGCTGTAAATAACTGTCTCTATAGAAACACAGCATTGGATGCGATTCGTTGTCCAATGCTGTGTTTTTGACGGTTTTCTACTGGAATGGGAGAAAAGACTTGGAAAAAGGGAGGTTGAATTTCTCCTATCAGATGCTATAATAAACAGGCATATTCTGTCGATTTTTTATGCCCACTACGATTTTTAAAGGAGGCTGCATCTATGTTAGATACCGTTCTGAATGCGTTAAAGGTCAACGCAGTTGTGATTGCCCTGACCATAATCGTCGGTTTTGTGGTTGCCAAGCTGATTATTGCGATTATGGACAAGGCGATTTCCAAACTGAGGGTGGAGAAAACGTTACTCCGTTTTTTCCGGTCGGTAGTTCGCGTCATCGTTTACTTTATCTGGATTCTGGTGGTGGCTCAGGAGGCAAATTTTGACGCTAAGTACCTTGTGGCGTTGGCCTCCGTACTCAGTGCAGCGTTTGCGCTGGCCGCTCAGGGATCGCTGTCTAACCTGTTTGGTGGCGTTCTTCTCTTAATGTCTAAGCCTTTTTTGGTGGGGGACTATGTGATTGCCGGTGGGGTAGAAGGGACTGTGCTGGAAATCGGAATGCTGAACACCCAAATTAATACAGCGGATAATAAGCGTGTCAGTGTGCCGAACAGCACCATTTCCTCAGCAACCATTACCAACTGCTCAACTGAGGGGAAACGCAGGGTAGATGTGGAGTTTTCTGCGTCCTATGATGTGTCAGTAGAAAAGGTAAAGCGTGCAATTATGGAGGCCATTTCTGAGATTGACAAAGTGGTCAATGAGCCTACACCACCCTTTGTGCGGATCTCTGCGTACAAAGAGAGCAGTATTACTTACGCTGTTCGGATCTGGTGCCTGACGGCAGACTACTGGGATGTACACTTCGATCTGTTGGAGAAAGTAAAGGAATCATTTGATCGTAACAAGGTGGAGATGACCTACAATCATATGATTCTCCACATGAAGTAATCGAAACGAGAGATAAGAGAAAGAGAAGGCAGGATAATACCATGAGGAAGATGTACTCCAGTGTAGCCCCGTTGATGGCTGCCATTATATGGGGATTTGCCTTTGTTGCCCAGAGCGTTGGCACAGAGTATGTGGGAGCCTTTACGTTTCAGTCTACCCGAAGCTTTTTGGGCGCGGCAACATTGATTCCCGTTATTCTAATCACTGACCGTCGAAAGCGGAGGATAGGAACTGCAGTGCCGGTTTCCGCTGCGGATAAAAAGCATTTGCTGATCGGTGGCGTTGTCTGCGGCATTGTGTTGACCGTTGCCTCCCTCTTCCAACAGGTCGGTATTGCCTACACCACCGTTGGAAAATCAGGCTTTATCACTTCAATGTACCTGGTTTTGGTGCCAATTCTCGGGATCTTTCTGCACAAACGTGTTCCCATTAAGATTTGGGGCTGTGTGACTGTTGCGGCTGTTGGACTCTATTATCTGAGCATCAGCGATTCCTTTTTACTGTCACGAGGAGATACTCTGACGATTATCTGTGCCTTTTGCTTTGCGCTGCACATTCTGTGTGTGGATCACTTTGTTGCGGGAGCGGATGGAGTGAAGATATCCTTTATCCAGCTCTTTGTGTCGGGTGTTATATCCGGGATTTTGATGCTTATCTTTGATCATCCCACAATGGCTTCCATTGGTGCGGCAATGATCCCGATTCTTTATGCTGGTATCCTCTCCTCTGGGGTTGGGTATACCCTCCAGATTGTCGGGCAGAAATACTCCACCCCTACCGCAGCTGCATTGCTTATGAGTTTAGAATCGGTTTTCTCTGTGGCGGGAGGCATCCTGCTGTTGTCTCAAGTTCCCACCTTACGGGAGTTCTTTGGCTGTGCACTGATCTTTGTCGCTGTTATTTTTGCGCAGCTTCCCGTTCTGGGAGGAAAAAGACAATCAACGAAAACCGATCCTTCCTGATCAGTTTTCTATGTTGTGCACTGCATCATATAAAAAGCTGCCCACACGGCAATTACCGCAGTGTGGGCAGCTTTTTAATCTATATCCTCATCATGATCGAAACCTAGATCAATCTCGAATTTTGTTTCACAGGAAGGGCAGCTGATCACACCGGAATCCAGTGCGTCCTCATTAATGATCAGCATCTCTCCGCAGGTAGGACATTCGATTTCGTATTCGTCGAAGGTTTCATCCTCATCTGCTATTCCATCCAGTACCAGTGTTTCCACGACATCAACGCTTTCTGCCAGATCCTCGATCTGTGCTGTTAGCGCTTTGTTATGTTCTCCGCACTCGGCTACCTGATCAGCCAGCTCTTCTACTGCGTCAATCAGTGCCAAGATGAGTTTCTCTTCCTTCGTTTCCGCGGTGTGCTCCAGATCTAATCCTTCTGCCAACCCGCGGAGATACCCAATTTTTTCTGCCACAGACATGTTTATCGCTCCTTTCCCAGGTGAACGCGAAAAAGCAGACTGCGCCAGCAAAGAGCTGACGCAGAATATCATGTATTACTTGCAGCGGGACATATATTCCCCGGTACGAGTATCGACTTGAATGTAATCCCCTTCGTTGATGAACAGAGGAACCTTGATCTCCGCACCAGTTTCCAGGGTAGCAGGCTTGGTTACGTTGGTAGCTGTGTCACCACGTACGCCAGGCTCGGTTTTTACCACTTCCAAATCCATGAAGTTAGGCGGCTCCACACCAAATACCTTGCCCTTGTAGGAAAGAACCTTGCAAGGGGTGTTCTCCTTGACGAATTTGAATGCGTCACCCAGCTGATCGCTGTTCAGCGGAACCATATCGTAGGTTTCGGTATCCATGAAATAGTACAGATCATCATCGACATAGCTGTATTCCATTTCCTTGCGCTCGATAAAAGCTTCCTCAAACTTTGCTGTGGGGTTAAAGGAAGTTTCGACTACAGCACCGGTAATCACATTCTTCATTTTAGTGCGGACAAAGGCAGCACCCTTGCCGGGCTTAACATGCTGGAATTCCACGACCTGCATTACTTTTCCCTCATATTCGAAGGTCTTACCATTTCTAAAATCACTGGCAGTAATCATACTATTCAGCTCCTTCAATTTCAAACAACCAGGCCACAGGGTAACCCGAGTCATATTTGTTTCCATTTTATCTTAATTTCCGCCACTTTGCAAGGGGCAGGGCACATTTTACAGGGATTGTTATGGGGGTATTTGCACTTTTGGACCCCTTTTGGTGCATGATCAAAGTTGCGCTACTGATTCTGCTACTCGGATACCATCTACTGCTGCGCTCATAATGCCGCCGGCGTAGCCACAGCCCTCGCCACAGGGGAAGATCCCGAGAATGGCACTCTGACATAGATTGTCTCGCAGAATCTTTACTGGCGAGGAGGATCGGGTTTCCACGCCGGTTAAAACAGCGTCCGGGTCGGCAAAGCCGTGAATTTTTCGGTCTAAGATGGGGAGCGCATCTCGTAAACTGTCCGACACATAAGGGGGCAGGCATCTGCGCACATTAGTCCAAGTTACGCCGGGATGGTAGGTTGGCTGCACAGAACCCCCGCAGGTCGAGTTCCGCTCAGCGAGGAAATCTGCTACCCGTTGAGCTGGAGCGCGGAACCCGCCGCCACCCAATTGGTAGGCCAGCTGTTCCCACTGCGCTTGGAATTGAACACCAGCCAGTACATCTGAGCTTGAAAAATCTTCCGGAGTGATACCCACCAAGAGCCCGCCGTTAATGTTTAAACCGTCCCTGGCACGGTAACTCATGCCGTTTGTGACCAAGTGCCCTGGAGAGGAGGCAGAGGCCACCACGCTGCCACCGGGGCAGACACAGAAAGAAAAGACGCTGCGGCCGGAGGGAAGGTGGCAGGAAAGTCGATAATCGCTGGGGGGCAGACGATCCCAGGCCTCACCATATTGGGTACGGCTGATGGCTTCCTGAAGATGCTCAATACGGACGCCAATGGCAAAGGGCTTCTGCTGCATGGGTAGTCCATTGTCCTTCAGCAACGCAAAGGTGTCCCGGGCAGAATGTCCCGGTGCTAGAATTAGAGCGTCGGTACTGATCTGATAGGTGGTGTTCGATCCAGAAACGGTGACAGACCGAAGGGCTTGTCCTTCGTGCCGGAGTCCGATTACCTGATGTCCGAAGCGGACATCGCACCCCAATCGAATCAGTTCCAGTCTGATGTTTCGGACAACGTTGCGCAGTACATCAGTTCCCACATGGGGACGAAAGGAGTGAGCGATATCTGGTGGAGCGCCCATAGAAATAAACGTATCCAATACCGTTTCAATCCGGGCGTCATGGGTACCCGTAGTCAGCTTCCCATCAGAAAAGGTTCCCGCACCGCCTTCGCCAAACTGGACATTGGTGCTGGGATCTAGTTCCCCGGTTTGCCAGAATCGTTCCACCAGTTGCGTGCGCTGTTCCACTGGTGTGCCCCGCTCCAAAACGATGGAAGGGATTCCGTTCCGTGCCAGATAGAGCGCGGCAAAAAGACCTGCTGGCCCCATGCCTAATACGACTGGGGGCAGTGAGGAGTTGCGCTTCACAGGCGGGAAACAATAGTCTTGACGTGTCAGTAAGCGAACCTGATTGGAGTTTACCCGCTTCGTAATTTCGGCTTCATCCTCTGCCAGTACATTGACAGAGAGCACCAGATGCAGGTCAGGCTTCTTTCTGGCATCAATGGATTGTTTTACAAGATGGACTTCCTGTATGCCGTGACTAATACGCAGAGTTTTGCACAGCTTCTTTTGAAGCTGCTCCGGACGATAGTCTAAGGGCATATGAATGTTATTGATTCGCAGCATAATGATCACCCAATCCAGTGTACCATATCCTTGGAGTCAACGCAATAACACTGGTTATTTGCGCTGTGATGGCAGCATAAATTTTAGATGAGGTGAAGCAAGATGATTGGCTATCTAGTCTGGAACGCAGGTGGGTGGCGTATTCGCTACTATGAAGAGGAGATCAACGGAGTGCGGTTTCTGCGGGCAGAGTTACCTGGGATTCCGGATACCGCTCGGGGGCTGCGCCTCCAGAGAAGAGCGTTGGAGTTGCTGCGGCGGAACGGTGTTTCTCGTTTTCTCAACGCTGATATTTCTGGTACCCTATCGGTTCCCACTGGACCACTATGGCGTTCCCTTGCCGCGCCCTTGGCACTGGCCGGACTTGCGATCCAGGGCATTTCTCCGGCCAATGCGCTGGTATCGCTCCGGGCCGGAAGGGTAGACCGTTCCGTCGTTACTTGCTGTACCACTCTTGCCACAACGGTGCGTGCCCTGGCGCTGGATATTCCGGAGTGCGAAGGATTGACTTGGGCGCTACAGCGGCGGTTCGGAATTCCTGTGTTGAAAAATGGTGGAGATCTTGCGCTGTGCTTTTCCGGAACAGAGTCTGGAATTGATTTGCGTGGAGATACCCCACAGCCAGCCGGTTTTTCTCTGGGGTGTCCATCGTTAACCCTACCAGAGGATTGCCCGCCGGAGCCAATGCTGGCCTACTTTGTGGAGCAGGGTGTGATACACCTTCCGGATATTGATGTCGTTGCCGCAGCCCGGAAAACAGTTCCGGAGGTGCTTGAACAGCCGAGCCTACCTGTGTGATAGGTGTATGGACGTGATAGAAGTGTGAGCAATAAGGTCCAAAACCGAAACACTTATCCTATAAAAGCGAAAAGTGTGCAACTATTTCACGCTACTCCTTTCCAGAAAAAAGGAATTGTGCGATAATAGGAGTATAGTGTCTAAATCCTATCATACTTTTTGGGGGGTATTAGCTATGAGCGCTTTTTCGGAACAGCTCAATGCCTGCGTTAATTTATATGTGGAAAGGAGTTCTGGTTCCAAAAATGCGTTGATCGACGCATGTCAAGTAAATCGTTCTACATTTTTTCAATGCATGAGAGGATCAAGAGTTCCAACAGAGTCTTTCTTTCAAACACTGCTACAATTGCTCCAGTTGGCGCCGGGGGAGGAGGCGAAGCTGAGAAAGCTTTATCACATTGCGCAAATTGGAGAGAATGTTTATCGGAGTCGGCTGCGGGTAGAAAAGAGTCTGGAAGCAATTGCGACATTGTCTGGAGAAGGAATACCGCAAATTCACCAGTTCAGTGGTGCAGCACACATTAATGCAACCTGTATAGCTATTAATGGAGAAAACCAGGTTTTTCAGGAGCTTTGCTATCTGGTGCAGGCAGAGACGTTTTTAGAGCATCCTCAAATAGACTTGTTTCTTCCACTGCGCAGTAGTTCCTTTTTTGAATATTTAAAGGTGCTTTACAGGGGCTGCGAGGGGAAAGTCGTTCGCTTACGCCAGTTGATACAGTTTTCAAGAAAAAAGGAGAAAAAAGCAGAGGAGTGCATGGACTTTTTTGACTCCATACTGTTTGTGTTGGCCTCGAAGTGTAGGGGATATGAAGCATACTATTATTATGCAGAAGCAAAACCCTCCGATGTGATTGGGATTCTATACCCTTATTCGGCCAAAACCAGCACAGGTGTACTTTTCATCAATGAGAAGATGGATCAGGGATTGTTCGCTTCTACCCAGGAAATTTTGAACGCCTGTCAAGGGCAGTTTGAAGAAACAATTGGAAAGGCAAAACAATTTTCAACAACAATTTATGGGCCTGAGCAGATCAGAGAGGCTTTTGTTGGGTTTTGGAAAAAAAATAATCACGTCTGGCACTTTTTTTCAACACCATGTATTGGCGGTTATTTGACCGATGCGCTTTTAGAAAAATACCACTTAAAAGAATTGCATCCGCGGTTTTCTGTCTGCTGCCGCGACTTGGAGCAGTGGGGGAGATATACCTGCTTTTGTTCTGCAAAGGGGCTGTTGGACTTTGCACGGAATGGAATCTTTCCGGATGTTCCAGAGGGAACATTGCGCCCCCTGGATATGGCGGATCGAAAGACCATACTTGAGGCTATGCTTTATCAGCCTCAGGAAAACTGTCAGTTGTATCTTGTAGACGAAAATAAACTGCCTCTTTCCAATAAGTATGTTCTATGCATCTCCAAAGATCATCAAATAGTTGCTTATCACAGGGCGCTGCCCAACGTAAGAATACACTGCTTTAAAGAGCAAAATCTGTTGGATGCCTTTACAGACTATTTTCAAGCGCTGACAACAAGTCAGGTCATCCTTCCGCAAGAGGAAGCGGAGCAGGCGCTGAAGGAAGCCATTGCGTGCTGCTCACAAGAGTGTTGATATATGGTGAGAAAACGAAAACAGATCGTTTGGATGACGATGATAAAAATGCGCTCCATTTACAGCCGCTGTAAACGGAGCGCATAGCGTATCTTAGCTCAACAGTGCAGTGTTTTCGGTGTAAGGATCAATGTATTTGTCCATATAGCCCTATTGCCCTTTGTTGGCATACTGCCAACCAGCGCAGCGTTGACCAACGTGGGGCGTGTTACTGTACTGGGCAACCCAGAGCGGGTAGTCTGATAGGTTAGAAAGAATCGAGTGCGTATAAAACCAGGCGGTGCTGGCGTAAACCCCAGTCTGATAGCCTTCGGCCAAGATAGTATTCAGATGATGATGCGCTGGAGGAAAAGTGCGTCTGTGGTCAGCACACTGCTCGTGCCACAGTAGCCAGCACGGATGACCACACCGTCAATCCTCTTGGTCGCTTTGTTCCAGTTCACTGTACCGTTCTATCTGCTCACGTCGATGATATTCAGGTCTGTCACCTTGACTTTTTTAGGGGGAAATGACCAGGATAGGGAGTGGAAATATATCATTATTTTCGCTACAGCTATACTATGTCCCATCTCTCACAGACAGAACGACAAAGTGCTCGGAGATTTTTGCACAGGCGCTTTTTCCGATACACGGAGAAGAGAGAACAACACATCCACTTATGTCTCATGTGGTAGATCTGAGAACATACTTGTCAGATCTGGTAAAATACTGTAAAGTTTACAGGGATATACCAAAGTTACTAAAAGTGAGGAGGGCAAATTATGAATACAAGGATTTTTTCCGCATTGACGGCAGTTATAGTGTTGGTCACATGCCTTACTGCATGCAGTGATTCCAAGGATACGACACTCAGCATTGTATCGGCGGCGGACGCTGTAACAAGTGTTGCTGAAGTGCAGAAGCGAACAGATGAAGGCGATCTGGGAGACTATTATGTGAAAATTTTGGATTGCGAAACCGGATTGAAGGACTACGACGAAAATCCAGTCATTGGTGTGAAGTTTTCTTTCACTAATAATAGTGAAGAGGCTATTGCGTGCGACGTTGCATTGTATATGTTAGCCTATCAGAACGGCATAGAATTGGATATTCCAATCTTAGATGCGGCATCTGATGAGTACAACAATACATCAAAGAATATCAAACCAGGAAAGACCATCACTTGTGAAGAATATTATGTAATGACAAGTGACGAAGCTGATGTTGAAATTGAGGTGAGAGAGCTGGCCAGCTTTGCTGATAGAAAACTGGAAAAGACGTTTATCATTCACAATTGAAAAAGCACCCCAGTGGTATGGGCGCCAGGGCGGTTAAACAATAACACACATTAGAGTTTGTTTTAAAACCTATTCAGTTGAGCAAAGGTGTAGCCGACTTATGAGACTTTTGCTGACCAGGTGGCAAATAAATATACAGAAAACTGGGAGCTGTTTTGGGAATCATTAAAATTAAACGGATATAAAACCAATGAAATAAATAGTGAAGTCATGCGTTTATTTCACCACATGTTGTAAATATGCTCATAGTTATTTTTAAGGAAAAGATGAATGAAGAACAAGCTCTGGAGTATGGAAAACACTTATTGAAATATTGTTATGGCGGCCTGTTTTCTTTAACAGACATAGACTTTATGATGAAAGAAAGTGAGTGATTTTATGATATTCAGACCAGATCCTGACGCTATTTATCCCAATGAACAAATAAAAAGCATTTGTTATATTAAAAATATAATTACCCGCCCTAACATTCTCATTGGTGCCTATACCTATTATGATGATGAGAATGGCGCTGAGAATTTTGAAAAGCATGTCACACATCACTATAAATTTTTGCAGGATAGACTAATTATAGGAAAGTTCTGTGCCATTGCCAAAGGGATTGAATTTGTAATGAATGGCGCTAACCATAGAATGTGCAGTGTTACAACTTATCCATTCAATATCATTCCATGCCTTGCCGTCTGTAATGGGCGGGGTTTCTCCCCGTAACACTTCAAATGGCCGGATGGGCCCCATCAGAGCAAAGATGAATCACTGAAGATTTTGAACAGCTTCATTGAGTATAAGAAGACCTTCGCTTTAGCGCATAATGGAAAGGTTATCGGGTCTCTTGGCATCGAGGAATACAACGAAAAAGCAGTCCCAGAATTTAAAGATAAGGCTTGCCGCGAAATCGGATATGTGCTTTCGAAGGACTACTGGGGGCAAGGGCTTATGCCGGAAGCTGTAAGCGGAGTAATCAGATATCTTTTTGAAGGGGTTAGCCTCGATGTGATTTTCTGTGGCTACTTCTTGCGAAACAAGCAATCCGCCAGAGTTCAGGAAAAGTGCGGATTCACCTTTTATAAGAAAATTGAACATGAAACGCGATATGGAACTACAGAGGACACTAATCTGTGTATTCTCTACAAAGAAGACTGGTTTGCAAAAAGCACGCCGAGTCAAACAACGGTCACAGAAAACCTGCCCGTCATGCCAGAGCTACAAATCTTGGTTACTGACGCAGATAAGTATGGTGTTGACATTGCCGCTATGAGTGATTTCTTTGATGGTTACATCCAGCAATTGACTTGCGATTTGCGAAAGAACTCATTTGCGGTTGAACTTGCTAATATCCCGGCGGCTGACATTGGAATCATTAACGATGTGGTTCATCAAATGGACGTTGTTCTTGATGCTGATTACAGCTATTTGCCTGACTGTGACCATTTGCCCAAAGACATAAAAGCCAAACTGGATAAGGGAATTTATAAACTTGGAGAATCAAGGCAGGTGGACGGCAATTTACGCCCCGTCATTCTTGACGAAAACGGCGTAAGGGTTAAGGACGTCACGCTGAAAGAAGTGATGAATGACCACGGTACGACCGAGACTACCCGGAACGTCGTCAGCCAGCTTCAAATGCGCCAGTTGTTCGCAAAACTTGCAACATACAGGAATTGCAGAGCTACCAAATCGACAGGGACAAGGACAGAGATATCGTGACCCCATTTCTGAATGCGAGAGATAATATCCTTCGCGCGCAAAACCATGACTCCATTGAGGCGCGAAAAGGGTATCTTTCAAAAGCTGTTGCTGAACTTACAAGCGCTATCAATGCGGTCTATACGGATATGGAAACGGCGAGCAACCACCTCCTTAAGCTAACAAGGTGGCCGATATTCCAGCGGTTTGAGCAAATCAAGAAATACATTGAGTTTCTGACCCGCGATGTTCAGTTGTCAACGAAATTTGTCGGGGTACAGACGCATTTACTTGACTATCTTGGAGAGAGCAAAAGTGCTGGTTTGGAATTAGAACGCTACCGGCACATTGTGAATGGTTTCTTTACCAGACCACTTGGTACGAGAAAGATTTCTGCTGCCATGCTCATTCATCAGTATTTTCCGTACACCGAGGAGAACCGCAATTCATGGGTGGCGTTATCTAAAGAAGTAGGCGCCAAGCTACAGCCAAGAATTGAATCTTTAGAAAACAAAAAAGTATTCTTAGTTTCAGTGGAGGATAACGGAAATGTCGAGTAAGAAGGAACAGGATGCAAAGAAGTGCTGGGCGTGTAAATCCGTTCTTGTGGAAGACAGCAAACTCGGCTTGTGCCCGAAGTATATCAACAAGTACGGAACTCCCGTAGCGGCGGTGGGTTCTCTTGGACTCATATTTGCAGGAAAACAGCTTTTGAAGAACGGCGGCAAAATAGTCAAAGTAGCCGCAAATGTAGTCAAGAACATAAAGCTGTGATAGGTGAAAATGAAAAAGGCCCATGAACGCTGTCATAATCAGGCATTCACGGGCTTTTGGTATTTAGTCCATAAGGCATGTCTACATCAGCATAAATATCAACCAATTTCCAGTTTCCGTGACGATTCAGCATTTCTGTATAATGACCTTTTTGCAACTCGAACGATGATGTTTGCCGTGGGTCATCGGTGGACACGCGGACATAAAAAGCCAATCGCTTTTCATTTTTATCCTCAAAAAAGTTTTCCTGTGGTGTTGCCGGAATAATATCAATATCATCAGGAATCGCGCTTTGATATTTCACGCGTATTTTTTCCTTTCGGTTTTCGGCGTCTCTTTTCGTCGATTCATTCTCCTGCATTGCAAATCCCCCTGAACAAAGTAGAATGCTGTTATTATACGGGGGATTTTGTGCAAAGAAAATTCACCGAAGGTAAACTGCTTTACCGCCGGTTAATATTCCGAGAAATATTTTTACATCTCCCCGAAATAGGGATGAAGGCAACTGTTATCCCGCAAACTTTTCTTGGTTATGGAAGCTACTTCGAAAATGATGCGCCTTTCATAGTTATTGCAATCATTGATAAGGCAAACCAAATCACAGTAATATTCCGCCGAATTGTTGGCTTGATTACCGTTCAGCAAGGCATCCACCGTAACGCCGAGCACGTTGGCAATCAGGATCAGGGTGGAAAGACTTGTCTTTTTCGCAGCGGTTTCGATCAGGCTTATGTACGGCACAGACATATCAATCTGCTCCGCAAGCTCAGCCTGGGACATACATTTCGCGTGGCGAATTTCCTTGACTCTCCCGCCAATGTGATTGAAATTGACTGACATAAAAACAATACTCCTATTGTGTATGATTTTTCATTAAACACAATGAAGGATGTTTTGGCTTCGGCACAGCATTTTTTCACATAGTTTATGGTGTTTTTATACTGTCCCTTCACGCAGAATGTCAAGATAGGCGGCATAGGAAAATGTCCTGTTGTGCTGCTCGCCAGAGTTTTGTGCCAGGATACCCATTTCACAAAGCCGCCGCTGTCTTTTGGATTTCAATGATGGGGTTTTCTTCAAGGTAAGCGAATAGGTGAAGCGCTGTTTTGGTGGCGCGGCCCATCCCGCTGATGGAGGCGATACTTTTATCATGGAGCACTGTCAGCTTATCAATGGTATTAGTTGCATCCTCGGCAGATTCGTAAATCGCCTGCAAGAAAAATTTGATCCACTGCTCATATTCCGTTGCGGCGTACCTCACTCATGCAGTCATAATATTCTATACAGTTCTTTTTCAAAAAATATGAAATATACAACGTAGGAGTTGTCAGCACGTCATTTTCCATCAGATGTAAGGTGATGAGCAACCGGCCAATACGTCCGTTGCCGTCTAAAAACGGGTGTATGGTTTCAAACTGATAGTGAATCAAGGCGGCGCGAATCAAAACATCAAGCCCATCATCGTCGTTGATGTATTTTTCCAGACCGGACATTGCTATCGTCATATCTTCCGGAGCTGGAGGGATAAACCTGGCATTCTTCAATATGCTGCCCTGACCGCCGATCCAGTTTTGAGAATAGCGGAACTCACCTGGATTTTTCTCCTGTCCGCGAACGCCTGCCATCAGCACCGCGTGTGCTTCCTTAATAAGTCGGTTGCACAACGGCAGCTCGTTCAACCTGGTAATCGCAAACTCGGTTGCCTTGATGTAGTTGATAACATCGGCGACATTGCGATTGGCATTTTCGTTAATCAGCGGGTCAAGCACATCCTCCAGTGTGACCTGCGTTCCTTCAATCTGAGACGACATCAACGCTTCCTTGCGGACATACATTGATATAAATAAATTAACGTTCGGAATCCTCACCGCAATGCCTTCCGGAAGACCAAGCTGTTTATTGGATTTTATCAATAGCTCGACAGTTTCGTTATCAAGCTCAACCGGAGCACCGCTCCAAAATGGTAGCGATGCATTTTATCAATAGGTAGTACCTTTGCTAACAACAATCCCGCGTAAATCAAGGGTTATCACCCATAAGGGCAGTAATTGAACCGAGGGGTAACCGGTACGGGGTAACAAGAAGGCAGGCATCTTTAAGGGTAACAGCCTATTGATAATCCAGACCTTAGCTAACTTATTTCTCACCGCTGGTTTTGAATTGTTCATGTTGGTAAGTTACCACAAATCGCGTATACTTTATAATAATATATTATTGAAATAGAGCAAGATAGCAGAAGCTATCATTGGATAAACTGGCGCTGTTCTAATTGTTTTTAATCAATTGTGGTTATGAAGACTACTTAGCTTGTTAGAAAGACAAGCTAAGTAGTCTTTTTTTCGGTCATAATGAGCAGAGAACAGGAGCGGTATCTTTACAACAATTTGCCTAAAAACTATCCCCCCCCCGGCTTACAATAGGCTTGAGAAAAATGTAAAATGAATGCTGGTGCTTTTGTGCGACAAAGAGACAAGGAGTGAAGTAGATTGAAAATTGAAGATATTAAAAAATACTGGGTTACAGAAAAGCGAGATGCAAAATCAGATGTTGATCTCTGGGATTCTCAATCGGATGATCCCACCTATCAGAACACATATGATTGTTTTCTGAAGCTGCTTGAAGATGAGCATATGCTGGACAAAAGATTTGATGTACTCGACATCGGTTGTGGTGCGGGGGCATATTCTCTGGCACTTGCAGAGAAGGTCCTCTCTGTCATCGGCATAGATCTTTCTTCGAAAATGCTTGTCCATGGCAAGAAGAAAGCCACAGATAGCGGCGTTGAAAATGTGACTTTTAAGCAAGCAGACTGGAATTCTGTTGACCTTGAGCATCAAGGAATAGCAGAACGGTTTGATTTGGTATTTGCCCATAATACTCCCGCGATTTGCGATGTTGATACATTCGAAAAGCTCAATAATGCGTCCCGTCGTTTTTGTGCTGTTTCTACTCCGATATCAATGGTAGAACCGGTTATGCAGCAGGTACAGAAAATTGTCAACAAAGGAAAGGAGCATAATGGTTGTGACAGCAGTTTTGCTTATATGCTCGACATTCTTTTACAAAAGGGATAGTTTTTGACTCCATCGCGGCGTTTCTGCATGTGGACTTTTTCCGGGGTCTGATGAACGGCAACGTGCCGCGGCGCTGCCATAACTGCGGGCGGTATTTTCTCCTGCTGAACGGCTACGACATCTGCTATTGCCTGAATATCGCGCCCGGCGAGACTAAACGTACCTGCCGGGACGTGGGCGCGTATAAAAAGAGGCGCGCAAAGAGGGCAAAACGTCCGCGTGCCTAGAGTATGGCAAGGTTTACAACTGGCTGAAAACGCGGAAGGCGAGAGGCAAGCTCTCCACCGACAAGTGGAACACCACCGTTGCCCTAGCGCTCCAGTACAAGGATAAGGCCGAGGCCGGGGAGATCTCTGACTTCGAGTTGCGAGGGATTTACGACAAAATGTAAGCGAGGCGATGTGTAAATGTTACCTTAGATCATCGACTAATCTGAGCAAGTCGATCAGCCGCAGGACAACGTCCTACGGGTAATATCGGCGCACTGTAAAAATAAGCGTAAGACCGTCCAAGTTCTGCTTTTTAAGATACTGTGTGCCAGCAACTGTTCCGACTCTTCCGCGTCAATATGCGCATTCGGAAGCTCTTTCACCGCATCGATCAGCTGGAGATACTTCCAATTTTGATCCGTAACAACCGCGGGCAGCCTCCACATCTTGATATGGCAGCGTTCTGGCAACTTTGTCCGATACCGATTCGTAGTGATATCAATATGCCGCGGAATCAGGGACGTCAGTCCCAGCTTATTTAACAGGGACGCCCCGGACTCATATCCGATTTTTGCTCCAATCTGTACCGTTAAGGTTTTCATCACTACCTGATCAATCTCGGGGGAGGCTTTTCCAAAGACAGTCTGTTTCACATGATAGTACAGGCCCTTTTGCAGCCGCTCTATTTCACCTTTGTCCGTCATGCGCTTCAGCTTGACATTGGTTAGTTTCCTGGCCTGGTCATATGGAAAGTCAAACTTTTTTGCCAACTGATCCGTAATGTCCTCTGTCCGGATGCCGACTCAAAGGGCACACTTTTAACGGTGTCGGCAATGAATTCTCCGTACCTATGCTTCAATACCACAAACGGGAGTTTTCGCAATAAAAGCGTCATGGCAGTCCGGTGTTCTGGAACACACCGGACTGCGAAAAGGTGAACATACCACCCTTGCGCAACCGTAAACGACGCCATGACAGGTTCATTATATCTGTTTTCCTGCCAATTCACAAGACGAAGTACGGCGTATGCTTGGGGTCAGGGTAAGGGATTGCCCCGTCTTTGCCTAGCAGTCATGGACGGCAAAATGGATAGCGCCGATCATCCGCTGTATGAGAAGTTTCAGGCGTATATCTCTGGACACCCGCTGCCGCATCAGGAACGCGTCACCAGGCTGAATCTGTACTGCGTCGCCTTAGCCAGCGATTATTTGGAGTATGCCGCCGGGAAGTACCGTCACGCCCATGGCGCCTTTCTGCAGGGACTGACCAATGATCTGCTCTATTCGCTGACCAGCCGGGATGTGGAGGCCGGTAGGCTAGCGTTCCAGTTGTGGCTGGAGGAAGATAGCAATTAAGTGTATTTTATTCATGGGGAACGAGTCGGGTATGTGTCCGGCACGGAGGCATACCCGACTTCCTTATTCAAGTATTGTGATCTCAACATATCGGTTGGGGGATTAGCCTCCTCAGTAGGTTCAAAACATCTGCGCCATTTCCACATGGGGCGTGGTGGCTGTGGGGAACGACAGATCGTTATTGCTGCTAACGATGTTGGTCCCTACCAGATCCTTATGATGAAGAAGTGGCCGTCTGCTACGAATATTGTTTATACGTCAAAGCGATTGTATTTCTGGTAGCAGTCTATACAAAGTTTTTTGCCATCTTGAAGCCGTATCCAATTGGCACCTGCGGTTTCTCCGCAACGATCGCACACATAGGAATCAAAAATGCGGGCCTGCTCCGGCAATGTAATTTTCGTATCCATGACATCGAACATATCCTTGGGCTCAAGGCCTTGATAGTAGACGAAGGATTCTTCTCTTGTCATTGCGTCTGGCTTTTTCTTCAAGATAAGCCGAGCAGATTTTCCGGTCGTACGATTGTAAAACAAAAATGCTTGCTTGCCAGTCATATGAAACAGCAGATTTCCTTTACCAATGCTACAGCCAAGGATAACCTGTATTGCATCAACACCGCAGGCGTCGTTTTCAGAAATGCATACGACCTGTTCGTTAGAAGAAAAAGTCAAATCAATCAAATCAATCGCATACAATGCCGCCTTGTAGCCAATCGTCAGTCCACCGCATTCATGACTATGAAATGCCACACATTTTTCCCAAAGTGATTTGGCGTCCATATTATCGTTAGCCCCTTTTTTTGTCAAATTTACGGAGTGGTCAACAGATTCTTAACTGCCAAGATTCACCTGCTGATACCCGCCATAGTATTCGCTCGATATTTGTTCATACGTGGAGATTCCCAACAACTGGTTTGAAATTTCATCAAACTTCGCGGTCGGGTCGACGTCGCTAAACTGTTTCGCATAGAGCACCGAACCGATGTAGTAGGCGTCAGCAAGTGCTATCTCTATGTTTGTGTAATAGTAATTAAAGGGCATCTGTAAATATACCTTACCATTCTTAACGGCACTGAGCGAATTGTAATAATCCGGGTTGGATTTATAATCATCCTGCACGATAGACAAACCACCAGCATCAAGAATTATCACATCAGGATCCATGTCCAGCAGCTTTTCCTTATCGAGCATGACGTAATCGCTGATACCAGCGTCGTCCACCACGTTATCCGCGTTTATCGAATTGAACAGCGCATAGTTGCCGGTCGTACTTTCAATACCATGAGCCCCTTTGCTTGACTGCGCACCGAGGTACACGGTGGGCCTGCTTGTCACATCCGCGGTCCGCGTCTGGAGATCACTTTGGATGTTTTTAAGATAATTCACGACTTCCGATGCGCGGTCCTTATGGGAGGTGATTTTGCCTATGAGCGTGAGCGAATCGTATATGCCATTGTTAAATATGGTGTCATCGCCATAGCTAAGGGCCACAATAGGGATGCCGGTCTTGTTCTGAAGCTCATCCACAGCTGAAATGTCGGAGTTATACATGGTAAAGATCACATCGGGGGCGGCGCTAACAAGCAGTTCGGCATCGGGTGCATTGCCGGGGCCACCGGGACCTATGACCTTATAATCTGCCATATTTTCAAAGGACATTGCATATGACCTACCGTCATTGCCCCATGAAGCTTCAACATCCTCGACACCGGCCAACTGCGTTTTGTCGGCCACATAGCAATAAAGCCGTAGCGCGCCCGGTCCTATGCAGACGTAGCTGGATGTTTCTGTCGGAATCGTTACCGTCCTTCCCAACAGATCGGTAACTTCGTAATCTTCTTTCTGCGCTTCTGTCCGGCTTGGAGCCGACGTCTGGGTCGCAGAGGTCTGTGCGCCGCAGGCACATAGTGTCAGCAGCATTACCGCCGCAAGCAAAAATGCAAGAATTTTCGTTTTTTTCATGGTTTTTCATTTCTCCTTTTTCCTTTACTCTGGTATTACTACTTTACGTTGGGCAAAATCAATCACCGACGCATGCAAGCCGTAAACTTCACATATGCTCTCCGCCGTCACCACGCTTCTGTCGCCAAAAGCATATACCATGCCGTCCTTCATGATCAGAAATTTATCGGCGAAGCGCAGGGCAAGGTTCAGATCGTGTATCGTCACCACCGCCGACAGATTGTGTTCCTGTACGATTTTTTTAATAATATCCAACACTTCAAGCTGATTTTTAATATCCAGATTGCTGGTCGGTTCATCGAACAGCAGGATAGGCGTCTGCTGTGCCAACACTCTTGCGATGGATACCTTTTGCCTTTCGCCACCGGAAAGTTCATTGACATTCTTTGTAGAAAAGGTTTCCAACGACAGAAGGTGCAGCACATACTGAACGATCTGGAGGTCTTGTGACGTTACGTCCCATTTTATATATGGCTTTCTGCCGAGCAGTATGGCGTCAAATACCGTGCTGTCCGAAAATTCGCAGCTCTGAGACACATAGCCAATATGCTTTGCAAGCATCGCATCGTCCATGCCGGAAATATCTTTGCCATCCACAAGGATGCGTCCAGCTTTGGGCCTGTTTATTTTGTTTATACACTTGAGCATCGTGGATTTTCCGACGCCGTTTATGCCGAGTATAGCTATGCATTCTCCCGGCTCAGCTCTGAACGAGACGTTCTTTACAACCTCGTTGGGGCCGTATGCAAAGTACAGATTTTTTATTTCAAGGTTCATTTAACCCGTTTCCCTTTCAGTAGCATATAGAAGAACATTGGCGCACCGAGAAGCGACGTTATGGCTCCTACAGGCAGTATCACTGGTGAAATGACGGTTCTCGCCCCCGTATCCGCCAGCAGCAGTATGGCCGATCCGATCAGAGCCGAACCAGGTATCAGAAAGCGGTGATCCGAGCCGACGATCCGCTTCATGATTTGTGGGCCGATAAGGCCGATAAAGCCGATCATACCCATAAATGATACCGGAACCGCCGTGATAAGCGAAGACACCATAAGGCCCCAAAACCGCACCCTGAAAGCTCTTACACCCAGACTTTTTGCCAGTTCTTCTCCGTTTGCCAGCGCGTTGTAATTCCACCGCATGAAAAGAAAATATATGATTGAGCCCACGGTGATGAACGACAGTATCCCGACCTCCGGCCATGAAATGCGACCCAAGTCGCCAAAAGTCCAGAACAGCGCCGCCGCAATTTCAACATCGTTGCCGAAATACTGGATGATGGTCGTTCCAGCGCTGAATAGGGAACTGAGGGCGACGCCTGCGAGCACGATGTATTCAGGTGAAAACCCCCTCAGCTTTGACAGTGCAAGGATCAGCAGTACCGCGCCGAAAGAACAGATGAACGCGCAGATGGTAACTATGTACGGATTGTTTATAACCACGGTATCGGAAGCGGTACTCATAATGGTCCCGGCTCCAAGAACTATGATTGCAATATTCGCGCCAAAGGTGGCCGCAGCCGAAACGCCCAACGTCGAAGGTGATGCCAAAGGGTTTTTGAGACAGTTCTGCATCACGCAGCCAGCTATGGAAAGCCCGGCCCCCGCCACGACGGCGGCAATGACCCGGGGCATACGGATGCGCCAAACGACAATAAAGGATTTTTCGTCTCCTGCGCCCATCAGCGTTTTCAACACGCCCAAGGGGGACACTGACGACGCGCCGGCGTTAACGGAAATCAGCATCAGGAACATGACGGTTATCAACAGAATCAGCAGCACAGTCCATTTCCTGCGTATGGCTTTGTGATACGCTTTGATGCCACCATCGGCCTCAATAATGTTCTTGTATCCCAACAATCTGTGACGAGGTGATTAATGATGAATTTGAGAAAACTGATCTTTACCAACAATGCCTGCTACAAGACAGGCAGAACCATTACGCCGAGGGGCATCATGGTACATTCCACAGGCGCGAACAATCCGAATTTGAAACGCTACGTCGGCCCCGATGACGGTCTGCTGGGCAAAAACCAATACAACAACCACTGGAATCAGGATAAGCCCGATGGTAGACAGGTCTGCGTCCATGGGTTTATAGGGAAGCTGGCTGACGGCTCAATTGCCACCTACCAGACATTGCCGTGGAATCATAGAGGCTGGCATTGCGGAAGCGGTGCAAAAGGCAGCGGCAACGACACCCATATTAGTTTTGAGATCTGCGAGGACGGGCTGACCGATGCCTCGTATTTTAATGCCGTTTACAAAGAAGCCGCTGAACTGTGTGCCTATCTCTGCAAGGAGTACAAACTCGACCCGATGGCAGACGGCGTTATTATCGGGCATTTTGAGGGGTATAGGCGTGGCATCGCCTCCAACCACGGCGACCCGAATAACTGGTTTCCGAAACACGGCAAGTCGATGGACATCTTCCGCACCGAGGTTAAAAAGCTACTCATGGCAAGTGTAACACCCGCTCCAACCGAGCCAAAGAAGCTATATCGTGTCCAGATCGGTGCATATTCGGTTAAAGCGAATGCCGATACCATGCTCAAGAGGGTCAAGGAGGCAGGGTTCACCGACGCCTTCATAAAATATAATGTATTCTTCGAAGACCAGGGCATCAACTCCATCAGCGAGGAAGGTGAACTGATGCTTACCCTCTTGGCGTCCCAAGCGCAGGAAGAAAGCCTTTCATGCAGTGAAAATTGTAAATGGCGAATCCGCAAAGACTTTGAACAGGGACAGCCAAATACCTGCACCATGCTCGGATACCGTCTGGTAAACGGTGAAATAACCCTTGTGCCGGAAGAAGCGAAAATTGTGAAGGAAATCTTCGGACGCTACCTTTCCGGTTGGGGAATACAGAAGATAGCCAATGCGCTGAACGAGCGGGGTGTTTGCACAAAAAAGATACCATATTGGTATCTCGACACCGTCCGCAACATCCTGAGGAACGAAAAATACATGGGTGATCTGCTCCTGCAAAAGTCGATAAGTGAAAGCCATCTCACCAAACGGCAGATAAAAAACGAAGGGCAGCTCCCTCAGTACTACATCACCGATGACCATGAACCGATAGTGTCCAGAGAGAGCTTCGCCGCTGTGCAGGAAGAAGCACAACGCCGAGCCGAGAAACACAAATACGGCTCCGGCGCCAAGAGCATTTTTACGGGCAAAATCCAATGCTCGCTTTGCGGGAAGAACTATAGGCGCAAGACAACTCCGTATAACACGGTCTGGTGCTGCTCCACTTTCAACACCAGGGGTAAAGCATACTGCGCCTCCAAAGTCATCCCGGAGGAAACGCTCAAGAACTGCATTGCGGGGTTCCTCGGTGAAAATACATTCACGGAGGATGGTTTCACGGGTGTGATCGACCACATCATCGTAGACCCGGAGAATAGACTCCGCCTGGTGATGAACGACGGTACGGAAAAGGAAATTGTATGGAAAGACCGCTCCCGCTCCGAAAGCTGGACCGAGGAGATGCGTGAAGCGGCGAGGCAAAAAAGCTTCGAAGGAAGGATGTGAACAAATGAGCAAGAAGAATATCACGGTTATTCCCGCAAAGCCTACAGGCTTCATGCAGGGACTGCCCGGCTTGACAAAAAAGCGAAAAGTGGCAGGCTACGCTCGCGTCTCCACAGACAAGGACGAACAGCAGAACAGCTACGAAGCCCAAGTGGATTATTACACGGGCTACATCCAGCGGAATCCCGAATGGGAGTTTGTGGAGGTGTACACTGACGAAGGCATAAGCGGCACAAGTATGAAACACCGTGAGGGCTTCAAGCGTATGGTTGCCGATTCCATGGACGGAGAAATAGACCTCATCCTCACAAAATCGGTAAGCCGATTCGCGAGAAATACAGTAGACAGCCTCACTACCATACGAAAGCTGAAAGAAAAAGGCGTGGAGGTATATTTTGAAAAGGACTATATCAGGAAACGCTCGTATACTATATACGGGCGTTTTTCTTGCAATATCATACTGTATATTGTGGTTTTCTACTGCATTTTAACACTTGATATAGTGCCTTGTCGCTTGCTTGTCGCTTAAATACACTAAAAGACGCTTACCGTTATTACACGATAAGCGTCTTGAATTATTTATTGCCTTTAGCCCGGTTGTGGGTTTTGCAAAGCATTTGACAGTTTGAAATATCTGTTGCGCCGCCCTTGCTCCATGCGGTAACATGGTCTGCGTCCATTTCGTTGAATTTCCAAATGCGCTTTGCATTGTTATCTGTCCCCATTGCACACAATGGGCAGTTTGATTTACCACACGCTTTTGCAGCGTCTGTCTGCTGTGCATAAACAGCTTTTTTCATGCTATCCTCAAATATACGAATTTCAAGTAAGCGCGGGTCGGTACAGCCGCCCAAAATGTATTCAAATATGCCTGCCCGCTTTTTTACTGCACCGTCAGCATAAAGTTCATGTACCTTTGCGGAAACAGTAGCAGGGTCAAATGCTGTGCTATGATAGGTTTCGTACAACTTTCCCCATTCAAGTCCGCGCATTTCGCTTTCCACATCGGTGAAAGTGCCTGAAATCCAGTCAATGACGCTTGTGAAATACGCTTTCAATTCTGTTATATTCGTATCTAAACGGTGCCTGCTCATGTAGCTTTCAACATCTTCGTCCGCTGCACTCTTGCACACCCATTCAAGGGCTACGCGCAAATACTCTTGACGCAATATGTCGCCCTTGATATATGCACTCCATTTCTGAATGTTGGCATTTTGGCTATTGCTAAATTCTTCCTTTGCCTTTGTGACAAAAGTACCAGAATAAACAGCGTTTGCGACTTCCTGCTTGTTTAGGGGTATGCCTGCAATGTTGATTGTCTTAAACCATTCTTTTATTTCGGTTTCTGTACCCTCGCAAATATAAATAGTCAGCTTTGTTTCATTGATTATCTTTTTTTGGTCGTCAGGCATGGCTGCAAAATAATGGGGCATACCACTTGCGTCAATCAGCGGAAATTTCCCAGTTAAAAACCGCCCTAAACTGGTAATGCGTTGCTGTCCGTCAAGGACTTCATATTTATCTGCGCCGACTTTGTTAAAATAAATCAGTCCCAACGGGTAGCCTTTCAGCACGGATTGTATAACGGCTTCTTCCTTTTTCTGTTTTGCATACAGATAATTGCGCTGATATTCCGGCTGAATAACAAGTTTACCAGAAAGCCCGAAAAGCCCTTTGCCCTCTAATTCGTTGTAGACAAACCCCTTACAGATTTGTTCAATGGTTATATCTGTTCGTAATGTAGTAATCACTATTTATCACTCCTTGCTTATCCTGCGGATAAGTATGCGCGGGAATATGCTTAATAAGTATCCATTCGCATTATCAGCCGTATAATATACCGTTCCAACAGGTTTTTCTTTGACGGCGATAGCCGCCCTTGTATTTACTTTACTTCCGCTTTGTGTACTTCCGTCCTTATTATGCTGAATGGCATTTTCATAAATTGTTGTCATTTCATAAGCAACAGTGTTTCCAAGCGTAATACCTAAAATTTCAAATTGCTCTGGGCAATGTCTGGAAAGATAGGTTATAGGAACACCCATAACACCATTACACTTTATGCTTGATAAACAATCTCTTATATCTTCTCTCGCCGCACACGACAGGTTGTGCAATTCCACTGTCTGCGTCCCACAATCCTGCGGACACACCCTTTCCCTCGCTCTCGGTTGCTCCGATAATCTCAAACTGCTCCGGGCTATGTCTGAACAGGAATGTGATTGGCACGCCCATAACGCCGTTACATCTTCCGTCTGATGATGATTCGGAAGTAAGGCGTAATTCTGCGTCTGTCTGTCTGTCTGTCTGTCTGTCTGTCTGTCTGTCTGTCTGTCTGTCTGTCTGTC
>CALLZZ010000347.1 GCA_937858235.1 uncultured Clostridia bacterium
TGAGGGCAGCCGGCAGAGATCCTGGCGGGGGTGGAATTCCCATGATGCGGTGAAGCCAGCCGCAGTTCAGGCCGTCGCCTTTGTTGTGCAAGGCATTGCTTTGCACAGTGCGCTTGGGGAGTAGTGTCGAATTAAGCGCCTTGATTACAGTAAAATGACTTAATGTCAGAAGCGATGGGGATCGCTCTGCCTTCACAGCGGAGCGGTCCCTATATTTGTGTCATTAAGAAAAAAGAGGATTTCACATCAAGGAGGTGCAAAGTTTTGGACACAATAAAGCAAGAGATCAGCCGCGGCGATATTTACTACGCCGATTTAAACCCCGTTGTGGGCTGTGAGCAAGGAGGCATCCGCCCCGTACTTGTCCTGCAAAACAATATCGGAAACCGCCACAGCCCCACCACCATCGTCTGTGCCATCACCGGCAGGCCGAAAAAGCCCTTGCCAACTCATACAGCTATTACCGGTGTGGGCAAATTGTCCAGGGAGTCCTTTGCACTTCTGGAGCAGATACGCACCATTGACCGGATCCGGCTTCGGGGCTTTATCGGCAGGCTGGACGAGCAGGAGATGGAAGAAATCAACCAGGCACTTTCTATCAGCGTCGGACTGAGTCCGGCGATTTTTTTATTTGGGAGGGAAACGCCATGACAAACACCCAGGTAACCGATAACCTCATGTTCGTTGCCGCCCTGCAGCAGCTCGTGCAGCTTGCGGCCGCCAAGGGCATGACGGAGTCGGAAATCGAAAAGGTCAAAAAGGACTTGGAACGCAGGCTGCGGCCCACCATTATCGCCCCTTGCTGACCCCCTGTCTTGTTTTCTGTTTGTTTTCAATGATTCAGTAGCTATGTGCAGGGAGGTGTGGTAGTGTATGTCGTTGAAAGGAGGGGAAAAAGATGTATAACCCCAATTTAGCATCGGCGGAACCGCCGAAAATCACTGTCATATCAGCAAAATCGCAAGAGATGGCAAAGCTCCGTGTGGCGGCATACGCCCGTGTGAGCAGCGACTCGGAAGACCAGCAGAACTCCTATATCGCACAGGTGGATTACTACACCAAAAACATTGCCACTCATGAGGGCTGGGAGCTGGCGGACATCTACGCTGACGAAGGAATCACCGGCCTTGTGGCAAGCAAACGGGACGATTTCAACCGCATGATACAGGACTGTCGGGACGGAAAAATCGACCGCGTCCTCGTTAAATCCATATCCCGCTTTGCGAGGAACACCAAGGAGTATATCCAGTATGTGAGGGAGCTCCTCCGGTTGGGCATCGCCATCCACTTCGAGAAGGAGAACATCGACACCGGCAAAATGACCTCGGAGCAGATCGCCACCATTTACGGCGCCTTCTCGCAGATGGAATCCCAAAACCACTCGAACAATATGCGGATCAGCGTCCGCATCCGAATGGAAAAGGGCGATTACGTTTCACCGACAACCCCCTACGGCTATAAGCTGGAGGAACGCACCCTGGTAATCATCCCTGAGCAGGCCGAGGTGGTGCGCCGCATTTTCACCGCCTATCTGAGCGGTCAGGGCAAGGAAGATATCGCAAACGAGCTGAACCGGCTGGGCATCCCACGCACAAAAGACCGAAAGATGTGGTATTCAACCACGATAGGGTATATCCTGACCAACATCTCTTACACCGGGGATATGGTCTGGCAAAAGAGCTTCGCTACCAACGACATCCCCTTCCGGCAGGTGCGGAATAAAGGAGAGAGGCCCAAATACTTCGTGGAGAACTGCCATGAGCCGATTGTCTCCAAGGATGAATTCCAGCGGGTGCAGGCACTTCTGGAAACCCGTAGGTTGCAGATAGCGGGCACGGTTTCCTCCGCACTGCTGAAAAAGAAACTCCACTGCGGAAACTGCGGTACCCTGTTCCGAAGAAAAATCGTCAATGAAAAGGTCTACTGGGCTTGCCGGAGACATGACAGCCATAAAGACCTTTGCCCGATTTCTCAGGTACCGGAGGAACAGATTATCACGGCAATCCTCCGAATGTACCACAAGCTGAAACGGCACCGTGAGCAAATCCTGTCACCGCTCCTAAGACAGCTCACCGAGCTGAGAGAAAAGGAACTCCGTTCCAATCGAAAGATTAACGACATAGATAAGGAAATAGCACAGTTAACCGAGCAGAATCTCGTTCTTGTTCGACTCAAGTCGAAGGGATACGTAGATTCTGCTCTTTATTTATCCCAAACCGGCGAAATTGACTTTAAGCTCCGGGAGCTGCGCCGTCAACGCCGCCGCATCATGGAGGCCAACGGTGAGGACAGCCAAATCAAAGCCACCCAAGCCATGCTGGATTATCTGGAGGACAGCCCCGAATATCTGGAGGAACTCACGGAGGAAGTGTTTGAAACGCTGGTGGAGAGCATCACCATCTCTTCGGAAACGGCGATGAGTATAAGCCTTTACAACGGTCTGACGCTGAAAGAAACCATGGAAAGGACGGTGCGGTAATATGGCATGGCAGAGAAAAATCCCCTTTGGGTACACCATGAAAAAGGGAGAGATACAATGCAGCCCCAAAGAATCGGCGGCGGTCAAAGAGATTTTCAGGCTTTATGCGGACGGCATGGCCTACAGCAAAATTGCCGCTGAAATGATGCGCCGGGGGCTTCGTTACCACAGCCACACGACTGAATGGAACAAGCACATGGTTAAACGCATCCTTGAAAACGAACGCTATCTTGGGGAAAAGGAATATCCCCCCATCCTTGAGCCGGAAGCCTTTCTGCAGGCCCAGCTTGTCAGGGGAGAAAAGAATACCTATACACCCTGCCCGGACTACATCAAGCCCATCCGTGAAAAGGCGGTCTGCGGCGTGTGCGGTGGCAGGATGATCCGCGATACCAGAGCTGGGGGAAAGCCCCGCTGGTACTGCGAAAAGGAGGGCTGTACCAACCGCCGTTACATAGAGGACGAGGACATCCGCACAGCCCTATCCGAAAGGCTGGATGTGCTGGCGCAGACCCCGAACCTCTTAGAATGGTCCCTGCCGCAAAATACAAATGAGACGACGCTGGAGGCGGTACGCATCCAGAACGAGGTCCTCCGGGAGCTGAACAAAGCGGAGCCGGGACCGGAGTACACCAAAATGCTGATACTGGCCTGTGCCGCCGAGCAATACAGCGGACTGCCTGATTCTATGCCTTATTATCAGATGCAGAGACTGAAGGAAAAAATCCTCACCCAATCTATCAATGCGGAACTTCTCAGAGAGCTTTTTACAACCGCAGTACAGGAAATCCAATTTACCGCCCACGACGGTCTCCGCTTGCAGCTCATCAACGGAAAAACCCTTGAAGCAGATGGAAAGGAGGATGCAGAATGCCCGAAAGCGCAGTGAGAAAAGTCACGGTGATTCCCGCCGATCCCAAACACAACCAAAAGGATATCCGCAAACAGCGCCTGCGGGTAGCGCCCTACTGCCGCGTTTCCACCAACTCCGAGGAACAGCTTGACAGCTATCAGGCACAGATTGAATATTACACCGAAAAAATCGCCGCCCAGCAAGAGTGGACCATGGTGGATATGTTCGCGGACGAGGGCAAAACCGCAACCTCCACCAAAAAGCGCAAGGATTTCCTGCGGATGATCAAAGCCTGTGAAAAAGGCAAGGTGGATCTGGTCATCACCAAATCGGTATCCCGGTTCTGCCGGAATACGCTGGACGGCCTCGACTATGTCCGCAAGCTCAAGCGAATGGGCGTTGGGGTTTTCTTTGAAAAGGAGAATGTCAACACCCTCTACATGGACAATGAGATGATCCTCACTTTCATGATGAGCCAGGCTCAAGCCGAGAGCGAATCCATGAGCGGCAATATCCGCTGGGGTCACCGCAAGAACTTCAAGGACGGCAAGGTCTACTACCACTATGCGGGATTCCTCGGCTACCGCAAGGGCGAGGACGATCTGCCGGAAATTGACCCGGAGGAAGCGGAAATCGTCCGCAGGGTTTTCTCCCGATATCTGGTCGGGCACAGCGTCGCTAAAATCATCGCTGACCTTGAGGCGGACGGCATCAAAACGGTGCGGGGCAAGGAGAAATGGAATGACGGCGTCATCCGCGGCATGCTTAAAAACGAAAAATACATCGGGGACGCCCTGCTACAAAAAACCTTCATCGCTGACCTCTTCACCCGCCAGTCAAAGAAGAACAACGGAGAGCTTCCCCAATATTATGTCGAGAACTGCCATCCCGCCATCATCGACAAGCTGACCTTCCAGCGGGTGCAGGAGGAAATGGCCCGCCGTTCCAGCCTGAGAAAGGTCAGCGCAAACGCTAAAACCGAGCTTGCCAAGTACAGCGGCAAGTATGTGCTGACCGAACTTTTATCCTGCGGGAACTGCGGAAGCCCCTACCGCCGTGTCACATGGACGAGGCCGGAGGGCAAGAAAATCGTCTGGCGGTGCATCAACCGGCTGGAGAACGGCAAAAAGTTCTGCAAGGATTCCCCTACGCTGGAAGAAGGGCGAATCCACACCGCCGTGGTCTCTGCCATGAACGAAATGTTCAGCCTGAAAACCATGAAATCTCTGCTGCAGGACAGCATCCTGTCCGCCCTTTCAGGGAACAGCGGAGAAACAAGCATCGCAGCCATCGACAGCAGACTGTCGGAGCTGCGGGCACGGCAATATGAGCTCCTCCAATTCGCAGCGTCTGTGGGCGCAAACTCCACCCAATACGATGAGGACTTGAATGAAGTCAGCATGGAGTTTTCCGCACTGGTATCAAAACGCAACGAGCTGGAAAAAAACCAGCAGGGCATCGCACAGGCAGATAAACGAGCCGAGCAGATCGCCGCTGAGCTGGACAAAGTGGACACTGGAATCACCTGCTTTGACGAGCTGACGGTGCGGCAGCTCATCGGCGCCATCAAAGTGCTGGGTGAAGATAAACTGCTTATCCGTTTCAAGGATGGAACGGAAATCGAGCAGATCATGTAACGGAGGAACCGACCATGATTTATATTACAGGAGACACCCACGGTAATTTCCGCAGATTTGAAAAGGAATACTTTCCCGCAGGGTAGAGCCTGTGCCGGGATGACTATATTATTGTCTGCGGCGATTTTGGGATATGGGATGAAACACCCCAATCGAACCGGGATCTGGACTGGCTGAACAATCAGCCGTTCACCACGCTGTTTATAGACGGCAACCACGAAAACTTTGACCTGCTGAACCGTTTTCCGACCATGAAATGGAAGGGCGGCGATGTCTATCAGGTGCGGGAGCATATCCTGCACTTGATGCGCGGGCAGGTCTTTGAGATCGGCGGGATGACCTTTTTTACAATGGGCGGCGCTGTCTCCCACGATATCAGCGCAGGCATACTAAAGACGGACGATCCCGACTTCCTGTATCGCAAGCAGGTACTGGACAGACACAAAGCGCTGTACCGTATCAACCATATTTCATGGTGGAAAGAGGAACTGCCCTGCGATGAGGAATACGAAACGGCCCTGAAGAATCTGGAGAACGCCGGCTGGCATGTGGACTGCATCCTGACCCACTGCGCTCCCGACAGCATTGCGGCACAGGTATGCCATCCCTACAAGCCGGACCGTCTGACCGGCTTCTTGGAAACGGTCAAACGCCGGTGCAGCTTCGACTATTGGTTTTTCGGGCACCACCATGACAACCGCACTATTGAGGGACGATTCATTCTGCAATGGGAGCAGATGGTGGAAATACAATGAGGAAACATATGGAGGAAAAGAGTATGACGCCGAGAGAGGCGATTGCCAAGACTGAAAGCCTCTGGTACGAGGGGAAATCCCCACAGGAAATTGTGGAGTTTCAATTATATGAAGATCGGCTTTGCATGCCTCTGGAGCTTTATCAGGAAGCGGTGGAGAAAGTGCTGGGCCGACCCGTGTTCACCCATGAATACAAAGAGCCTGAAAAGCTGATAGCCGAATATGAGGCTATCAAGGCTGCGGACGGCAGCCAATCAAAACAGGGCCATGAGATGGCCTGATAGGAGGAATCGTGATGTTTATGGACCACAAGCAGGTACAACGTATCAAGGAGCAATACCCGCAGGGAACCCGCATCCGTTTGATTGGAATGGATGACCCCTATGCCCCCATTCTGCCCGGTACGGAGGGAACGGTGAATGTTGTGGATGACATTGGAACGCTTCACTGTACATTTGACAATGGGCGCACTCTCGGCGTCATTCCAGGCGAGGACAGCTTTTCCGTGATCTCGCGCCCGGAACAAACCGAACTGCAGGAAAGTGAATCCGAGCAGTTCGGCATGAAAATGGAATGAGGGTGAAATAGAATGGAAGAAAAAGATTTGCGGGCGGTCTATATAGACCGCCTGAACGCTATGCTTCCGACAGTGGAGTTCGCAAAGCTGGACCACTCCTGCAATTCGGATGATTTCAGCTATGCCAAAGAGATACTGAAACGGATGCATGACCTTTGCATTGACGTATACGGCACGGAATATTTCGACGACTACACCTATGAAATCGTTGATCTTCCCGCTGTCATTCGAGGCCGCAGCACCGGCCATATCGGGTTGGGCATCGTAACCCTTGATCTGGAGTCCTCCGGCGAGCATTGGGGAACCTTCTTTTTGACGCCCAAGGGCGTCATTGAACAAGGAGGCGAACATATCTCGGCCGCAGAGTCCAAGTACCTGTCAACCGTATATATTCCTTACGAATACTGGTACACCGTCCCTGTCGAGGGGGATATTCATGTGGATTTCGACAATGTCCCGTGGAGGGTGCAGGATCTTCTGAACCATTGCTCTCCGGAACAGCCGGAAATGGAAAAGGACGGCCAGCAGGCGGATGATCCCAATTCAAATCAGCAAAACGGTCCGGCTATGAATTAGTCCCGCATTACTCCCACTTATAACTTTTCAAACTACAGGAAACGAATGGAGGAACGATATGAAGCATATTACAACAGACGAACTCCGTACCATGACAGACCGTGAGGGGCTTGTTATCCAGGGCTGTGGCGGTGACCTCTCGGAATGGGTAAAGGGCATCAATGAACTGCTGACTCAGGAGGGCATCCTGCAAAACGGCGATACGTTCAAAGATGTTTCCGTCTTTGAGCATAACGGCTGTACCAATCTGCTGTTGTCAATGGAAAATATGGATCTGGACATAGGAAAGCTCGCCATGTGGCGGCTGCAGAGCCATGCAACCTTTGGCGGCACCTGGCTGAGTGATTATCTCCCCAACCGGCTGGGTGTCGATATGAACGGGCCGCCTGTTCAAAAGGAAAAACCCGATTGCGCCCTCATCGGGCAGGACGGCAATATTTTCAATCTGATGGGCATCGCCACCCGAACATTGAAGGAAAACGGACTTGGGGATCAGGCAAAAGAAATGCGGGAGCGGATCACCGCCAGCGGCAGCTATGACAACGCGCTTTGCATCATCGGAGAATATGTCAACATCACCTTTGTCGAAGATGCCCAGGAGCAGGACTGCGGCTTTGAAATGGAGCAAAGCTACTGATACCCTCTTAAAATATCACCGGCAGAGCTGATTCTGCCGGGTACATAAAAACAGGCTTACAACGAGCCGGAAAGGAGAAGCCCATGAAATCACTGAAAAATGATAGTCCCCTCTATATGGAACAGATCGCATCTGCCATAATCGCTTGCTACGAAAGCTATGACAAGCCATCCAACCAATCTCTGATGGAGCTTTATACCCTGATCGGCCGATGCATCTGCCGCCAGGGGGAAAAAGCCTTTGTCGCTCACTTGGCCGAAACCCTCGCCATCCGGTTCCCATTGCTGAAAGGCTTCTCCCTTCGCAATCTCCGCAGGATGCGTGACTTTTACCGCACCTACGCAAACGAACCGGCTCTCATGGAAAAAGCGCAGTCTCTGAGCTGGACGCAAAACGCCGTTATACTGGAGTGCTGCGAAAGCGATGAGCAGCGCTCTTTTTATATTGACCTTGCGGCAGCACAGAATCTTTCCAAGCTGGCCCTCATGAAAGCCATTCAGGAAAATGCCTTTGATATTTTATATAATGAAGAAAGTCCTGCTGAAAACACTGAACCCGATATTACCCCTGTAAGCGATATATCGTCCAATACGGGCGTAGACACTACAGCAACCGTTGAAACGGCGTGTGCGCCGTTTGTGCCAGCGTGTGAACCGCTCCGCCAAGGAGTTGATATGCCCAGCAGAACGGGCAGCTTATCTACCGCGGTCTCCCCATGGAGAGGGTGCAACCGGCAGGCTAAACGCAAAGCAGATGACGATCCGCCTCCGCTCAGTTTCATCAATCACCATTCACCTGATCCTTCACCTCGTGTATTGTGGTTTGAGAAGCTGAAACCACCGCAAAACTTTCCGCCCGGTATGCGACCTCGAATGGAAAATCTCTGGGAGCTTTTTATAAGCGCAATAAAACAAAACACCCCCGCCGAATTGACGAGGGCAGTTTTGCGCCGGAACAACTTGTGTCTTTGCACATTATTATAATCCGCAGAGCCAGGATCGAGGCTCACCGAATACAAAGCGCCTCTCTGCATTCGACACCACAAGCATATATAGTTTGCAAAAAAATGTCAACAGGTTCTCCTTCGGCATAACTGCTGAACAACTACCAATAATTTTGGATAAGGCCGTGAGTTGCTTATATTAGATTTTCCTGATATAATATTAAAAGTCTTTATTAGGGTCTACAGTTTTATCCTCAGAGGTAAAACTGCTGCTTGATTTTTTAACGGATCGCCATTTTTTACGGGGGGTTCGAGAAATTTTTTTTCCACGGTTTTCACAAAGAACCTACCATCAATTGGCAAAGCCGTTGATGGTAGG
>CALLZZ010000348.1 GCA_937858235.1 uncultured Clostridia bacterium
CTGGTGGGTAAAGCTCACAGCCAGCCACTTCAAGCGGGATATTGCGGCGGAGCTGGAAACGGCGCTCAGTATCATCACCACAGCCTACCTCAGAAACGAGGACATCCTAACGGCAGTGGAGGAAAATCTGCCGTATCTTAACCCTCCCGTGCTATCGGTTTTCAAAGGGTTTGTGTCCCGTGTCAGGCTGGTTGACCCCGATGTGACGGCAACGCTCCATGACCTGAAAGACCGCATCGACAACGCTGTATATGTCGAATGGTGCGATGCCCTCATTGCCTGCCAGCACGACCGCAGCCTCAAGACCACCCTGACGCCCATTGTCAGCAAGCTGTCCGATATGCGGGTGGTTAACGGTGAGCTGGAAAACATGGTGTTTGAGCCGAGAAAGGAATTCATCATCATGCAGATTCTCGTCGTCGGCAATATCCCGCTCATGTATTTTTTGAACAAGGATTGGTACCACACGCTGATGCACACACCGCTGGGGCAGATTATTCTGACCATCTGCGCCGCCGTGATTTTCGTTTCTACGGCATTTGTCATCAAGCTCACGCAGCCCATCGAATATCGAAGATAGGAGGACACCCATGACAATCTACATCTTTTTATTCGGAGTCCTCCTATCGGCAGGGCTCTTTTTCATTGCCGCCGATCTGCTGCGGCTGCCCACTCTCGCCACCCAAAAGGCGATGCTGTCGGCGGGTAAGCAGGCCAAGGCAAAACCCAAAGCCACCGATGCACTGCTGCGAAACGCCGCCGTCCGGCTCTCCCGGTATATCCACATGGATGAGTACAAGAAAAGCAGAATGGAAAATGTGCTGTCGGCGGCAGGGCTTTCTGATTCGCCGGAGCTGTTCACGGCAATGGCAATCGTCAAGGCGATGAGTATTGCGCTTTGCATCATTCCCTGCCTTATCGTCCTCCCACTGCTGGCGCCCATTGTACTGTTCGCTGCCGTGCTGGTCTATTTCAAAGAGATACGCAAGGCGGACGAGGCTCTGGCAGCGAAACGAGGCAAAATCGAACAGGAATTGCCTCGTTTCGTTGCAACCATCACCCAGGAGCTGAAAGCCAGCCGGGATGTGCTGTCCATGCTGGAGAATTTCAAGAAAAACGCAGGCGAGGACTTTGCGGCGGAGCTGGACATCCTCACGGCGGATATGCGTTCCTCCAGCTATGAGGCGGCGTTAACCCGCTTTGAGGCAAGGTTCAATTCGCCCATGCTCTCGGATATTACCAGAGGGCTGATCGGCGTACTGCGCGGGGACGACGGCGGGATGTATTTTCAGATGCTGGCCCACGACATGAAGCAGCTGGAGCTTCAGCGGCTGAAAGCGCAGGCCATGAAGATCCCGCCGAAAATCCGGGTGTTCTCCTTTGCCATGCTCATGTGCTTTCTCATGACCTACATGGCGATTATTGTCTATGAAATCATCACATCCCTCGGCGGGATGTTTTAAGGAGGTGCGCAAATGCAGCGAGAACAGATGATAGATGCGTTTCGGGAAAAGCTTGACCGCAACTGGAACGATTACCTCCGTGAGCTGGACGGACTTTCCAAAGGCGTTCTCATCGGAAAAAGCGATGAGATTACTGCCACCCGCTTTGTCTATAACGAGCTGTACGGTGGCGGGTACCCGGAGGACTATATGGAATACCTCCTGTGTTTTGAAAACCCGCTGGAGGTCGCAAGGGATCAGTGGATATCGGAGCAATCGGTGGATTTCAGCGAAGAACTCAATCATGCGCTCTGGAGTCTGATGGACAAGGGTACAGCGGAACAGGATTATGCTCTTGACCCGGAATATACGCCGGGTCCCGCAACAGACAAAAAAATCACTGTGCGGGAATTCATTGAACGCCATCCCTGTGCCAATCTTGACATGATGACTCCCGGCGGCTTTGTGTACCTAACGCCGGAAGAAGCACAGCTTCTGCTCTCCGGGCAGGGGATAAAAGGGCATCCCGGTGATCCTGAATATGCTATGGAAATTACCGCAGAAGAACTGCTGAATCAGGAAATCCATAGTGCCAGTTTCAGTAAGGGTACATGGCGAATATTAATCGATTATATCCGGGAGCCGGAACAGGAGCAGGTGCCCTTTGAACAGGGGGTGACCATGTGCTGAAAATACTGAAAAGCAAAGCTGGTGAAGGCTACATTGATGTGGCGGTGCTGGTGCTGTGCGCCATGCTGGTTATCGCTCTTGCGGTGAAGGTGTTCCCGGTGTATATCCAAAAACAGCAGATTGACACCTTTGCCGTGGAACTCATTCGGGAGGCGGAAATCTCCGGGCAGATTGGCAGCGAAACCAGCCGCCGTGAACAATTCCTGCGGGAAAAAACCGGACTGCCCCCCACCGTGACATGGTCCAAGACGGGCAGGATTCAGCTCAATGAAGAAGTCACGGTGACGGTCACCTACCAGACCAACATCGGGCTTTTTGCCGGATTTGGCTCGTTCCCCATTACGCTGAGAGCAGATGCGGCGGGAAAAAGTGAGGTCTACTGGAAATGACGGAAAAAATCAAGCAAATCCTACAAGGAAAAAGCGGCTCAGGCTTCCCGCTCATCATTGCCATCGCCTTGTCGCTGCTGATTATCTTTACCGGTATTTCAGAGTATTTCCGGCTTGTGATCGTAGCGCAGGGTGTGCGGGATGCGGTGCAGACCGCTGTTATCTCCACCGTCAACGACAATTACGACGATGTGTACCACGGCGTGCGGGAGGGTTATTCGGGAGCCTACCAGCCTATCGCCGAGGATTTTGAGGAAAGCATTGATTACGGCGATATCTATGACAGGCTGGATGGTGTACTCGGTCTTTCCTACAGCGGCGGCTATCATGAAAAACGCACTCCGGACGGCAAGTTGGAATTTAAGGTGTGGAATCTGGAGGTGGATATCCGAAACGCTCCCTTTGCGTCGGGCGACCAAACCTCCTCTCGCTTTGAAGCTGACAGCACCATCATGCTGGAGGTTCCCGTGTCTTTTGGCGGAAAACTGCTGCCCCCTATGACAATCAAAGTCAAGACCAGCGCCGGATATACACCGAGGTTTTAACCCTGCGGAGAATTTATTGGAATAATGATAGACTTTTTGCAAAGTTCGTGGTAGGGTGTGACTTAACAGGAACCTATCAAAATTTAACAAATAGGAGGACACTCTTATGAAAAATATGAATGCTAAAACGAAGAAATGGCTGGCCGTAACCGGATGCCTCGCCCTCTGTGCGGTGCTTGTGGTGCTGATCGGACAGCAGTTTATTTCCCCAAAGCCGGTGGATACCCCACCCTTGCCCCAAAGCTCCGAGGGGAGCAATGTAACGGTGGACCCCAGGGTGCCGGATAGCACAGAGAAAGAAAAAGAGGTCACCGTAACCCCGCCTGATACCACCCAACCGACAAACATCGACAACGGTGCGGTTTTCAGTGGCAAGGAGCAGAACATCCAAGGCGATGCAACCAAGCCGGAATATACTGAGGAACAGCTCAAAGACCCCACGCAGAAACCTGACGGCGAAAAGGTCACGGAGCCTCCCAAGCCTGTCGACCATGATAAGGTGGAAAAGCCCAAGGATACCCCCAAAAACAACAATCAGCCGCAGGGCGGCGAAACCAAGGACGGCAAGATTTATGTGCCGGGTTTCGGGTGGATTGACGATAACGGCGGTGGAGGTCAAGGCACAACTGTAGACGGTGACGGCGATATCAATAAACAAGTCGGCAATATGGGGGAATAACAGAATACTTTCACAAGGCACGGTTGAAACAGACCGTGCCTTTACTTTGGCAAAAAGGAGGCCGCAATGAAGAAATTATTCAAGAGCATAACCAGTCTTATGCTGGTGCTTTGCCTATTCTGCCCCCTAACCGCATTCGCTGATACCGGCGGCAGCGGAAATATTGATGGCGGTGGTGGAGGCATGGGCAGTGGAACCAGCACCAACACATGGAGCGGCGGTAACGAGGGTGTGCGTATTACTGTGGTTCAGGCAAGTGATCACGCAGCGGTCACCACGCCGGTAGATTTTACAAATAAGAAGCCGGACAATATTCGTGTTCATTTTGGAAAGGTAAGCAAACTTTCCTATAGCTCCGGTCAGCAATTGAGCCCTACTACAAGTGTGTACCATTATATTAATCCAGCCCAAACCATACCCCGCATTATCAGCACCAACGGAAGCAACAATATTGCCGCCATCAAGAAGTATTTCTGCTCGGAATATGTCATCAAACGCATTGCAGATGTAACAGGTATGAATTACGATGTTCTCATCGGCGGTGAGTATAAAATCCTTTTGGAGCCCATTGCCTACTACAAATTTGAGGGGGTTATGATTGCCACCACTGCTACCGAAGCCGCCCTGTATGATGAACAGGTTAGCGGTCTGCTCCGCAGAAGAATGGTGTCTCTTACCCACAAGAATCTGCCCCTTGCCATGTTTTTGGAGGTAGGCGACCTCGGCTATCCCGCATGGGGAGGCAGCAAGAACAGCGCCGCATCCAATGCGGATATCAAGTCCAGCCTTGGGCTTGGTATCGTCCGATTCACCGAAAAACCGGAGGAACCTCAGATTGACGCCTTCGATTATGAGTACCGTGTAAATACGGACGTCATCACGGCGGTCAGAGTCAGCGGTGGTCAGTCCGATCCCGACAGGTTCACCCGTGTCAGTTTCAACATCGGCGGGCAAACCTACAGCGTGGGCAATGTCTACTATCCCGAAGGCGATAGCCAGCTTGCGTGGGTGAAGTGGAAAACCCCTGATACCGAACAGAGCATGACAATCCAGGTGACGGTATCCGGTCCCGGCAGTACGGCGAAAACGACCCTCAACATCAAAATCCTTGACCTTGATAAGAACCCTCCGCCCAATCCCGTAGCTGATGACCGCAATGATAGCTTCCGTGCTTCTGCCATACCAAACAGAGCGGTAAAAAGCTCGGCAAGCTGGAGTGTCTGGCGACCGTGGTGGCAGGAATATTGGGTATGGCACAGTGATTATGACGATGAAGGAAACGATAACGGATATTGGTGCGATCACGGATGGTGGGAGTTTGTTCTGGACCGTTACAGCGCCAGCCTGACCGCTGCCATGAGCATCAAATGCGACAGCATGAATCCGACTGCCAGCGGAAGAACGATGAAATCGGGATATGGCATCAACCAGACCGCCACCGGAAGTATCAGCTCCAACCAAAGCTCGGCGGTTACCCAGCCGCAGAATGCGGTCAGCTATTTTCCCGAATTTGCCTATGAAACCTATTGGCGGCTCTTGGAGCGAATGGGATCGGGGCGGTTTGAGTTTCAGAAAAATCCTTACTCTACCTACAAAAACCGCACCCATTTCAGCCCGATTTGGATGCCGGACGGAGCCTATACCGTCAATACATGGTTCATAGATGGGTGGACTCCGGATGGAATGCTGTCGGCCAACCTTACAGGCAGCCTGACCATAAGGGGCAACTTGTGGCAGGACTGGCACGTCGCTCCTAAGAAACCATAGCAGGGAGGACACAATGTCATATGAACGAATTGAGGCACCAAAAGGCAGCCTATACCACTACACGAAAAAGGATCGGCTGGATGCAATCTTGCAGGATGGGCGCATCCGGCGATTTGGAGATCGTGAGTGCTGGTTCTGCACTTCTCTCGCAGACACCTTGCGGTTTATGGAAATGACCGTCATGAAAGAAGGTCATCCCTACGTTGATACACGGGGATTTTTACAGAGATATCCCGCTTTTGTACCAGAGGATTACATCATCCTAAAGCTGGAACAACGGCATCAAAATGGGGAATGGGTGAAATGGAATCAGGAGATGCCACCCGGCTGTCCTTCCGAAATACTTGCGGAGGCTGAAGAATTCAGCTTATTGAAGAAAGGCTTCCGCGGTGACCTGAAATTTCATCAGAACCCCCAGGTGATTGAAGTGTCCCCGCTCTTGGAGGAACAGACTCCGGGCATGGATATGACAATGAAACTATAAATACAAAAAAAGAACAAGGTCGCAGGAGCAATTCTGCGGCCTTTTCTTGATTTTTAGAAAGGTGGTTTTTATGAAAAGGTATAGGAAAATTGCTCTTATGCTTATCCTCGTCCTCATGGTGACCATGCTCTTTAGCACAACCGCTTTTGCGGCAAATGGCGATGTTGCAGGAGCTATTGAGGGCACATGGAACGACGCCTCCGGGCAGATTAAGACGGTGGTCAACAAGGTGGTATTTCCCGCAATTGACCTCATTCTGGCGGTGTTCTTCTTTGCAAAATTAGGGATGGCATACTTCGACTATCGCAAGCATGGTCAGTTTGAGTGGGCGGCTCCGGCGATTCTATTCGCCTGTTTGGTGTTCACCCTTACAGCTCCGACTTACATCTGGACGATCCTTGGGATGTAATGTTGCCAACGGGTGTATGGAACCATTCACCGTACAAAAGCGGAGACAGACGCGAGGGGCGATTGAACTGAAATATGCATCAAGAAAGCGGCGTTCATGGATTAGTTGAACGCCGCTCTTGCTTTATCTTTTGGCGGACAGCCGCTTTGCCAGCTTCACCAACTCATACCATAGCACAGAGGCTGCGGCAATGGCAAGCACCATACACAGCTGCGAAAACGACAGCGAACCCAACTTTAAAAGCCCATTTAAGGGTGTGTAAAGAATAACCAGCAGCATCAGCATCGTGCCGATATTAACCGCCCACATCACCTTATCATGAGAAAGGCGCAGGAAAGATCGCCATGCAAAGTCGTGATCGGAGCTATTAACCTGAACAAGAAAAAGATTGGAGAGCATGATGATGGCAAGCCCCATTGCGCGGGCAAGCGAAGCATTTTCCGTATTGCCCCCAAGCACCACATAATAGGTTCCAAAGGAAGCGGCGAAAATCACAAGTCCCTGCAAGATGCTTTTACAGAGATCTGACGCGCTGATCAGCTTTTTCTTTGGGTCACGGGGAGCCCTCTCCATAATATCTCTTTCAGCGGGCTGGCGCTCCAGAACAATCGAGCAGGTCGGATCAATTATCAGTTCCATCAGTACCACGTGAAGCGGCAGCAGCATCAGTGCGGCAGGGTTAATTCCCAGCAGGGGGGCGAGCAGAGAGGACAGCATGATGGGGATATGAATCGTGAACACATAGCCCACAGCCTTACGGATATTATCATAGATACGCCGCCCGTCCTTAACGGTTTCCACAATGGTAGTAAAGTTGTCATCCATCAGAATCAGGTCGGCGGCTTCACGGGAAACCTCGCTTCCCCGCTCGCCCATAGCGATGCCGATGTCGGCATATTTCAGTGCCGGTGCATCGTTGACCCCGTCTCCGGTCATGGCGACAATTTCACCGTTTTCTTTAAATGCCTTGACAATGCGCATTTTATGCTCAGGGATAACACGTGAGAAAATACTGACCGTTTTAACGGCTTCCCGCAGCTCGTCATCGCTCATCTGCTCCAGCATATCGCCGGTGATGGTGCTTCCGTCATGGGAAAGGCCAATCCTTTGTGCGATTGCAGCGGCAGTGACCCCGTTATCCCCTGTAATCATCACCACACGGATGCCGGCCTTGTTACAGGTAGCAATATCCTGCGCTACGCCCTCACGGGGCGGGTCGGCAAGCCCGATTAATCCAAGCAGCGTCAGGCGGCAGTCAGTGATGGCTTTCGGAATGTCGCAGTCGCTTTCAGGCGACTGCACACCTACGGCAATCACTCTAAGCCCCTGCTTTGACAGCTCGGTAATCTTTCGCTCGGCGGCTTCATGCTCGGCGTCCGTCATTTCGCAAATGGTCAGCAGGCGTTCCGGCGAGCCCTTGGCAGCAATCACAATCCTGCCGTCTCTACGCCAAACATGCCCCATCATTTTCAGCTCGTTGGTAAAAGGATACTCCGTAATCAGTTCCCCACCGAACAGATGCTCCGTGGTAATGCCGTGTTCCTCACAGCAGGTGAGCATCGCTTTTTCCATCGGATCGTAAGCGTCCGTTTCACAACCGAATCCCATGGATTCCAGCAAATGATGTTCGTTTCCGTCCATTGCCCAGCTATCCTGCACGGTCATACAGTTCATGGTGATGGTTCCAGTCTTATCCACGCATAGAACACTTACCGCTCCCAGCGTTTCCACAGAGGGAAGCTTTCGGACCAGCGACTTTTTCTTTGCAAGCCGCCAAGCGCCCATGGAAAGGAATACCGTAAGAATAACCGGGAACTCTTCTGGAATCATCGCCATGGCAAGGGTAACGCCAGACAGGATGCTCTCCACCATTCGGTCGCCAAATTGGTGATCGGGGATATTCAAATAGGTGAGAGCTCCTACTAAAGCAAACAGCACAGCGGCAATGCCTGCGCACAACTTTACAATGCTTCCAGTCTGCTTTTGAAGCGGTGTGGGATCGTCCGGCGCGGCGGCGACGTGCGCGCCGATTTTGCCATATTCGGTGGAACTACCAATTTTATCGATTTGCACAGTGGCGGTTCCCTGCGTCACCAGAGTACCGGCATAGCAATAGTCCTTACGCCAGTAATCCTCAGTAGGCGCTGCATTTTCGGTGGCTATTTTCCACACACCCTCGGCTTCACCTGTGAGCGAAGATTCATCCACACAGAGGTCTGCGCATCGAATGACCACGCCGTCAGCAGGGATTTTTACACCCTCGCAAATCAGCATCAGATCGCCGGGAACAAGGTCGGCGCTGGCAATTTCATTTTCCGCACCATCACGCAGAACCTTAATATGCGGCGAGGACAAATCTTTGAGTGCATTCAGCGTTTTATCCGTTTTCCATTCCTGAAAGATATCAATGCTGATGACGCCGATGACGAAAACCAGCATAATGGCTCCGTCCCGTGGTTCTCCCAGAATAAAATAAATGACTGCAGCAACGATGAGCAAAAGAAACATCGGTTCACAGATGATATGAAGGGCTTTTCGAAAAAAGCTCTCCTTTTTCTGTGCCGTCAGTTCGTTTTTGCCATACTCGTCCTGTAGTCGTTTGGCTTCGGCGGTGGTTAATCCGGCCATGTTTTTTGTGTTGCTTGTCATAAAAGTTACCTCCTGTTGCTGCTTTATAGCAGTCGTTTGATAACTCTATGCCACTCCATTTTCACTGTAGGTATGTTCAACCAGGGTATGAAAAAGCACACCTATGGAACATACCACTGTCCCACAGATGTGCATGAATGCAATCTGCTGCCGCAAAAGCGGCCCGGCCCCATGACCTTCTATCAAAGGTTCATCGCCTGCTCAGTTTGTACTGGTGATCTCGCACTCTCAAAGGAGCGTGTAATGCAGTGCAAAGAGATTACTGTATAGTATATGCGCGGGTTGGAAAAAAGTCAATAAATTTTTCGCAAACTGGAAGTTGCGTAATTATTACGGACAAGAGCAAAGGAGTATTACTTTGTGAAGACTAAAATCCATTCACCTGCCATTGGCGATACCCTGGACGATTTTGGGGATGCAGGAGGATGAACAACCATTCAGAACCTCTAATGGCGCTTCATCAGAAAAGTAAGGAGAGCAGCTCGTGCCACTCTCCTTACTTTACAAAATGATTCCGCTATTCTTTTTCGCCCTCAGGCCCGGATTCTTTTCGAATCTCAAGTACGACACCATCATCGCCAGAGATAAAAAGCTCCTCCGTTTTTTGTTGTGCGCGCTGAAGCAACGATATCGCGTCCGTCACATCATTGAACAGCGAATCGTACATTTTTTTGTAGTCTGCCATGCAATTGACCTCCTAAGATTATTTCGGCGGCCACCGTTGTGTGGTATTGAAACTCTGAAAGAGCTGATTGTCAAGTTGTTTTTGAGATTTACTCAAATATAAATCATTGCTCGAAATTTATTAACCGAGATGAATGAACACACCGTGTGCCTTGCTATGGTGTGATTTTTTATATCTCGAAGGAGGTGAACTTCCAAATGTTTATATGGGATTTTGTCCTCGGAACCGTGATGGATCAAATCATCGAATGGCTCTACGGACAAGTGGTTGGCTTTCTTGCTGACTTTTTTGCACAGATGGGAAACATGGGCGTGGAGCTGTTCTCCATGGAATGGGTGCAGTCCATCGTCCTGTTTTTCTCCTATCTGGCTTGGGCGCTGTACGGAACCGGGCTTGTGGTGTCGGTGTTTGAAACCGGCATTGAGTACCAGCACGGCCGGGGCAGCATAAAAGACGCCGCCTTAAACGCCATCAAAGGCTTTATGGCGGTGTCCCTTTTTACCATCTTACCGGTGGAGCTGTTCAAGCTCTCGGTCAATCTCCAGAGCAGCCTCACGGCGGGGA
>CALLZZ010000349.1 GCA_937858235.1 uncultured Clostridia bacterium
GAATGTGAAGCGGCCAGTTTTTCACTTCCGTTCTGCCCGCCGTGATCTCCTCACCCCATGAAACCGACGAGAGGCCATAGTAGCGCATCGAAGTCGCCGCAGCGCACAAGAGCGCGGGCCTGTGCCAAGTCCGGCAGGTGATTTTGAGGAAGGTTTTGCATTTGAATAAGCCTGCCGGCCCAGCGGCCGGTTCGGTTAGCTCCGTAAAACTGGAACATTCCGCGCGCGCGGCCGTCGGCGCAGACTGCGTTTTCCATTGCCTGATACTTCTTTACCGAGGATTTGGCGAGCTGCTGCCGGAGGATAAGTACTTCGGCAAGCTCCGGCGGCGCTGTTTTCAAAAGCTCCGCCACAGCCTTTTTCCCGAGCGTGTCCGTTTTCATGCCGTTATCCGCAAGCCACTGCTTCATCTGCTGCACCGAGTTGGGATTGTCCAGCTCAGTCAGCTTTTTCATGGCCGCGGTCAATTCGGAGCGGGAGCGCCCGTCAATGGCGATAGCCGCTTGTACCAGCGTCATGTCCAGAGCCACACCGCGGTCGTTTATCTCCTGGTCAAGGTGGTATTCCTCCCAGACGCTGTCCGGTACCGGAAACTTTGCGAGCTTCGCCTGAATGGACATCTCAGCCTCAACATCACGAATATTGTATTTTTTGAAATTCAACCACTTATCCGGGGCATGAGCCGGCAGGTTGCGGGTGCGCTGCCTGTTGGCTTTTGTCGGAGTGCAGGGCTGGCAGAAAAATTTGATGAGTTCCTTGCCCTCGGTGAGCTTCTGCTTTTCCAGCCCCAGCACAGCGCCGACGCCCTCCAGTGAAAGCGGCAGACCCATTGTCGCCGCCCATACCATCGAGCACCGCCACGAAGCAGGGGCAATATACTTGCCGGTCGGCAAACCGAGATACCGCGACAGGCATACTCTTTCAAAGCCGGCGTTGAACGCCCATTTTGTCACGCTTTCATCCGTCAAGGCACCGAGAATGTCAGCCGGAATTTTCTCACCGCAGGCAAGGTCGATGACCTGCACCGCACCGCCGTCCACGCTGTAACTGAACAGAAGAATTTCAAAATCCGGTGCTTCGACATAGCGGTAAACACCTGATTTGGCAAGGTTTACACTGGAATATGTTTCAATATCAATACTGAGTGATTTCATAAGCAACCGTCCTTAATAGGAACAAGGCGGCAAAGCAAGCTCTGCCGCTTTGTCCCTGATGTTTTACTTAAAGTCCGCCATGCGCTTTTCGTGGTATTCAAGGTCGCGGGCAGCCTGCGCCTTCTCGCGTTTTTCGCGCTTGCGGTCATATATTGCGCTCTGAATCACAGAGACAAGGAACCCGACACTGATGCAGAGCCAGATGGCGATAAGGGCGGTAACTAAAACGGTCTGTAAGGTTGTCATGTATTTTCACCTTTCCTTTCTCAGTTCAAAAAATCGTCGTCATCGTCGGTGGCAAAGTCGGACTCCGCGCTTGCCTTGCCGCCGAGAGGCTCCCCGTCGCGGATTTTCTGCAGGTTGTTGAGCCCGCAGGCGATGCCCTTATTGCCATTGGAATTAAAAGCGTAAAAGCTGATGCTTGCCCTGCCGTACACGCCGGAGTAAACCTCCGAGCGGGTCAGAATCGGATTGCGGTCAGCGTCCACAATGCCGGGAGCAGTAGTCGCGTTGGCGTTGATGAAGTAGGCGTTGGCGTAGGCTTCATCATCGGGGCGTTCGGTGTCGCCGTCGCGCAGCGGGGTTTTGAGAGCCGCCAGCGGAGGCACAGATTTACCGTTGCCCTTGAGCTTGGATTCTCCCTCGTGGTAAGCCGCCTCAATAGCCGCCTTGATCTTGGCAAGCGTTTTGGTGTCGGACTTCGGAATAATCAGGCTGACGGAGAACTTCGGCGTACCGCCGTTGATAGACTTCGGCTCCCAGACATTGGCGTAAGACCAGCGGGTGCCCGGACCAGTGATGACCTTCATCGGGTTGTTGACCTTTGTGATGTTGTTATTCATAATCGTTTTCCTCCATAAAATCATTTTTGGCTTGCTCAGCGCGCTGAGCATGTTGATATGCCGGACGTTTATCGCTCTCCGGCACGAGCGTGGGTTTGCCCTGCGGCTTTTCAATGTAGGCCGCGAGGAGATCGTCAAAGCGGGATTTGCCGAGCAGCTTCTGCATGGCGGTGACGCCCAGCACCTTGTGCTCATAGGGGTCAATGCCTATGCTTTCAACAGCACTGGCAACAGCTGTTTCGTTTGTATACCTGCGGTTGGAGCGGCCTTCAACCAGCTTCCAGCCGTGCCACTTTTTTCCGCTGAGCGCTTGCCGGAGCGCGTATTCCTTAATGTCTGCCGCCCATGAAACAAGGTCGTCAACGCGGACAAGAATTTCCTCGACTTCTTCATCCGTCAACAGCGGCGGCAGCTTGAAGTCGTAGCGGGCAAGCTCCAGATTGGCTTCGGCTCTGGCACGGCAGTCGTGCTTTGCCTTGCAAAAGCCGCACCACTCACCGCACAGGAAGTTTCCGTCGCCGGCAAAGGCAAGGTCTGCTGTGGGCCCCAGCACCTCATCCGCCCAGCGGTAAAGCTCATCCTTTGAAAGCTCGTAGGTGCTGACATTGTCGCGGCGGGGCTGGTAGATGGTCATGCGCACCGAGTCGATGTCGTAGATGCCGTCGAACAACTCAAGTGCTCCAAGGGCATAACACTGGGCTTGCGAATTTTCCTCCGCGCTTACGAGCACACCCAGACCGTGTTTGTAGTCGATGATCTGTAAGGTGCCGTCCGCGATGATGATGCAGTCGGCAGTACCGAAGCCGCCCTCCACCCAGCGGGAGAAATCCACCCGCTGTTCGATGAGAACAACCGGATCGGCGCAGGTCTGCTTTGCCGCTTCCACCTGTTCGAGCACATAGGCCGCATAATCGGCGGCGCATTCCTCCATTTCAGAGTTGTACCAGCTCAGATTTTCAGTCGGGTTAGTCGCTTCCATGCCCAGCGCCTGCCGGAGCTTGTACTCACAAAGCGCATGAGCATCGGTGCCTTCGGCGGCGTAGTCGCTGCCCTTATCGTCGTAGCTCTCGCAGAGTCTGGCGGACGGCGGGCAGTGGAGCCAACGGTCAGCACTGGATGCGGAGAGCACTGCATGTCCTTTAGGTGGCATCGGTCAGTCCCTCCGCATCTGCAAGCAGCGCCTTGTAGTTTGCCGGGTCAACGCCCGACAGCTTATTGGCACCGTACTTCTGGAGCAGAGAGCGAATCTGAGCGGTGAAGCCCGCGCGGGACTTGTTCGCCAGCACGGCTCTGACCGCTTCCAGTGTCAACACCGGCTCGACAGACGCGGATTCAGGCTCCGGCTCATTGCTGCTGAACTGCTCCGCCAGCCAGTTGGCAGCTTGGTTAATCGCAGTAGCGGCGTTGCGCAGTTCTTCGATGGTCGCAGCCATTTCGCTCATTTTGCTCATCTGATTTTCCTCCTTCGGTGGTTTGGCATTGTCCGGCGAGCAAAGTCAGTTTTCTTGCCAGCCGCATGGACACAACGCTGATCTGAGTGAGAACATCCACAAGCTCATCGTCTGCGGCGCTGTATCTGGGTTTTGTTTGGGTCTGATACATTTCATTTTCACCTCCTCGGAAGGAGCGGTTGTCGTTTTGCTCTTTCCACTTCCCACTGGAGATGAGCAGCCCCGTTTGACGAAGGTAAAAGAGAAAAATCAAAAAAATCTCCAGCCGGTGATGAGCCGACTGGAGAGGGTACATTAAAACATATCCGGGTATTCGCTCTTCATGAGCTGCGTCGCTTTTTTGAGACGAGAGAGATACGTGGTGCGTGAGATGCCGATAACACCCGCAATCTCGGTGTCCGTCAGTCCGGCAAGACGGAGTTCGCCAATGCGTTTTGCTTCCGGCATGATTTCTGTAAGCCGCGCAAAAAGTTGCTCCAACATGAGCTTGTCTGTCACGACCTCTTCAATGCTGGGGGAGCCATCCTCCAGCTTGTCCAGCATGGTGGTTTCGTCACCGTTTTCGTTCTCGATGGTGTAATCCAAAGAATGCACATCACCGGCTGAGCGATACGGGCAGACTAGGCAATCACCGTCGCAAACCCATGTTTTACTCTTGGGGCATTGACACCTTCCGTGGTTTTGCGCCCGGTCGCGGGTTGACCAAATGTCGCGGTAGTAGCCGTAATACTGCTCTTTCGTCACCTCAACCCACTCCTTGAGGCGAGGGATGTAGACCTTGTAACTCTTGTTTGTCTGCTGATTGTCGTTGGTTTTCATTTGATTTCCTCCAAAAAAGTGATTTGCGAGAAATCGCAAGGAGGAAATCCTGAAGTTTGGCGTAAATTCACACTTGTGTCATTGTGTTTTGAGTTAGAGCGTGATATAATGATTTAGTAGTGTTTAGTGTGAGCTGTGAAATCCAGTTCGCTTCAAAACTACCGCGCAACAACATCAAAAAATGTCCCTGCGATTTCTCACAGGAACATGAAATAGTTCGCCGACTTCGGCAGCCATACTTTGCAGAGTTGGCAGGAGTTCGCCGAGTTGGTTTTTGAAAAGTGGTGGCAAACTATGGAAAACAAAGTCAAGCAACGTCTTTGCGGCGGCACTTTTTTCACTCTGTTCTTAAGGGCGAGAAAACCGTTGCTTGGTGCAAACAAATACTACGATGGAAAATTGGAGCCTTATTCGGAGCCGATAGCTCTCTTTGAGTTATCAAAGGTTGTAGTTCCAGACTGGCAGAATATTTTCGTTTATGCGAAGAGTACCTGCGGCGGTAATACCTCGGAATATAAAAACTGCAAAAATGAGGGCGGTATTTTATTCCCATTTAGTGATGCTACAGCGTTGACCTCTTTTGACCGGCGTGTTAAAGAACAATACGCTTCTGCACTACATGAAATGTGCGTCGTGACAGAATTATTAATCGATACCGGCAGCGCAGAACGAGATAAAATGCTTGTTGAAGAGTTGCTTGCTTTAATCGACATTGACGACTCCATCGATGTCGCACAACCGTTTTATGTTTTGGAGCATGGCGGCTCTGTCACAAAATCGGAGCTCCGTGGATTAAACGATATATGTTTACAGTCCTTTTTGCTGGGTGTTTGGCATTACGCTGTTACACGCCCCGAAAAGAATACGTTTGGAAAAGAGACGATTGACTTCTGGTGTCCTTCGACCGGTGGCGGCAAACGCGAATACAATGGAGGCCTTCACGAACTATTTGACAGAAAGATTACCATTTCTTATTACAAGACCACCGAAAGTACTGCTGAAGAGGAAACTGGTGCAGATGATTCCGAGCGTGATACAGTGATCGTCGAAACGGAAAACTGCTCTGGGGAAGAAGCACAAAAAGAACCCGCTGCATCAAGTACGACACAGCAGGTCTTAAATACAAATCCGACATTTAACACTTTTAATTTCAACGCGCCTATTCACACCTTTAATAATCAGGTTGGAACAGTAGTCAACAATTACGGAGGCAAAAAAGATGAACAATAAACTTCAACCAGCGCCTCCAAGCAAAGTGCATTGCAGCGATGTGCCAAGCACAAATAATTTCAATGCGCCAATAGATACTTTTGTTGCGCATACTGATGCCGTGCAGAACAATTACTATTTGGGTGGCCCCAGCTTACCAACCGATAGACCACCACAAGGCTTTGGTGCTCCGCCCAGAATGGATACAGCGTTTTACAATCTCTTTGTAATCACATGCGAATCTGTCGATTCGTCAAATGGTTTCAGTATTCCGAAAGAACAGGCGCTGCAGGATACGGATGAAGACATTGTGTCCGCTCTTACGATGCTTGGAGAGCTGGAATTAACCGCAATCAGGAGTTACCCGACGATTGTCGCCACAAAAAATCACGGTTGTGGGACGACGAACAGTTGGCATCGCGCCTCATATGGATTTCTCAATGATATCGTTGTACGAGACAATACGATACTGTTTTGTTTTTCCAAGTTGAATGACATCCCGCAGCAGGTCTTAATTTCGAATGCAAGTAACTTATGCATAGGCAAGGCCAGCGCATTTAATGAGTTCGACCGCCCGCACTGGTCAGTAAAACGCCTGAATATAATTGAAGCCCTGAGAAGCGTGGGCGTTATTATTACGGTTCTAACTTAAGATCGTATAACTCATGATAATGAATAATAGTGGAGGTAAAACCATGAGTGATGAACGCGAAATCACAAGCGTCGAAAAATGGGTGAACTTAGAGGACATTGCAGAGCATTTAAGTGTGAGTAAAGACACTGTCCGCGCATGGATGCGCGAAGGAAAGCTGCCAATAAACAAAGCGGGGAAAAGATATAAATTCAAGATTTCCGAAGTTGACGAGTGGCTTAGAAGCGGAAAAATCAATGAATAACGCCAGATAATATCTGGATTCAGGCGAGGGGAGCAGAATATGGAAGTTAAATTACCAGCAGCAATTAAAGAAATATCACTGGACACAGCGACCTTCAAAGGAACAGGGACATCCATCAAACCCACCTATATCAACTTCTTTTATGGTGCGAACGGCGCTGGTAAGACGACTCTTGCTGAGGTCATCGAGAGCGATACAGGTGTGCAGTGGCAAGAAAGTATGCCTCGCGATAACTATAATGTTCTCGTGTATAATCACGATTTTATTGAACAGCATTTTTCTAACTATGATAACCTTGCCGGTGTTTTCACCATTCATTCGCAGAACATTAAAATTCAAGGTCAGATAGCGGAACAAGCCGATAAAAAGGCTGCTTCTGAAAAGCAAGGACGAGCCCTCGCAAAAGATAAAGAGGACAAAGACGCTGCGTGGTCTGCTGCCGCAGAGAAATTCCGCGCATATTGCTGGGATCGCACAAAGAAGCTACGCGAGATGTTTGATTCCGTTATCGCGGGAAAAAAGCGCAAAGAACTGTTTTTTGATGCCATTCTTGCGGTGCCGTCGGCAGCCGAACACGATGTTGATGAACTAAAAAAATCCTGTGATGTGGCATTTGATATGAATTCCCGCCCGTATCATGTTTTTTCAAGAGTGAGTAATACATCGACCTATGGGAGTCTGCCCGGAAGCGAGCTACTGGATAAAGCAGTTACAAGCAGCAGCGAGACCCCATTTGCGAATTTCATCAAAGCAATAAATGCGACTGATTGGGTGCGTCAAGGTCATGATCGTTATCAGGACCACGCATCCGGCAAGTGCCCATACTGCCAGCAACCGCTCCCCAAAACATTTGAAGAGGATATCGCGGCTTGCTTTGATGCGCAGTATCAGCAGGATATTGATGCTTTGCGAGAATTCCAAGCCGCTTATGTCAGGGAAACCGGTGCTATTCTGAAAAGCCTTAATGACAATCTGCAGGATGTCCTCCCTTCCGTAGATCTGACTGAATACAAAGATAAACTGAGCATCCTTGAACAACGAATCCAAATAAACACACAGCGCATTGAGGGCAAAATCAAAGAGCCGACATCAATCGTGGCTCTTGAGGACACCGACTCGCTGTTAATAGAAATTGGGCAAATCATAGATAAAATCAACCAGCAGATAGCGACGAATAACTCCATCGTTAATGATAAACGCAAAATGCAAGAGCAGTGTAAGCGAGACGTCTGGGCGCATATGGCCTTTACTCTCGCTGATTTGGTATCTGATTACAACCAGGGGTTATCAGCGCATAAGAGTGACACGGAACGCATTGATAAAGCCATCGCAGAATGCCGGAAAGATTATCGTGCCGCCGCCAGCGCAATCATTGAACTGAACAAAGGCGGTGTCAACACCCAAGAAGCAGTCGATAACATCAATAAACTTCTGCGCGATTCCGGCTTTCAGGGCTTTCTTATCATCAATAAGCCCGGTACGAAAAACACCTATATGGTCGTGAGGCAGGATGAGAAGCAAACTCCCGTTACTCGCCTAAGCGAAGGTGAACGCAATTTCATCGCTTTTTTGTACTTTTATCAGCTTGTTCGCGGAAACGGCAAGGCAGATGCGACGGTTACATACGGAAGCCTTGAACAGGCCCCTGAAGGCACAGATACTCGTGACAAAATCGTCGTCATTGATGACCCTGTCTCAAGTATGGATAGCGGCACATTGTTCATTGTCAGCTCCATTGTCAGAGAACTGATCGGTGTCTGCTATAACAACACAGAATACCGCGATCAAGAGGTTAAAGGAGATTACATCAAGCAGATTTTTATTCTGACCCACAATGTGTATTTTCATAGAGAAATCACTTATAAGGAAGTGTCTCATTATAAGAGCACGTCTTTCTTCATCATACGTAAGGCGGACAATCGTTCAAGCATAACGCTGTGTGTTCGTCCGAGCGGTATAGCCGGTGAGATGGAGAACTATAACCCGGTACAAAATAGTTACGCCGCCTTGTGGGATGAGCTCAAGAGACTGTATCAGGAAGACAACGCCTCCATCCCCATCAAAAATGTCTCCCGAAGAATCTTGGATTATTATTTCCTTCAGCTTTGCGGATTTGAAGGTAAGAATATGCGAAAAATCGTCCTTGAAACGAACAAGCATAGGTTTGTCACGGAAGTCGAGGGTGAAAAGCCGGACTATGAACGTTACCATCTGGCTGACGCATTACTGCAATACTTGAACAGCACGACCGGCATCGGCGACGAGCTCTTTTTATCCGATGACGGCATGAGTGTTGAACAGCATAAAGAGGTCTTTAGAAATATTTTCGTTTCACTGGGTCAAGACCAACATTACAATATGATGATGGGCGCCGAGGCATAAGTCCGTTTTTTGGGACACCTGCCGGTGTAGAATTAGAGCATAGTGGCGAAGAAAGAGGTATAAGCATGGCACAAAAAAAAATTATCGACGCGATGTGGGACGATGCGCCCATTGATGTTTCGTCGGAAGTTAATTTTATATGGTCTATCGCTAACAAGTTGCGTGGACCCTATCAGAGCGATAAATATAAAGATGTTATCATCCCGATGACAATTATTCGCCGTTTTGAGTGTGCGCTGGCACCCACAAAGAAAGCGGTTGTCGCACAGGCAAAGCGGGATCCAACATTTCCTGCAAAGGCAATGTATCGAGTTTCAAATTATCCATTTTATAATACCAGCGAGTTTGACCTTGCGGAACTGGTGAACGATTCCGACCACCTTGCCGCAAATTTCAAAAGCTATATTCAGGGCTTCTCTTCCAATGTGCAGGAAATTCTGCTCTCTGCGGAAAAGGGTCTGGATTTTCTAAAACAGATCGATAAGATGGATAAAAACAACCGTTTGCTTTCGGTTGTCAAAGCATTCTCCGAACTCGACCTCGATCCGCGCACCATTGACAATGTGAAGATGGGCTACATATTCGAGGAGCTTATTCGTAAGTTCTCTGAAAATGCCGAGGCTGGTGACCACTACACTGGCAGGGATATCATCAAAACGATGGTGAATATCCTGCTTGCCGAGGGCTGCGACGACATCTTTGATGATGGGAAAGTTATCACCATTCTCGACCAGGCCTGCGGCACGGGCGGTATGCTTTCCACCGGCTACAACTTTATCAAGCGCTACAATCCCTCCGCCGATGTGCGGTTGTTCGGGCAGGAAATAAACCCGGAGTCCTATGCGATGTGCCTTGCCGAAATGCTCATCAAGGGGCAAAATGCAGAAAATATCTGCTATCAGGACACTATGAAAGCCGACCGTTTCAAAACGACAAAAATGCGCTTTGTGCTTGAAAATCCTCCGTTTGGCACTGCATGGGGCGGCAAGGATGCGGCCGAAGGCGTCGAGCAAGCGGTGATCGACGAATACGCAAAGGGCTTCGAGGGACGCTGGGGTGCTGGGCTTCCCAGCTCCGGCGATATGCAGATGCTGTTTTTGCAGTCCGCCATTGACAAACTGGATGACAATTTGGGACGCTGCGCTATCATTGAGAATGGTAGTCCGCTCTTCTCCGGCGGCACGGCATCCGGCGAAAGCCAGATTCGCCGCTGGCTGTTGGAAAGCGACCTGATTGAGGCAATCATCGCTATGCCGACAGACCTGTTCTACAACACCGGCATCGCCACCTACATCTGGGTACTTTCCAAGAATAAACGCACCGAGCGCAAGGGGAAAATCCAGCTTATTGACGCTTCGCAGATATACCACAAGCTGCGCAAGGCACTGGGCAACAAGAAAAACGAGATTTCTCCCGAAGATCGCGCAACCATTACAAGACTGTATGCGAATTTCGAAGAAAACGAGATTTGCAAAATTTATAATAATGAGGAATTCATTTACCGCGAGTACACTGTGATGCAGCCCCTCCAGCGCAGCTATGCCATCACCAATGAGCGCATTCAGGCAATGCTCTCGAAAGGAGCGCTTTCCTCCCTTTATGACGAAGCAAAGGTTGAGGAGCTGGAAAACGCCGAGGAGCTTACCGGCAAGGATGAAAAGAAGCTGGAGAGCTATCTGAATAACAAGCCTGTGTTTGACGCTATCATTGCCGCGCTTGAAGCTGCGGTATCTGACACCGTTTATATGAATCTCAAAGAGTTTATGCCGGTACTTACGACCGCACTCGCCAGCGCCACCGCTGATAAAAAGCTCCTTGATAGGATTGCCGACGGTCTTTCCACAATGGATAAAGCCGCCGAAATTCAGCGAGATAAAAAAGGAAACATTATTTACGACAAGGAGACGAAGGACACCGAAATCGTCAAATTTGAAGAGGATATCGATACCTACATGGCACGGGAGGTGTTGCCTCATACCCCGGATGCAAAAGCGTTTTTTGAGGAAAACCTCGGCGCAAAAAAGCCGGTTATCAAAACCGGCGCGGAGATTCCGTTTACCCGCTACTTCTACAAATATCAGCAGCCTACGCCCAGCGAAGAGCTGGAGGCCCGCTTTTTGGAGCTGGAGCTTTCCGCCAGCGAACGCGTGGCAAAGCTGTTTGACTGATTGGGAGGTAAGCGATGTTCAAATTTCTATTCGATTTACTGACCGACCCTCTCGGCTTGCCCATCGAGTGGTATTATGAATACCTGATTCTTGCGGCAATCGGCGCTATTGCCTATGGCATTGCATATCGCTGCGTGGGTGATATGTATCATATGGGTGCTATAGACGGAAGGACAAGCGGCTCCTTCTTCCACTGGCTTATTCGCCTTATCCTGTTTGTGGTGTTATGGGCAGTGACATACGGCGTGATTGTCGCAGTAAGATGGCTGACAGAAAACTGGGTTTTGGTTTTGTGCATTATTCTGGGTGGAATCGTGGCAGTTGCCGGAATAGTGACGGCAATAACGCTTTTCATCCGCAGCCGCAAAAAGAGGCCCGAAACGGAGGTGCTGACAGATGCGTGAAATGAAAGATAGCGGATATAGTTGGGTTGGAGACATTCCACAATCGTGGACACTCGTCCCTATAAAATACCTATTAACGCAAGAGCGTGATGCAATAAAGGTTGGCCCGTTCGGAAGCCAGTTGGCTGGCAATGACTTTGTTGACGATGGTTATTGGGTATATAACCAAAGGGCTGTTATAGATCAAAATTTTATAGATAATACAGTGTTTGTTACAAAAGACAAGTATGAGGCTTTAAGTGCTTTCAAAGTCCGGAAAGATGATATTCTGATCACTACTCGCGGGACAATTGGTAGAATTTGTAGAATTCCAGCAGAGCATATGGAGGGTATTATTCATCCTTGTATCATCAAATTCAGAATTGATGATACAAAAATAATATATGACTTTTTACAGCGCATTTTTAATGATTCAGACTTTGTGAAAAGGCAAATTCTATATAAGAGCAATGCTACAACCATTGATGTAATATACGGAGATACATTAAAAAATATTGTTATTCCCGTTCCGTCTATGCATGAACAGCAAATTATATTGGATTATCTCAATCCGAGATGCAATGAAATCGATGCGCTGACCACCGATATTCAATCGCAAATTGATATACTGGAGCAGTACAAGCGTTCTATTATTACAGAGGCCGTCACAAAGGGGTTGAACCCCGAAGTTGATATGAAAGACAGCGGCGTCAGATGGATAGGACAGATGCCTTCCCATTGGGATTGCATTCGCGGGAAATACATACTCCGTTACCTTCAGAAACCTATTCGTGAAGACGACGGTGTAATCACCTGCTTCCGCGACGGCGAGGTTACGCTCCGCAGCAACCGCCGCGAGGATGGATTCACCATGTCTGATAAGGAAATCGGATATCAGGGCATAGATGTTGGCGACCTTGTAGTGCATGGCATGGATGGCTTTGCCGGAGCGATTGGCATCTCGGATTCCAGAGGCAAAGCGTCGCCGGTGCTCAATGTTCTCGACACCAAGCAGAACAAGCGTTATGTAATGTACTATTTACGCAGCATGGCGTACAGCGATGTCTTTTTGGCAATGGCTACAGGCATCCGTGTTCGTTCCTGCGACCTTCGTTGGAACAAGCTCACAGAGCTGCAATACCCTGTGCCTCCAATTGAGGAGCAGAATCAAATCGTAGAATATATCGACTCTGTACTACAGCGCACAAACGAGGTAATTGCCGACAAACAGTCGCAGCTCGCAACCCTCGATGAATATAAAAAATCACTCATCTTTGAATATGTTACTGGAAAGAAGGAGGTTGTATAATGGGTTTGCTTGAAAAAGTCACAGAGTTCCTATTGAAAAAGAACTGGGTCGTTATCCTCATTTCTTTTGTCGTAGGGTTGATTGTATCGATTTTCATACCTTCTGATTTTTATAACAAACTTCCTTTCTCAAATAGAGACGTTAGTGTTATTGTTGCCTTTTCCGCTCTTATAATTGCGATTTTTCTCGTTTTATCTCTTTTGATATACATATTTCAAAAGATTTCAAATCACTCGCATAAAAAAACACAGGCGGCAAAAATGAATGAACACAACAAAAATAAAATGCAGAAAGCCATAGATGACTTCAAATGTGCTTGTGACGCCATGTCGGATTACGACTATAACATTCTCATGCAACTTGTCGAAAGTGAAAATCAAAAACCCCTTGTTTTAAGAGGCTACACAAACAGTAATATTCTTCATATTGACAAATGGTTTTATATTATTAAAACGCAAGAGCCGCTAAAAATCATTCCAAGTAGCAACAAGCGTACAGATGTGGTATCTATTCCGATACCACACACGGAAACGGTACAACAGATAAAGCTAAAACCTGAAGCGTATGACTTTTTCAAGCATATTATTGCTACCACGGGTGATTTGTCCCATATTCCTAAAAAAAGATTTCCTGTAGGAGAACAAGCAGATGAATAACATACTAAGTGAAAAAGAATACCAGCATTTCATTATGGAACGGCTGGAGCAGGATAACGGCTATG
>CALLZZ010000350.1 GCA_937858235.1 uncultured Clostridia bacterium
AGGCAGACAAGATGCAAGGATATCAAGGTGCTTTTAAATCTGACACGAAAGACGCTTGCGCTGCGGCATGGTGATTCGTATAGTAGATAGCTGCTTTCCATGTCCTAAAGAGGACATGAGCGTGTTTTGCAGAAAGTTATGCAACGTGCCGGCTTAGCTCAGTTGGTAGAGCACCGCTCTCGTAAAGCGGGGGTCAACGGTTCAAGTCCGCTAGCCGGCTCCATTATCTTTTATGTAGGTTAAGGGCTTTGTGCTTTTGTTTTTTACTTTCTATGTGGGTTTCTCTCATGAGGGATAGAAAAAGCTTCTCATAAGAATGAGAGATATTGGGATAAGCACAGTATGTTCAATTGCTCACAAGTTATCTAATAAAAAATCTTATCAGATATAGATGTCTACTTAATGCATATAAATTAAACTTTTTCTACACCTGTTAAAGAGTCGTCACTTATCATGCACATAAACTTTCGCAAATCTAGTTTCTTATAAACTTCCCATCGTTGTTGCATAGCCCAAAGGGATAATGCTTCTTTATGACAAAGTATTACTACTGGACTTTCTTTTCCTCTAAGAAATGTTCAAGTTCACGAAGCCGGTCTACGCTCATTTTAGATGCAGGAAAATACGCCACTTTGCCACGACCGAAGCTAACGAGACAACCATTAGCGTTATGGCGAACGCGTTTTATTTTATGTAAATCATAGCAGGTGGTTTCTGCACCGGGTCCCTCTATTATGATCTGCTCTGGCGTCACCACTACATGTCGACGTACATCATCCTCTGATGCACCTAAATTAGTACCCATTAGAGCCCAAGCTTGCACATTCTCCCAATTACGCGTGGCGGTCGATCCTGAAACAGCAATAATCAACGATGCAATTAACAATACCAAATTGTGTACTCCCATTGCTAGTGTCATTGCTAGTCCTAGGATTCCCATACCGACCATAACTATTGCCACGTCGGATGAATGCGGGGAACCATATAATGGTGCTGCATTCTTGGTGATATCTACATCTACGTCATATGTGATTTGGAAAAGAATCGCACCATATTTTTTCTTATCCTGTTCGATAACCCCACATGGCGCATTAATGTCAGCGGTTCTTACGGTATATCGTCTTTTGGATTTGTTTGCCTTAGACATCAATAACCTCCGGTGCTTAGTCTCAGAGTTTATTGTATGCTAGTTGGTGGAAGTGCACGTAAGACAGGGATGCCCATTCGTTGGAGGCGTCTTAGAACTTCGGGATCGTTAGCGTCAGTGATGATTGCAGTAAAATCATCTAAGGATGCAAAACGAAACATATCCTTACGATGAAGCTTTTTTTCATCTGCTAGGAGAAAACGGTATGAAGCGTTAGAGATGACCTTTTCTTTTACCATGCCGCTATCCATACCATCAGTCATTACCGAACCATCATCTAAATTCACCCCACTAGTGCCAATAAATGCTTTCGAAAAGAGCAGTGGCTCCAAAAGGCTTACAGTGGCTGATCCTACAAAGCCATTAAGTTGCATATTGAGATAGCCACCAGTACCTAGAGCGGTGATATTAGGTTTATGGGATACTTTGCGTAATACGTCGAGCATGTTAGTAGTAACGATCAGACGCTTATCGCCTGTGGCAATGATGTCAGCTAGTATGGAGTTGGTTCGTGAAACATCTAAAAAGACAGAATCGCCGTTATTAATTTCCATCCATGCGCGCCATGCGACTAATTTGCGCCCCCTGTCTTCAGAAGTTTTTTGTTTAGAGGCAGAGAGAGGGTCTTGAGTGTTTGAAGTGTCGTACGATGCAGTAAGTGTAGTGTCAGCGCCTATGAGATCAATAGGGATACTAGGATCAATGCGGTCATCATAGATAGTTTGATTGTGGCCTTCATTTTGGATGCTGTTATCTAGCGTAGAGGATTCCTCAGGATCAATCCATATTGCACCACCATATACACGAGTACACTCTCCCTTTTCGGAAAGGTGGTGCAGATCTTTACGGATGCTGTCGATACTTACTCCAAATCGTTGAGCAAGGTCTTCTGTAGATACTCTTCCGTCCTTCTCTAGAAGGGCGAGGATTTTTGCTAGGCGTTCACGCCTAAACATCCTCTGCACCTCCCATAGGTTCCAAAGACGACTGATCACATATCTTGAAAAGACTATCAGATATGACGGTGACTGCTCATAATCTACCGTTTACCCGCTAACAGGAGAGTCTCTTCACGAATTCTCTTGTAAAACAGGAAAAAACAATAATAATATGTGAATGTTACAAGAAAAAATCATAAAGAGGAAAGAACAGGAAGGGAGGAAAAAGAAATGAACGCAATGAAACAGATGCTGAAAAAGGAGAATATCCAGATTGTAGACTCTTGTAAAAATTGGGAGGACTCAGTTCATGTTGCTGTCCAACCTCTAGTCGATGGCGGATACGTAAAGCCATGTTATATAGATGGAATCATTGAGAATGCCTACAAGTTTGGTCCGTACTTTGTGCTAGCTCCCGATCTAGCTCTGTTGCATGCGCGTCCTGAGCAAGGTGTGATCAAAAAGCAGCTTGCGGTAACTGTTCTGCGCAAGGGTGTTGAATTCAAGGCAGGAGAGCCTTGTCGTCTACTCGTTACCCTTGCAGCAGAAGATCCCGATTCGCACATAGAGGTGATGCGCATGCTGGCGACGATGTTTGCTGATCCTGCCTACATTGAACGCGTGTGTAATACGACAGGAGTAGATGAGATCTACGACCTCTTTGTGAACCCGCCATCGAAATAGTGACTTCAGACTGTGAGTGTACGGCTGGATTTGGCGGATCTATAGATAAAAAGGAAAAAAGGGAGGGATTATGGTAGTACTTAATTTCATCGTCAATATTCTATCTACGCCGGCCATTCTTGTCGGTCTTCTGGCTCTACTTGGTCTTGTACTCCAAGGCAAACCAGTCGAAGAAGTTACTAAAGGTACACTTAAAACAATCGTTGGCTTTTTGGTCCTATCTGCAGGTTCTGCTTTCTTGCAGTCTGATTCTCTTCTTGCTTTCGGTGAGGTTTTTAACTATGCCTTTAGCATGCAGGGTGTCGTTCCTAATAATGAGGCAGTTGTAGCTGATGCACTTCAAAAGTTTGGCTCCGACTCCGCTATTATTATGGCACTTGGAATGGTGCTGAATATTGTTATTGCTCGCTTTTCCCGCTGGCCATATATCTTTCTAACTGGTCATCATACCTTATATATGGCATGCATGCTTGCTGTCATCCTTGGTGGAGCAGGTGGTCTACAGGGCTGGCAGCTCTGGATTGCTGGTGCTTGCCTACTCGGTTTGATCATGGTGCTATCTCCGGCGTATTGCCAAGTTACTTATAAGAAAGTTACGAGATCTGAAGGCGTTGCTCTAGGCCATTTCGGTGGTATTGGCTACTGGTTTGCTGGCCAAGTAGGTAAGATTTTTGCAAACGATCCTAAGCGTAAAAGCACTGAAGAGATCAGCTTCCCAAAGCGTCTCATCTTTTTACGTGATACAACCGTTTCTATCGGTCTAACAATGATGATCTTTTTCGTTGTTGTTACCGGTGTCGCTGTTGGAAAAGGTCTTCTGGGTGTTTACCCTGCTGGAACAACCT
>CALLZZ010000351.1 GCA_937858235.1 uncultured Clostridia bacterium
AGGGACAGATTGTGGACTGGGGTTCAGATGCAAGGCGGACGGCGAAAGCTGTCCGCCCTGTTCTGTCTTATGCAATGTGTTCTTGCTCGCCATTTTCTTCTGCAGGCTGGACGTTATCCATAATGCCAACATCCCGATAGACGATTCGTATTGCCTGTTCTGCCGTGCGAGAGTATTTAGTGCTCTTTTCGCCTACCTCAATCCGGGAGATAAACAGCCGCAGGATTTCGGGAGTCAGCTCTTGTATCTCGGTATACCGCTTAGCCTTGTCAATGAAGGCATCCACGTTGGAGGAGGAGTCCATCAGCTTTTGCAGTCTGGCTTCCTTGGTGGGAATAGAAACCCTGAGAGATTTCTGCTCATCATTGTAATCGGCGGACAGCATCCGAAACTGCTCATTGGTCACCCGCCCCAGCACATTATCTTCATAGAGTCGTTTGAATAGTGCTGTCAGCTCCGCATCTCTGCGTCTTGCTGCATCCAGCTCTCTTTGCAAACCGGTTATCTCCCTGCGAAGCTCCACTGAGTTTTTGCGGTTGATATACTCTGCAAAGAGGGTTTCTTTTTGTCTGGCGAAATGGGTGACTCTGCGCAGGTCATCAAGGATGATATGAATCAGGTCTTGCTCACGGATGTAATGGGAGGAGCAAATGTCCTTGCCCTTTTTCTTGTAGGTATAGCACATGAAGTTAATTATTTTTAATGGCATCCATGGTGTGCGCCCTGTGCAGAACGAGCGGCTTTCCGCAGTCGATGCAGTACACCAATCCAGAAAATAAATTAGGATCTTCCATCTGCTTGGGTGTGCGCTTTTTACGCTGTCGAAGCTCCTGCACCATATCCCACTGCTCCTGCGTAATCAATGCCTCATGTGTGTTCTCAACCAGAATTTGCTCAGATTCATCATGGTAAACAGCCTTTTTGTTCTTGTAGGATAATGTGGTGGTTCGCAGTCCCGGCATATGCCCGAGGTAGGTTCTGTTGTTTAAGATGGCGGTCACGGAGCTTGACGTCCAGCGATATGGCATGGTGGTATCCAGCGATTTGTGTGATGCTCCGGTCTTACGGTAATAGTAATTGGTTGGATTGAGCACCTGCTCCTGGGTGAGAATCCGGGCGATTTGATTGGGGCCTTTACCTGCGGCGCATAACCTGAAGATGCGTCTGACCACCTCTCCGGCTTCCTCGTCAGGAACGATACCCTTGCGCACCGTTTCATCCCTGCGATAGCCATAGGGGGGCCTGCCGCCAAGGATTTCGCCACGCTCAGCCTGCATTCGCTTCACCGCACGCACCTTTTTACTGGAGTCTTTCGCATGAAGTTCGTTGAACCAGTTCCTCATGGGCGTGAAATCATTGCTGCTTTCGTACAGGCTATCTACGCCGTCATTGATGGCGATAAAGCGGACGCCGCAACTTGGGAATACCAGCTCGGTCAGCCTGCCAACCTCCAAATACTCTCGGCCTAAACGGGACAGGTCTTTGACGATAAGGGTTTCCACTTGTTCATTTTCAATCAGAGCCATTACCTCGTTCCAAGAAGGCCGATTGAAGTTGGTGCCTGAAAATCCATCGTCATATAGGAACTTCGTGTTGCAAAAGCCGTTTTCCTGTGCGTATTTCTCCAGCATATGCTTTTGGTTAACGATGCTGTTGGAGTCGCCCTTGATGTCATCCTCTTGACTAAGTCTTGCATATAAAATTGTATATCTTTCTTGGTTTGCCATAGTAAATCCTCCTATTCTTGAGGCAAACCGGTACGGTACTACACATCATACTGCACCGACTGCCGCAAGTCTATCGCATTCACGCAATATGCGCTTCTTTTTTCAGCTCGCTATCAATCAGCCCCAGAAGTTTATCCGTTGGCGTGCAGTCGGTATCTGCGGGAAATACTGAGCAGATACGAAAGCGGCGTTCTTCTATCACCATGGTGCGCTGTGCGATGGTTTGATCGGTGCCAAAGAACACAGTGGCATCATCGAAGCAGGGGGCGAGCTTTCCCTTCGCTTCTTCCTCATGGGCAACACCAGCTGTTTCGTAGGCACCGAGGATGCCGGTGTTTAAATAATGGCGCGCGATTTTTTGTTCTCTGTCCATAGCGTTCCTTTCTCCTTGATAGGGGTTATATGATCTGTACATATTCCTGCTCCTGCTCCCCGGAAAGCTTGTGACCCTGTGCAAGCTTTTTCAGGGCTTCTCGCTGGCGCTGCTTGCTGTCCGTCCAAGTCTGTGGCGGAATGGCCGGCGGAACATTTGCCGTGCTCTCCAGATTCTTGCCCAACGATATGATGTCACTTGTTAAACAGCCTGTCTGCTCTATTTGACCAAGCCAGCCTTCTGGCGGCTCCGGTGTCAGTGGGGTGAAACCATGCTCGGCACGGTAAGCGAATAGTCTTTCAAAATTATCCTTGAGATAGGTCTCATCATGAAGGCTGCGGTCACGGCAGCTTTTGCCCTCCGGGGTGGTGAACAGAATATACTTGTGGTGATCCCATCGGACAGAATAGCCTTCGTATTCCATATTCTGAATAAAGCTGTCCTTGTCTGTTGAGTAGAGCAGGGCTTCCTCAATGGCCTTGATGAGAGCAAACTTCCAACTTTCTCCACGCTCTGCAGCACGGTATTCGCCAGGTGTCAACCTGCGTTTTTTCTTTCTGCCATCATAAGGCTCCAGTACAGATAAGCCGTGCGCCATACAGATTTGGTCATTGGCCTGCCGCATTTCTTGGATGGAAGTAGGCGGCAGATGCAGCTTCTTTCCATCCTTGAAGCTGACCGAATTGACGATAATGTGGGAATGCAGGTTGTCTGTATCATTGTGGGTGGCCACTACACACTCGTAATTAGGAAACAGCTTTTCGGTAAGTTCTCTTGCTACCTCATTTGCTTGCCATGGTGTGATTTTCTCCTCCTCCGAGAAGGACTGGACAAAATGGTAGAAGCAGACATCGCCTGTTTTTTTGAATTTCTCCTTGGTAGTCATCATTTCGAGGTAGCTGGTATAGGGCAAACAGTTGACGCCGCTCTCCACTCTGCCACCATCGAAGCCAACCTTATGGCCTTGAAGCACATAGGAAAGTGCGCCCAGCATCCGTCCGCAGGACTGCTTTTTGACTTTGATTCTTGTGAAGGTTGCCATCAGACCACCTCCAGCAATTTTTTAAGCTCGGCGTAAATATCGCCATAGGCATCGGTGAGTTTTTCGATCTGGCTGGGATAGCTTCTACCCTGGTGGGAGAGAATGGTCAGCTGATTGAGGTTTCTGCCCTGTGCCTTCAGCTCAGAGAGCACGCTATCCAGCCCATCGATTATGGTGATTTCTTTATTCAGCGCACAGGTGGTCAAATAATCTGTTACGGTCAATTTTGCTCGTTTAGCTTGAGATTTTATCTTTTTCAGGTCAGCCGAGCTGATTCTGAATGCGTAGGTTTTATCCTTTTGTTTTTTCATGTAACGCTCCTTTCGTAGCTCGGGGTGTGGGGCAGCGCCCCGCCTAATGCGAACGGCGTATAGCCGGACGCTTTGCTTGCCCCTCCCAAGGGGAGGGTTTCTGTAGTCTCAGCCCTTGAATTTCTATCTAAAAATCAATGATTTTTTAAACTTGAGCAATAACTTGTCACATTTCGCTTTTTATTGGCAATGGTGTACTTAGCCTGCTCTCCCCTCCAAAGGCTCACACAGGGGCAAACAGGGGGCAACAGAGGGCGGATTATCCATCCCTGACAGTGCTGACGGCAAAGACGGCAAGTTTGGGGAGCATGATGCTGCCGTCACATCGTCATTGCCGTCATAGCGGAGAGTGAATTCCCGCCTTTCAAAGGTGCGGTTTTCACTATAGTGGATATTATTTTCATTGAG
>CALLZZ010000352.1 GCA_937858235.1 uncultured Clostridia bacterium
AATCTGCTAAACTTTTTGCAGAATATTATGTGAGGAGTTTAATATTTGCAGATTCTGCAGATTCCACTAATGAACGACCACCTATTCCAAAGATCGTCGACCACTGATTCCAGTCTTCATCGACCACATATTCCAATCAAGCCGACCAGCTTCGCGGCGACCATAAATGCCATTTAATGTTATCGCCTTCTCGATGTCTATGATGTAATTTTAATGGGTTTCCCTAACGGGAAATTACATCAATATCGAGGAGGCTTTTTATGCGAAAAACCAAAGAAATCCTGCGGCTCCATTGGGAGATGGGACTGGGTCAACGCCAAATTGCCCGCAGTCTTGGCATCTCCCACAGCACGGTCAAAGACCACCTTTGCCGGGCTGAAGCAGCTGGTCTAATCTGGCCGCTGCCTGATGACTTAAACGATGAGACTCTAGAAGAAATGCTTTTCCCCAGAAGCAAGCAACGTTCTAATGAAGAACGGATTCATCCAGACCTCAACTACATTCATAGGGAACTGCGCAAAAAAGGAGTAACGTTGCAGCTCCTGTGGATGGAGTACAAACGAGAAAACCCGCAAGGTTACCAGTATAGTCGCTTTTGCCAGCTATATCACCAGTTTAAGAACCAGCTTCATGTTTCTATGCGCCAGGTCTACAATGCCGGTGAGAAACTGTTCGTAGATTGGGCCGGTCAAACAGTATCTATCATAGATAAGGAAACTGGGGAAACCCGCCAGGCCTCCATATTCGTTGCGGTCCTTGGCGCCAGCAATTACATTTACGCTGAGGCCAGCCTTTCTCAGGACTTGCCTTCCTGGATTAAGGCTCACTGCCAGACCTTCGAATTCCTGGGTGGGGTCCCCTCTTTAATTGTACCTGACAATACCAGGACGGCTGTAACCAAACCTAATTACTACGAACCAGAAGTGAACATCACTTACCAGCCTACCCTTTCTTTCCGGGATGCCATGGGACAAAGGGAGGTGCTGTAGATGTACCGTGCTTTCTATTCACTGTCCAGGCGTCCCTTTTCCAAGGAGATTGACCCAGTTCATATGTTTTCCTCATCTTCTTATGAAGAGTTATTAGCCCGTTTGGCGTTTCTCAAGGACAGCCGGGGAATGGGCCTGGTAACAGGTGAGGCTGGATCGGGGAAGACTTCGGCTCTTAGGGCTTTTGTCTGTAGCCTTAATCCTTCGCTTTTTAAGCCCGCCTATTTTCCGCTTTCCACGGTCACGGTAAGCGATTTCTACCGAGGCCTGGCTTTTGTGCTTGATATATCTCCGGCTTTTCGTAAAGTGGACTTGTTTCGACAGATCCAGGAAGCCATCAGTGAAACCTATTACGGTAAAAAAATTACCCCTTTGATCATCCTGGATGAACTGCAGCTGGCAACACCCACTTTCCTAAATGAGCTGCACCTGCTTTTCAATTATGGGATGGATGCGTTAAACCCGTTTATCCTGGTTCTTTGCGGTATGCCGCCGCTTCTTAACAAGCTGTCTCTTGCCCACCAGCAGCCCCTTAATCAGCGTCTCATCATGCGTTACAAGATGCAGCCCCTTTCCAAGGAGGAAGTTGCCGCTTACATTGACCATCACATGAAACTAGCGGGAGCCAATCATCCCATTTTCACTGCTTCTGCAATTGAAGCTATCTCAACCGTTAGTCGCGGGTGGCCCAGGCTCATTAATAGCCTGGCTTCGACCTGCCTGGTTTATGGCTGCCAAAAAGGACTCCAGCAATTGGATGAAGAGTCCGTCCGCATGGCTGCTTCCGAAGTGGGGTTGTAATTTCTATCATCCGTTTAAAAGTGCTAATGTGCATTTCCACCAATTTTACATATTAGCACTTTCTTTTTCCCAGCTTTATGCCGTTTGATTGCGCAAACGTATCAGAAATTTAGCGTGCAAAACTACACTAGCTGCTTTTTCAATGCGCCGGCTTGTATATATTTTGTCTGCATAGGCATAGACTATGAGTTTTGTCATCATGACGGGATGAAAACTGGAGCGTCCACCGCCTGGATATTGAGCTATTAACGGTTTCAGATTCATTTGATCAATGGCCGAATTTATGACTCTTACCATATGGTTAGGAGGGATCAAGCTTTCCAGATCCATCGGTAGGCTTAGCTGGTGTTGATTATATTCTTTGAAGACGACTTTATCGTGTACTTTTTGCCCTGGCTTTGACATCCATTCAC
>CALLZZ010000353.1 GCA_937858235.1 uncultured Clostridia bacterium
TCTGCAGGCCTTTCTGCTTCTGGGAGAGGAGTTCCGTGTTGCCGGGATCGAGCTTGAGAAGCTTGTTGACGTCCCGCAGGCTTTTCTGTGTGTTCGATATCTGTTTGTCGACCGACTTGAGCGATTCGGTCAGCTTGGTGGTGTCGCCGCCAATCTCGACGGTGATGCCCTTGATTCTGTTCGCCATGCGGATACACCTCCTCTCGTTAAAATCTGTCCATCATTTCCTGCGTCGCGATCTCCGGGTAGTCCCAGTCGTCGTTGCTCATTTCCACGTACATATCGTTGACCGTGCCGATGGTCAGCAGGTCAAGCTCCGAAATATGAAGTCCGATCTGCACGCAGCGCAAAAGAAAGAGCGGGGTTGTCATTTCCCGCTCTGTCGCGTGAGGTTTTTTTTAGCGGAAACCTGCTGCTCCGTGTTGATTCCCCACAGCTCGATAATCTGCGGGAGAACCTCGTAAATCGAGAATGTGTTGAAGCTGTCGAGCCATTCCTCCGGCGTATCCGGCACGTCCTTGTCGGCGTGCTTTGCCATCAGCCACGCGATGTTCTCGAAAAGCTCCAGCGAGAAGGTGTCCAGATTCGAGCTTTCCGAATCGTTCTCGCTGATGCCTTTCTGCAGCTCATTCAGATCCCGGTAGATGTCCCTGTGGAACTTGTTCCGGTACAGACGCGGTATCGCAGCCGACGCTCTGAAAGTCACCGGCTGCCCGTCAATTTCTATTGTCTTTGTCACTGCCATCGCTTACTCCTCCTCAGTGCTGTAGCTCGTACTTGCCTTTGCGCCGGACGAAGTGCCAGAGCCTGCTGCGGTGTCGCTCGGCTCGTAGACCTTGTCGTACCAGGCGTTGTAAACAGACTCGGATGTGTTCGAGCCGGTCTTGACCTTCACAAGGCCTGACGGAAGCGGAGAAACCGTGATGGAAAGGGTGTCGGTCTGTACCTCGGTAGAGTCCTCCTTGGTCTGACCGGAAACGGACGGCCTTGTCGCGGAGCAGTAGTACATGCAGTGGCGGATCTTCCTCTGGTCGCCGGAAAACTCGAACAGCAGCGCGAAATGCTCCGGCTCCACATCCTTGTTCTCTGCAATCACGCCGTTCGCGTCCTCGGTCTCGTGCATCACGTCCGTGAGGAAGCTCTCCGGAATGAGCGCCAGCTCGAAGTCGCCGGAGTACCCGTTGTTGTTCGACACCATGTAGTAAACCGTGTCGTCGGCGTAGAACGGCTCGTTGTCGCCCTCGGCGTCAAGCGAAAGGCTGACCGCGCCGGGCATCGCCACAGGCGTGCCGAATGTCACGGTGCCGTCCTCGGCGAGCGTCGCGATGGCGTAGTGGCAGTTCTTCAGGCCGAACTTGACCTTGTTCTTCTTGGTAGTAGCCATATTCTTTAACCTCCAATAATCTGTGTCTGGTAAAGCACCTCGTACATCTTTTCGTCCTCGATCCAGACCTCCGACTTCTCATAGGGAAGCTCATGCGCGGTCAGGATGGATTCGATTTTCGATTCGATGTCCGGGTCCTTTTTGTCTGTATAAAGCTCGATGTTCAGCTCGTCGACCTTCTGCCAGACCACGTTGTCCGCGAACATGTTGTCCGTTCCCGGAAACAGAAAGCAGATGAACGGCGGGTCTGGAGACTCGCCCTCGGCGAAGTGGTCGTAGGCGACGGGAAGTCCGGCTTCCTCGAGCATGGTTACAACTTCGTCGTAGCTCATGGGCGTCATCCTTTCAGCTTCTGCTGGATTTCGCGCACCAGCTTCTCGTTGCCTGCCTGCTCGGCAGGTGCGATATGCGGTCTTGCAGCGACTCTGCCTCCGCCGCGCTTGGCGTGGCCATGCTCCAGCAGATGCGCAATCTGGTAGCGGTTCCGGGAATGCACCACCATGTCGAGGGAGTCCGCGCTTTCGCTGACTGTCTTGACCGACCACGACTTCTTGTACTTGCCGGTACGCACAGGAACGTTTGCCTGTATGTCCTTGCGGACGGATTTTGCGGTGTCCCTGACCGCGTCCTTCATATCGTCCGCGGCAAGGTCGGCGTACTCCCGCAGGCCTTTCATCACAGCGTCGCGCAGGCCGTCGATTGATACCTTCTCGTTCATGTCGTTTTCTCCAATGCGCAGTTGAATTTGATGGAATTCTTCTTATAGCCCATCGGGTTCACATAGGTGATGTTGTACGTTTTGCCTTCCGCGAGAATCC
>CALLZZ010000354.1 GCA_937858235.1 uncultured Clostridia bacterium
AAAACTTTTCAAGTGGATCAAAGTTTTTCTTTGCTTTTTCTTTCTTGTGCTTTTTGATGGCGTCATTAATTTCAGTTACGACCCAGAATAGGGCTCCGATGATAAACACGCCGTATAAAGTAATAAGTTCAATAACAAGAATAGTTTCCATATGATTTACCTCATTTCTGTGATTGTCTAAGGTGGCAGGTTATCCTACCACCCGGATTGTCAGTTACTGTTTAGGAAAGGAAGTCTTCATCATCCTCAGTAGCGAAGTCATCTTCGGCATTAGACTTACCGCCAAGATGCTCACCATCACGGATCTTTTGAAGGTTATTAAGGGAACAAGCGATACCCTTATTTCCGTTGGTATTGAATGCGTAGAAGTTAACACTGGCACTACCATAAACACCGGAATAAATCTCAGAACGCTCGATGATAGGCTGACGGTCTGCATCTACGATACCAGGCGCAGAGCTGTTGTTGGCATTCATAAAGTAGGCATTTTTGTAAGCGGGATCGTCAGGACGTTCTACATCACCATCACGAAGAGGAGTCTTAAGGGCAGCAAGAGGAGGTACAGTACGACCATTGCCTTTGAGCTTACCTTCGCCTTCGTGGTAAGCTGCTTCTATTGCGGCTTTGATCTTCTCGATGGTCTTTGTGTCGGACTTAGGGATAATGAGAGATACACTGTACTTAGGGGTGCCACCATTTATGGATTTAGGCTCCCATGCATTCACATAGCTCCAACGGGTATCAGGGCCAGTAACTACTTTTAACGGATTAACTGTCTTTGTCATGATTTATTTCCTCCTTAATTTTCATCAAAATCTTCAAATGCTGAGTTGTATACAGGTCTTTTGTCATCAGCAGTAACAAGGACCGGTTTCCCAGGAGGCTTAAAGGTTAGCCCACCGAGAATATCTTCAAATGTTTTCTTGCCGAGAAGTGCTGTCATGGCTGTGATGCCGAGCAGTTTCTTCTCATACGGGTCTTTACCAGCTGCAATAACAACATCAGCTACCGCAGCTTCGTCGGTGTACTTTCTGTTGGAACGACCGGCGACTAACTTAAAGCCTTCAAACTTGGTACCGTTCAGAGCTTCCTTCAGAGCATATTCCTTGACATCATTTACCCAAGATACCAACTCATCAGCTTTTGCCAGGATGGCTGCGATCTCGTCGTTATCGAGAGTAGCGGGTTCTTCGAAGTCATACTTTGCGAGCTCTAGATTGTATTCAGCACGCTTCCTGCAGATTGCTTTTGCCTTACAAAACTGACAGTGATCGCCAGCCTTGTATTCGCCCTCGCCTTTAATAGCAAGCTGTGCAGTAGGAGCCAATACTTCCTCAGCCCACTTGATTAGTTCGCTCTTAGAGATGCTGTATTCGCTAATGTTTTCTCTACGAGGCTGATAGATGATCAAGTGGATATTGTCGATGTCGTAAATGCCATCGAAAAGAGCCAAGCCTCCAAGTGCATAACAGAACATTTGTGGATTTCTTTCCGCTGATACCTTGATTCCAAGTCCATATTTGTAGTCAATTACGGTAAGAGTGCCGTCTGATATAATCAAACAGTCAACATGGCCATAGCCTTCTGGGACATATTTCGAGAAGTCGAGTTTCTGCTCAATAAGTATCTGAGGATCAGCACAGGTTTCTCTTGCTTTCTCAAGCTGTTCAATTACAAAGGCTGCGTAGTATTCAGCGTGGCTGTTCATTTCCTCATCGTAGAAGCTTAAAGATTCGGTCGGGTCCTTTGTTTCAAGTCCCAGCAATTTTTCAAGCTTGTACTGTGCGAGTGTATGGGCATCAGTGCCTTCCTGTGCAAAGCTGCTGGACGTATCTTCAAACTTCTTACTAAGTAGCGCCGATGGCGGACAAGATATCCACTTGTGTGCGGATGAAGCTGAAAGCAGTGCATGTTTTACGCTCATTTAATTGCCTCCGCATCCGCAAGTAATGCGGCATACTGTGACGGGTCTACGCTGGAGAGCTTCTCCGCACCGTATTTTTTTAGAAGTCCCTTAAGCGCTTCTGTGTATCCGGCTCTGGACATTTCTGCAAACTTCTTGCGAACATCTAAGAACGAATACTCTGGTTTCGGTTCCTCTGTCGGTATTGCGGGTGCTTCCATAACACTTTCAGGCTCGTCATTTGTACTTGAGAAAATCTCTGTAAGCGAGTCAGCAATGTTAATAAGGGTTTTGCCGCAGTCCTTAAGTTCAGAGAGAACCTGACTAAGTTCACTCATCTTGCTCATTTGGAGTACCTCCTTCCTTCTTTTCTTGTTCCTTTGCAGACAAGGCTTTGATTTTCTGAGCCAGTCTCTTGGATACAACGCTTATGGCTGTGAGGGTGTCAGCAAGTTCTTCATCAAACTGCTGATCTTTTGAAGCCTCTACATTCGTCTGTGTCTGCATTGTGTTACCTCCCTTTCCGAGAGGAGTGCTCCCTCTCTAATAGTCCCAGGACAGTTTTGTGTGGTTTGAACGAAAAATCTTTTGTGATTTTTTCAGGCCACACATTTTTCATGTCCTTCACTAATCCCAGGACACTTAGAGCAGAAATGAACGAAAAAAGACAGCAGATTTTTCAGGTCTGCTGTCGCTTATATAAGGAAGGGAAAATTTATTTTCAAAAGTTCGTTCAAAGCGGTAGTTTCTGTCCTGGGACTGGTAGAGGGATTTTATGCCGCTCGAATCTTAATAAGGAGGTTCGCTTATGAACGAACAGATGAGATGTAAATATGGTACCGGCGGAGTGGACAAGAAAAACAGTGAAGGCTATCCCGACCCTACCGCATACGAGGCGCTGACAAACATTAAAAAGGAAGACAAGATCTTCAGGCCGCTTGTGTATATCTGCTCACCATATGCGGGTGATATCAAGAGAAACACTGAAAGGGCTAAACTTTATAGTCGCTTTGCTGTTATTGAAAGAAACGCTATCGCCTTTGCGCCACACCTGCTTTTTCCTTTATATCTTTCAGATGATAATCCTGCGGAACGCGAGCTTGCACTGTTCATGGATATAGTCTTCTTAGGTAAATGCAATGAGCTGTGGGTGTTTGGCGAGTATATCACGAAGGGCATGCAAATGGAGATTGATAAAGCAAAGAAGTGTCAACGCCGATTTGAAATTGCAGATTTTCGCCGGTTAAAAAATGCAGGAAAA
>CALLZZ010000355.1 GCA_937858235.1 uncultured Clostridia bacterium
GGACGTGGAGTCCGCCCAAGAGATGTACGAGGCGGTAACGTCCCGGGCGGCGGAGCAGGATGTGATTATCAAAGCCGCTGCGGTAGCGGATTACCGACCGATTGTGGTGGCAGAAGATAAGATCAAAAAAACGGACGGGGATCTGGCCATTCCCTTGGAGCGCACAAAGGATATTATCGGATACCTGGGTCAGCACCGGCAGCCGGGACAGTTTTTGTGTGGGTTCTCCATGGAGACCCAGGATATGGTCGAAAACTCCCGGAAAAAGCTGGAGAAGAAGAACCTGGATATGATCGCCGCCAACAACGTCAAGTTGGAAGGCACCGGGTTCCAGGTGGATACCAACCAGCTCACCTTGATCACAAAAGGCGGGTTATTAGAGCTGCCTTTGGTGTCTAAGGAGGAAGCGGCAAATCTGCTTTTAGACGAGATCAGAAAACGAATCAAATAAAGAGAAAGACAGTGGATCATCGTATCCACTGTCTTTTTTACGTTAGGTCTGAGATGATTCTTCCGGTTTTTGTGTGGAAGCCTTTGTGGTAGATAAGAGAATCCGGTCGTTGTCAAAGGCATGCCCTATACCGAGCCGGAATTTGTGCAGCAGATCGTCCACGGTCATGTGATCCCGTTCCGTACCCTTCACGTCAAAGACAATGTGGCCGGAATCCATCATAATAGTGCGGTTGCCCAGCTCCAGCGCCTGGGTCATGTTGTGGGTAACCATGAGGCAGGTGAGGTTTCGTTCCGCCACAATATTCCGGGTCAGCTTTAGCACCTTTTCTGCCGTAGCCGGATCAAGAGCAGCGGTGTGTTCGTCCAGCAGCAGCAGCTTAGGGGTCACAATGGTGGCCATCAGTAGAGTCAGAGCCTGACGCTGACCGCCGGAGAGGAGGCCCACCGGCTGACGCATGCGATTTTCCAGATCCATTCCCAGAAGTGATAGATGCGCCTGGAAGACCGCCTTGTCCCTTTTGGAAATGCGGCTGAAAAAGGCGTGTTGGGAGGTGCTGGCCCGCAGGTAAGCGATGGCCAGGTTTTCCTCAATGGTCATGTGGGGGCGGTGCCCTTCATCTGATCCTGAAACAGGTGCCCGATGATCTTGCTGCGGAGGTGTTCCTTTCGGAAGGTGATGTCCTCACCATCAAGCTCAATGGTGCCGTCCTCCACGAAAAAGGCACCGGTGATGGCGTTGAACATGGTGGATTTCCCAGCGCCGTTGCTGCCGACGATGGTGGCGAAATCCCCATCTGCCAGATCGAAGTTCAGGCCGTCCAGGGCTTTCTTTTCGTTGACGGTACCTGCGTTGAAGGTTTTGTGGAGATTGGTCAGCTTCAGCATGGTCATTCACCATCCTTTCCCTGGCTGGCAGAGGATTGCTGCTTGGCGTACTGGTTTTTTCGCCGCCATTTGATTTTTTGGAAACCAACCATTTGACGCAGGGTGGGAGAGGCGATGGCCACGGCGACGATGATGGCAGAAACCAGCTTCAGTGCGGAGGCTGGGAGGTTAAAGCGCATGGCGATGGCGACGATCACCCGGTAGAGGCAGGAGCCGAAGATGACACCCAGAATACGGGTGGGGATACTGCCCCGTCCCAGCAGGGTTTCACCGATGATCAGGGAGGCCAGAGCGATGGTGACCATACCGGTTCCCATATTGATGTCACAGGATTTTTGATATTCTCCCAGGAGGCAGCCGGAGAGGGCGGTCATGGCATTGGCGACGCACAGCCCTACAATAATGGTCAGGGAGGGATTGATGGAGGAGGCTTTTACCATGTCCTCGTTGTCGCCGGTGGCGCGGATGGAAAGCCCCAGTCGGGTGTGGAGAAACAGCGCCAGCAGGATGGTGATGATGGCAACAAAGAGCAGCGCCACGATCAACCGGGACCAGTCAGCCAGCGGCGTGTCCGCCAGAAGATCTTTTGCCAGGGTAAATACCGTGGTGGTGGTGTTCAGGTTGAGGATGGATTTCCCCATAATAAAGATATTGATGGTGTAGAGGCCGGTGTTGACGATAATACCGGCTAAAATGCTCTCTACGCCCAGCTTAGTCTGAAGCAGTGCGGTAATATAGCCGGAGAGGATACCGGCGGCCATGGCGGCAAAAATAGCCAGGATAGGGTGTCCTGCGATGGCTACTGTAGAGCCTACCGCGCAGCCCAGGGTAAAGCAGCTGTCGGTGGACAGATCGCAGACGTTAAGCATAGAGAAGCTGAGGAACAGAGCCAAGGCCACCAGAGAGTAGATGATGCCCAGCTCCAGGGCAGTTTGAATGGTGCCCAGAGTGAGAAACGAACTCATGAAGAGAACTCCTTTATCAAAAAAGTGAAGGGCTGTGGCAGAGAGAATGACAGCGGATGACCGTAACCATTCTCCCTGCCGCATCCGGACAAAGGATCAGGGCAGAGGTGTGCCCTGATCCTTTGGAGTATGAGGTGATTATTCAGTGAAGGATTCAGAGGTTGTGGTTTCTACAACCTGGGTGCATAGGGGGGCGAAGCTTTCTTTGATGGTTTCTAGGCTCAAACCCAGGGTTTCGCAGGTTTCCGTGTTGACGGTAGCGATGCCGTTGTCAAAGGTCTGAGCGGGGGTGGAAGCGGGATCGGCACCGTTGACCAGAATGTCAACTACCATGTCGGCGGTCATAACACCCAGGTTGGCGTAGTCTACACCGTAGCCGCAGAAGGCACCGTTGAGGGCGAAGGAGTCTGCGCCACAGTAGTGGGGAATTCCGGCCTCCGCCAGAGCTTCATAGATGCTGAGTTCAGCAGTCATAACGGTGTTGTCGGTGGGGGTAAACACTGCGTCAACCTTTTCTGCGATCAGGGACTGAGCAGCCAGATTGATTTCATCGGTAGTGGAACCGGTTTTTTCGATGTACTGAATACCCTTCTTTTCCAGGTAGGCCTTTGCGTTAGCGATGGGCTGGGCAGAGGAGTCCTGACCGTTGTCGTAGAGCAGACCCACATAGTCGCACGTGGGGTTAGCGGTGGTCATAAGCTCGAAGATAGCGGAGGTGTCCAGCGCATCAGAGGTGCCGGTAATGTTACCGCCAGGCTTCTTCATGGAATCCACCAGCTTTGCACCCACCGGGTCAGAGACAGCGGCAAAGACCACGGGGATTTGATTGTCTTCGGTAGCAGTCTGCATAGCCACGGCCGTGGGGGTAGCGATGGGGACGATGACATCCACGTCGTCTGCGATCAGATCGGAAGCGATCTGATTGATGACGGTGGAATCGCCCTCACCATTCTGAAAGTAGGGCTTGTAGTCAAAGGTAACACCCAGTTCAGCACCCTTGGCATCCAGTTCCGCCTTGATGTTGTCAGAAATCTGATCCAGAGAGGCGTCGCTGACGTACTGGACGATACCGACCTTGTAGGTGGTGGGAGTGGCAGAGGCGGCGGAAGTGGAACCGGTGCTGGAACCGGAAGAAGGAGCGTTGCCACCGCAGGCAGCCAGACTGAGCATCATAGCGGAAGCGGTCGCACCGACCAGAAGTTTCTGTAACATTTTTGTCATAATTTCCTCCTTAAATCTCATGATTGTGATGGAAGGTGGCAGCATGCTCTGGGGGAGACAACAAAAAAAGCAGCCCCTCGTCCTGATATTAGGACAAGAGCTGCGCTCCTGCGGTACCACCCAATTTGACATAGAAAAAATATGTCCGCTCATTTTCTCACAGGCGTGATCCATAACCTGTGCCCAATGGATAACGGGACGGGTACCCGTCGAACCCTACTGCGCAAATGCGGTTCAGGCCGCCCTCGAAAGACCATTCACCTGCTGGCAGCTGCCGCGCTTCCACCTACTGCGGCTCTCTGAAAACTGTGTAAAAAACAGGTTACTTTTCTTTCTCTTTGGTTTGATAGTGCTATTATATGCGTGGAAAACTGGTTTGTCAACAGGTTTTTTGCAAAAGGGGAATGAAGCGTGCTGCGGGGTAAGATTGCAAGAAACGGTTGAAAGAAAGGGTGGGATATGTTACAATAAAAGCCAAAATGAAATCAAAACATTGGGAATCATTCGGATCTTTAGAGGTTTCCCAAGGAAAATGCAGGAGGTTTAGATTCCTATGAATAAAGTAACCGTTCCCCAGGGTTATCGCCCGATTTTGAATTCTTACGAGACGCAACTTGCAATCGGTATGATCAAGCGTCTGTTTGCCGATGTGTTGTCCGGTCAGCTGAACCTGCGCCGGGTGTCTGCGCCGCTGTTTCTGGAGGCGTCCACCGGACTCAACGATGATCTGAACGGGGTAGAACGTCCGGTGAGTTTTGATATCAAGGCCACCGGCACCCAGGCTCAGGTGGTACACTCGCTGGCCAAGTGGAAGCGCCAGGCGCTGAAGGACTACGGGTTCCAGACTGGCAGCGGGTTATATACAGACATGAACGCAATCCGCCGGGACGAGGATCTGGATAACCTCCACTCCATCTATGTGGATCAGTGGGACTGGGAGCGGATCATGGAGAAAGAGGAACGCAATTTGGAGTATCTGAAGGAGACCGTGCGGAAGATCGTGTTCTCGGTATGTGAGACGGAGAAAAGCCTCCACAGCATGTACCCGGCACTGAATCAACTGCCCTTGGTAGATCCTGAGATTACATTCATCACCACCCAGGAGCTGGAGGATTGCTACCCGAATCTCACGGCCAAGGAGCGGGAAAATGCCTTTGCCCGGGAGCATCATACTGTGTTCCTGATGCAGATCGGTGGAAAGCTAAAATCCGGCGGCGCCCACGACGGCAGAGCGCCGGACTACGACGACTGGACGTTGAACGGGGATCTGTTGTTCTGGAACGACACCTTGCAGCAGGCGTATGAGGTCTCTTCCATGGGGATTCGGGTCAGTCCAGAGTCTCTGGATCAGCAGTTGACGCTGGCAGGCTGCGAGGAACGGCGGGAACTGCCCTTCCATAAAGCGCTGCTGAATGGAGAGCTTCCCTATACCATCGGCGGTGGTATAGGTCAGAGCCGTCTGTGTATGCTGTTGCTGGGCAGTTCCCACATTGGTGAAGTACAGTGCAGTGTGTGGGATGACGAAACCAAGCGCATCTGTGCAGAAGCGGGGATTCCGCTGCTCTAAGCTTTGCGCCCTAAGGGCCCTGCCCTTGGAACCCGCCAGTGACGCTGTCCCTGGACTCGTCCACCCTTTTAAAAGGGTGGACGGAGACTCTTTTATGAAAAGCATAACAAAGAGCTTTCCAAATTTGGAAAGCTCTTTGTTGTTTCACTTATAAAAGTCATTCCCCGTAGGCGATGAATATCGGTGCAAGCCATAAGCGCATAGCGCAAAGAAAGGTTTGCAGGGTCCAGGGGCGGTGCTCCCAGGGGTGCTCAGGCGAGAATGACCTTGTCGTTGGCAAATTCCTCACCGCTGACCAGCTCGAACTGGTGGAGCAGATCGGGAACGGTGAGCTTCATCTTGTCCTCACCGGAGATGTCCAGAATAACCTTACCCTCGTGCATCATGATCAGACGGTTACCGTGGGCAATGGCATCCTTCATATTGTGGGTGACCATCATAGCGGTCAACTGCTGTTCCGCAATGATTTTATCGGTGGTTCGCAGCACCTTTTCTGCTGTCTTGGGATCTAGAGCAGCAGTGTGTTCGTCCAGTAGCAGCAGTTTCGGTTTGCGCAGGGTAGCCATCAGCAGGGTAAGCGCCTGACGCTGGCCACCAGAGAGCAATCCGACCTTGGCGGTCATCCGATCCTCCAGCCCCAGATCCAGAGTCTTAAGGACTTCGCAGTACCGTTCCTTTTCCGCCTTGGTGACACCCCAGCACAGACCACGCTTGGAGCCTCGGCGGGCGGCCAAAGCCAGATTTTCTACGATTCCCATGGTGGCGGCAGTGCCGGTCATGGGGTCCTGAAAGACCCGACCCAGATAGGCGGCGCGTTTGTACTCTGGGACACCAGTGACGTTTTCACCATCGATGATAATGGAGCCGTTGTCAACGGGCCATACGCCAGCAACCGCGTTCAGCGCAGTCGATTTTCCGGCACCGTTACCGCCGATGATGGTGCAGAAATCGCCGGCGTTCAGATGGAGATCGACTCCGGCCAGTGCCACCTTTTCATTGATGGTGCCGGGGTTAAATGTCTTGTGGACATTGATAATATCAAGCATTGTTCTGTGCTCCCTTCTTTGCAGCCTTAGCGAAGGAGGTTCTGGATTTGGCCTTCAAGTACGGTACAGCCAAGAAGATGGCAACGATGACAGCGGTAAAGAGCTTCAGGTCGTTGGAGGGCAGCTTGAGCCAGAGGACAACGCCCACAATGATGTAGTAAATGACGCCGCCAGCGACCACAAAGGTGAGCCGTCCGAAGAAGTTGAGACGCTTCCGGAAAATGGCCTCGCCCAGAACTTCACCGATGATGACAGCGGCCAGGCCGATAACGATGGCCCCGCGCCCCATATTGATGTCAGAGAAACCCTGATACTGTGCCATAAGTCCGCCGGAAAGGGCGACCAAACCGTTGGAGAGGGACAGTGCCAGTACCTTTGTAAAGTTAATATTGATGCCCTGGGCTTTGGACATGGCAGGATTGCAGCCGGTGGCACGAATGGAACTGCCCTGTTCGGTGCCAAAGTACCAGTAGAGAATCATGATAATTACGGCGGCAAAGATCAAAGTGACCAGGATGGCAGCGGTGACCTTCCGCAGGGAGATCAGCAGAGAATAGTTGTCAACGCTGACGGCCAGGTTTGCCATACCCATAATATTCAAATTAATAGAGTACAGGGCGATCTGAGTGAGGATACCAGCCAGGATAGGAGGGATACCCAGTAAGGTGTGCAGGAGTCCGGTGATGAGTCCGGCAGCCAGACCGGCCAAAATAGCCACAAGCAGGGCGGCAGGAGCGGACCAGCCGTGGAGAATCAGTACGACGGTAACTGCGCCGCCCGTAGCAAAGGAGCCGTCAACGGTCAGATCAGCGAAGTCCAGCAACCGGAAAGTAATATAAACACCGAGGGCCATCAGCCCCCAGATCAATCCCTGGGCGATATTGCCCGGCAGAGAACCGATTAGGTTCATGGAATTAAGGGATGCGAGATATGACATACAGGATATCCTCCTCTATCTGTTAGGAATATAATTGTCGAAAAGCCAAACTTAATGATAAACGAAAAAGAAAAAAAGTGCAAGCGTCAGAATAGCCTATCCACGTCAAAAACTGGACAGGCTGGAAAACGGACATGGGGGTGCCGCTGCTACACGGCACCCCGATCCACTATTATGTCAGGAAAAAGGAAAGCGAGGTTTAATTATTCAGCATCTGCTTCGATTGCGACGTAGTTATCCGGAACCTTGACACCCAGAGCATCACAACGGTCAGCGATGTACTCATAGGTGGTGGTGGGGGCAGTTTTGATTTCCATAGTGGATACGTCAGCGCCGTTGACCAGAACGTCATAAGCCATTTCACCAGTGGTGCGGCCCAAGTCGTAGTAACTGATGCAGAGGGTAGCGATACCGCAGCCCTTGCAGAGGCCTTCTTCACCGGTAACGATGGGAACCTTCTTGGGGGAAGCTACATTGTTGATGGCTTCGGCACAGGAAGCGGCAGTGTTGTCAGTGGGGATATAGATCACATCGCAGTTGTCACAAGCGTTGCTGGTGACGGAAGCGACGTCGTTGGAGTCAGCGAAGGTGTATTCCTTGCAGGAGTAGCCCATATCGGTGAGCAGCTTGGTCATCTCGGTGGTCTGATACTTGGAGTTGGGCTCTGCAGAGCAGTAGAGAATGCCCACGTTTTTCGCATCGGGGAACAGTTCCTTGATCATCTCGGCCTGCTTGTCCAGAGGAGCCAAGTCAGCGGTACCGGAAACGTTCTTGCCGGTGGTGCCAGTCCAGTCAGCGATATCCAGAGCAGTGCTATAATCGGTGACAGAGGTGCCCAGAATAGGAATGGAGTCGGTGGAAGCGGTAGCAGCCTGGAGTGCGGGGGTAGCGTTGGCCATGATCAGATCCACCTTGCTGGAGACGAACTGATTGCAGATGGTGGCGCAGGTAGCGGAGTCACCAGCAGCGTTCTGTTCATCGAAGACGACCTTGTCGCCCAGTTTTTCGGTAAGTACGTCCTTAAAACCCTTGGTGGCGGTATCCAATGCGTCATGCTGTACCAGCTGGCAGATGCCGACTTTGATAGGTTTTGTCAGAAGTAGTGTCTGCGGGATCGGTGTTTTCGGTTGCAGTGGGGGTGGAGCCAGTGCTGCCAGTGGAAGGGGTGCCGTTGCCGCCGCAGGCGGTGAGACCCAGCACCATGGCACAGGCTAGAACCAGAGCCATCAGTTTCGATGTTTTTTTCATTCTTAATTCCTCCTAAAATGAACACCAACACGAGAAGCACAATGATTGACAGAGTGTTACGAAATCTGCCACTTTGTTGCGTCAGCGCTTTCAAGTGTAAAAGTGCAATTTCCATTATAACAGGTGAAAAAAAGATGTCAAGGGAGCAGAATGGCAAAAGAACACGGTTCCCAAAAAAAGTTTTGGCAGGATTGCTGTTAAAAGTGGCAAGAAACCATGTTGTTAGCGGTCAGGGCAAAAGAAAAACGCCGGATCAGAAAGGTGACCCGGCGGATCAAAGGTAATCAGGTTTCCATGTGGCGGCCTAAGAAACCGGAAATGGTTTGGAGAAGGGTGTACTCGGTCTCACCCAGGGTAGTGGAACCATCGGTGTCCGCGAAGATTACACAGCCCATGACATCTCCTTCTGCCAAGATGGGGGCAGCTAGGGAGATATACAGACCGCTGCGGCTTTCGGTGACGGGGAAGGGAGCGGTACCCTCCTGATGCTGGTAAATGCGTCGCTCTTCCATCATGCTCTCCAGAGGAGCAGAGACGGGTTTTTCCAGCCACTCTCGGCGCATGAGTCCAGAGATTGCAATAATACTGTCCCGGTCAGTGATGACTGCGGGATGATTGGTCGTTTTGTAGAGGGTCTCACAAATCTGGCCTGCGAAGTCGCTGAGACCACCCATCATAGAGTATTTTTTGAAGATGACTTCGCCATCTTTATCCGTATAGATTTCAAGGGGATCGCCCTCACGGATGCGCATGGTACGACGAATTTCCTTTGGAATTACAACACGCCCTAAATCGTCGATCCGGCGTACGATACCGGTTGCTTTCATAGGCTCAATTCTCTCCTTATTTGTTTGATTGTTCCTTAGCTATTGTCTGCAAAAAGGGAAGAACTATGCAATTTTCAACGGTGTGACTGGAGAGAAATTACACAGGAGGCAAAAGGAGAGTAGAAAATATACCTTAAATGGTATTTTTTATGATACAGAATAGTGTTTTGAGGAAAAGGAAAAAAATGTGGGGTCGGTGTGCATCAAAAACCTAGGAAAAGCGAGCAGGAAGAGGTTGGGGCAATGTGGGATGAAATGTAATGGAAAACAGAAGAAATAATGGATATAGAAACAGATCACTTTAGAAATTACACCAGATTTGCTAGGGGGAAAGAAGGGGAAGTGGAAGGGAAAGCATGGAACCAGCAGTGTACCTTTCCTCCAGGAAGGAAAAATGCGAAATGAAAGGATATTCCCGATTTTCGTATTTGTTGCGAATGATTGCCCAACTTGTACATAAAAGCAATGATTAGGAGGATACCATTTATGAAGAAAACTCTGGCACTGATTCTGACTATTGCTATGCGTGTAGTTCAGCTACTAGTTCTGCTGGAGCTGGGCACCGGAGAAAAACAAAGAGACGCCCCGATTTTGACAGTCACTTCCGTCAAAATCGGGGCGTTTTAGCGATTCAATTGGGTCAGGATTCCTGGCGCCAGCCGGCCAATTCCTCATCGGTACAGAGAATAGCGTGGGAGTCGCTTACCTTGTGGTAGGTGCCCTTGCTGTAGTCCAGACCGCTGGTTTTGTAGTCGTAAGACAGTGCCACGCGACTTTTTTCCAGGATGGGATTGGGATGCGGGATGGCGGAGAGGAGGCCCTTGGTGTAGGGGTGGATGGGATTGGAGAAAATCTCTTCGGTAGTGCCAGTTTCCAGCAGATACCCCTGGTGGAGCACGCCAATCCGGTCCGAGATGTACTTGACCATGGACAGGTCGTGGGCAATAAAGAGATAGGCACAGCCGGTTTCCTCCTGAAGATCCTTCATCAGGTTGACCACCTGAGCCTGGATGGAAACGTCCAGAGCGGAGATACATTCGTCCGCAATAATCAGCTTTGGGTTCATAATCAGCGCCCGGGCGATGCCGACTCGCTGGCGTTGGCCGCCGGAGAACTGATGGGGGTAACGGGTGGCGTGTTCGGGAGCCAGTCCTACCTTTTCCAGGATTTTGGCTACCTTTTCGTCCCGTTCGGCCTTGGAAGCGTACATGTGGTGAACGTCCAAGCCCTGGGCAATGATGTCAACCACCTTTTTCCGGGGGTTGAGGCAGGCCATGGGGTCCTGGAAGATCATCTGCATTTGGGTGCGCAGTTTACGGTTGATCTCGGCGTTCAGTTTCCCGCTGATGTCGCTGCCGTCAAAGGTGATTTTTCCGGCAGTAGGATTGTACAGACGGATGATACTGCGTCCGATGGTGGTTTTTCCAGAGCCGGATTCTCCTACCAGACCGTAGGTCTCCCCGGGGTAAATCTCAAAGGAAACGCCATTGACTGCCTTGACGGTAAATTTACGAGTGACAGGGAAATGCTGGTGAAGGTCTTCTACCTTTAACAGAGGCTCTTGATGGTTCATTTTTCCGCCTCCTTCTTCATACGCTCGATGCGCCGCTTGAGTTCCGGGGGCAGTTCGATTTGGGGTGCCCGTTCATGGAGCAGCCAGGTGGCGGCATAGTGGGTGTCGGAAACCTTGAACATGGGCGGAGAAAGCCGGTCGTCGATGTTCAGTGCGTAGTGGTTTCTGGGGGCGTAGGCATCCCCAGGAATCTCATGGGTCAGGTTAGGGGGACTGCCGGGGATGGTATAGAGCCGGTCGTCGTCGGTGTCCAGATCGGGCATGGCAGAGAGCAGTCCCCAAGTGTAGGGGTGGCAAGGTTCATAGAAAATTTCGTTAATGGAACCAGTTTCCACGATTCGTCCGGCGTACATCACGTTGACGTAATCGGCTACCTTGGCGACAACCCCCAGATCGTGGGTGATGTAGATGACGGAAATCCCCAGTTTTTTCTGTACGTCCTTGATCAACTCCAGGATTTTGGCCTGGATGGTTACATCCAGAGCGGTGGTAGGCTCATCGCAGATCAGCAGATCCGGGTCGCAGGCCAGAGAAATGGCGATGACCACCCGCTGGCGCATTCCGCCGGAGAGCTGATGCGGATAGTTTTTCATCCGCTTTTCCGCATCGGTGATGCCCACCAATTCCAGCAGAGACAGTGCCTTCCGGTATGCCTCGTCCTTAGGCGTATGGTAGTGATGGATCATTCCCTCCATGATCTGCTTACCGATGGGCATAGTGGGATCTAAGGAGGTCATAGGATCTTGGAACACCATGGCCATATGGCGGCCGTTGATATGGGTACGGATGTCGTGCCTGGACATTTTTACGATGTCCACGGTCTTTTTTACGCCGTTTTCATCGGTGTAGGTGTAGAGAATGGTACCGCTGTTGACAGTGGCGTTAGAATCCATGATTCCCATGGCGGTTTTCATGGTTACCGACTTACCGGAACCGGATTCGCCGACAATGGCAACGGTTTCCCCTTTGTACAGATCCAGGTTTACCCCACGGATGGCGTGAATGGAACCGGATGTGGTAGAGAACGAGATGTCCAGATCACGAATCTCTAAAATCTTTTCTTTCTCAGACATGTCATTCCCTCCTTATCGTTGTTTCATCTTGGGGTCCAGCGCGTCACGGAACCCGTCCGCCAGCATGTTGAAGCAGAGCATCAGCAGCGCCAGCACAATGACCGGCGGAAGGATCTGGTAGG
>CALLZZ010000356.1 GCA_937858235.1 uncultured Clostridia bacterium
GCTGCATACTTAGGGAAGCTGCTCAATGAGCTGGAAGTGGATCCAGACTGCGGCGTAGAAAAGGCAAACCCGCCTCAATCCATTGTTGTAGATTACGGTGGACCCAATGTGGCTAAACCCTTGCATGTGGGACATCTGCGTCCGGCGATTATCGGGGAAGCGATCAAGCGGATTGCTCGGTTCATGGGACACCGGGTGATTGGTGACCCGCATTTGGGTGACTGGGGATTGCAGATTGGCCTGATTATCGTGGAGTTGCAGCGTCGTCAGCCAGAGCTGCCCTATTTTGATCCACAGATCACAGGGGGGTATCCGGAAGAACCTCCCTTTACCATTAACGACTTGGAGGAAATCTATCCCCATGCATCTAAGGTGTCTAAGACAGACGAGGGGTATAAAGAGGAGGCTCGTCAGGCAACCTATGCGCTTCAGCAGGGACGGCCTGGGTATCGTGCTCTTTGGAAGCACATTTTGAATGTTTCAGTCAATGATCTGAAGACAAACTATGAAAAGCTGGATGTTAACTTTGACATTTGGATGGGGGAAAGCGACTGCCAAGATCTGATCCAGCCCATGGTGGATCAGATGAAAGTGGATGGACATGCTTACCTCAGCAACGGTGCCTTGGTGGTAGATGTTCAGGAGGCCGATGATACGCGAGAAGTACCACCCTGCATGGTGCTGAAATCCGACGGGGCTGCTCAGTACGAAACCACAGACCTTGCGACAATTGTGCAGCGGAAGGCTGATTTTGATCCGGATCGTATTATCTATGTGGTGGACAAGCGGCAGGAAATGCACTTTATCCGGGTGTTCCGCTGTGCCTACAAGACCGGTTTGGTCGCGCAAGACAAGTGCGCGTTGGAATTTGTAGGATTCGGCACTATGAACGGCAAGGACGGCAAGCCCTTTAAAACCCGCGACGGCGGGGTAATGCGGCTCGAATATCTTCTGGGCAATGTCAGCGATGCCATTTATACAAAGGTGAAGAGCAACGACAGCGGCATGAGCGAAGCGGAAATGCGTGAAATTGCAGATAAGGTAGGACTCGCGGCCATTAAGTACGGCGATCTCTCCAACCAGCCCTACAAGGATTATATCTTTGATGTGGAGCGCTTTACCGCATTTGAAGGCAATACCGGACCCTACATTATGTATTCTGTGGTTCGAATCAAATCTATTATGAATAAATTCATGGCTGCCTATCCCGATGCTAAGTTGGGACATATTGTGCCGCCGGAGAGCAAAAAAGAAACCGATCTGGCTCTAATCCTGTGCCGCTTCAACGAGGCAATCTACGAATCGTATACGCAGAATGCGCCCAATCGGCTATGCCACTATATCTATGAACTAGCTAACAGTCTGAATCAGTTCTACGGAGAACATAACATCATGAAGGAGTCTAATCCAGAGAAACAGGCTAGCTATGTTGCAATGATCCGACTGGTGCTGCGGGTATTGGAAACATCCATTCAGCTTCTTGGTTTTACTGCACCGGATCGTATGTAAGGAATCACGGTTGAATGGCAAGAAACAGAAGTATATGCCAAAGGGGGCAGAAGAAAAAGGCATCGTGGTAACGAGAGATAACAGAATAAGACCTCCCATCGTAGGTGATTGCGATGGGAGGTCTTTGTGTTGGTCAGCGGAGACTTTTCGTGGTAGGTCAAGGCAACACAGGGGAATACGATATTATTTGAAATTGCTTTTGTACAGCTTCACGGAAAGGAAGATGGATGCCGCGTTTAATACGAGTGTGAGGGCAATGCAGAGGAGTACCATTAAGAAAAGGCCACTTCCCTGATTTAAAATTGCGAAGAGCTGATTTGTCAGCGTATCACTGAACGTTACAATGGCCATTGTCATTGCTACTGTTATGATGATAAACAATATACGTCCCCGTTCTGCCCCCAGCTTAAATTGCATAGGAAGATCAATGGCTTGAAGCAAAGTGGCGAAGACTGCGACAATCAGGGAGGAAATAATCCCCTCAGACTCAATAGGTGCTTGGCGCAGCAGAGAAAATGTGATCTGTACGATAAAAGAGAATAGGGTAGCACAGCCCACCGCGAGATACCCTAGGAGGTACTTGCTAAATACAATATCGGTTGTAGAATAGGGCATCATAGAGGCCAGTGTGTCCCACTTGGCGCGTTCGTCGTAAGCCAAGGTAGACATAGGGAGCATAGCGGCATACATAATAGAAAAGGCGGACATAGAATGGCCGGGCATGACGGCAAAAACAAGAATTAAGACAAGAAAGAGTTTCATCTGCTTTCCGAGGGTATAGATATCCTTTAATAACAAACCTTTCATACGTCCTCCTCTTTTCTGGCAAGAAATAGGATGATATCTTCTAGGTTGGTGTGTTCCAAGGGGAATGCGGCGGAAACTTGGGTGCGCTTTACAAGAGCCTCGACCCCATAAGTAGTCTCCTTCTTTCCATGGACTGCTTCCGGTGGCACAGAAAGAAAATCCTGATCAGAGAGCTTTACGATAGCATATTCCTCCAGTAAACGATCCTTTTCTTCGCAAAGAAGCAGTTTCCCGTGATGGATAAAGCCGATATAGTCGCAAATTTTCTCCATATCGCTGATGATGTGGGAGGATAACAGGACGGAGTGACCGGGGTCCCGGGTAAAATCGTTAAAAATGTCCAGGATTTCATCTCGTACCATAGGGTCTAGGCCGCTGGTCGCCTCGTCCAGGATCAGCAGCTTTGGTGCGTGAGAAAGAGCCACTGCGATGGCGAATTTCATCTTCATACCCCGGGAAAAATCCTTAAAGGGTTTCTTTTCCGGCAGTGCAAACCGTTGTAGGTAGGAGTTGTAGATGGCGTTATCCCAGCGCTGATAGGTGTGTTGCATGACAGAAGAAACATTCTGCGGGGTCAAAACCTCGGGGAAATATGCTTCGTCCAGAACAATGCCAATATCCTCCTTGACTGCGTTGAATGCAGGGATCTGATTATCAGTACCCAGCACTTGAATGGTACCACTGTCGCGGGGGATAGCGTTCATAATCAACTTGAGGGTAGTGCTCTTGCCAGCTCCGTTTTCTCCGGCCAGTCCTAAAATACTTCCCTCTGGAAGCACCAGATTGAGATTGCTGAGCGCAAACCCGGGATAGGTTTTGGTTAAGTTGGTAATTTCAATGGCATTCATAAGTTGGATTCCTCCTCTGCAACCACGCGAAACAGGTCAAAAAGCTCGGCTTGGGATAGGCCGAGGGGTTCCGCAAGGGTTAATATTTTTCTGATATGAGATTCGATTTCTCGAAGATGCTGCTCCTTTACCAGCGCGGTGTCCTGTGGGGCGACATAGCAGCCCTTTCCGGCCACGGTGTAAAGTAATCCACCCTTTTCCAGCTCATCATAGGCGCGTTTCGTGGTGATTACGCTAATGCGGAGATCTTTTGCCAGAGAGCGAATGGAAGGCAACGTATCGCCTTCTTTCAGAGCACCGGAAATAATCTGGTTCTTGATCTGTGCATAGATTTGCTCGTAGATGGGGCGTGGATCGGCGTTGCGAATGATAATGTCCAGACTGGATCACCTCTCTAACTGTTTATGAACAGCATATACAGTATATTGGGATGGGGAAAGGTTGTCAAGGGGCTTTGAAGGAAAAAGGTCAAAAGAAAAGTCGGTTTCTTGAAACCAACTTTCTGTTAGAAAAAGAAGCTATGCTTCCGGATCACACAGGGCTGCGTAACCCTCTTCTCCAGTACGAATGTGAACGACATTTTCAACGTTGTAGAGGAAGACCTTGTCATCATCGAAATCACTGGTGTACAGATCCTTCTTAGCGGTCAAAACCACAATGTCAACTTTTAGCTTCGGCCGCAGGTTCATGGTCATCATAACAACGGTGTAACGGCCTATGGCTAGAACGCCCAGAAGCTGGTGAGCAACGCTGCCGTAGAACAGAACCCTTGCCACACCGTCATCCCAATAGCTACCACCTCTTCGTCAGGATGTTGCCTGCATTTTTTGCACGGGTGAAGTCGGTTTCCACCATTGCGAAGCCGTACTGCATGAAGAATACCAATGTCGCGCCGATGAGGAACCAAATGCCCCATATGTTATTGTCTGCATACTGTTAAGATACTGGTTGCGTCCATTAATCTTATCTCCTTAACTCCGAAACAAAATGAGGGAATGTTCCCGAAGAAACACACCCCATTGTGAGTTTTGATATAATTCCTCTTACTTCTCGATACATAACATGCTGCAACAATCAGAAGACAAAGGCATCAGGAATCCCAATGGAGTCCAGACGCCTTTGCTCTGATGATGCTAGTTTAGCAGAATTTCCAGGGAATGCAACCCCTCGAAATCACTTTCAGAGTATTCCACGAAAGTGAAGGGATGATAAGGGGGAAGCTTGGCAAAAATGAAAGGTAGGGAAATAGGACTTGCACAATGAGAGGGGGGGACTGTAGTCTGGGGTAGTTACAAGGCATTATAGAAAGAGGATGGCCTGTTTGCCCTGAAAAGATCTTCAGTATGTCACCATCACTGCTACGCACAAAAGGGTTTACCTTGACAGGGAATGGGGAATTCTGTCATACTTGTCCTAACCTCAACGTAGAAGTTTCTGGAAAAAGGAGCGGAAGGCTGGAATTTACATTTTGCTATACTGCTTTTTCTTGGGGAATTGCCGCAGTTGTGTGGCTGAAGAAAGTTTATTCTAGAATTTCCTGTCTCATTGAGAAAATTCCGATGAAATGTGATAAAAGTTTAACTTGATGCCTAATCGTGTTTATGATGTGCAACGTGACGGTTTCCGTTATGGCCTTGGTCAGACAGTCGGCACGGAGTGCCGGACGTCCTGCAAGCAACACAGTAGCACTGAGGCTAGATGACCACTATGATGACGCAGTCATGGTGCGCATCTATCCCAATGGCATCCAGGCAGATGAGGACTAGCAGCAAAACGGTAAGGTGGAGTGATATGAAATTAGAATGGAAGAATTGCGTTCGAATCGGCGTAACAGGGTTGCTGCTCTATCTGGCGGTGCACTATTGGCCGACTGTATCCAGCATAGCGGGGGTTGTATTTCAGGCAGCAATTCCGTTACTGCTAGGGTGCGCATTGGCATACATTGCCAATATTTTAATGAAGTATTATGAAGATCATTTATGTAAATTGAGAACGGGTCGAATCCTCCAAGTAATCCGGAGACCAGTTTGTATTGTCCTGACTTGCCTCAGTGTAGTAGCTATTCTTTTTCTGGTGCTTAATCTGGTAATTCCTCAGTTGATTACCTCGATTCAACTGTTGTTCCAGCAATTCAGCGCCTGGGCACAAAAGCTGGAGAAAATACCGGATCTGAAGTCCATGATGCCGAAGGAATTGGTTGCCTGGATTCAGGGGACTGACTGGGAGAGTGCAACCAAGCAAGCGATTGCTTGGTTGACGACAGGCGTGGGTGGAACCGTGAACCTGGTGATATCTACCGTCAGTTCAGTATTTTCGTCTGTCGTAACAATGGCGCTGGCCTTTGTGTTTTCCATCTACCTGCTGCTAGGGAAAGAGCGGATTGGCAACCAGGTTCAGCGGTTGTTTAAAGCCTATTTAAAACCCAAATATCGTGAGGGAGTGTACTACATTTTGCGTACGCTGGACGATTCCTTTCACCACTACATTGTGGGACAGTGCTCAGAAGCAGTGATTCTAGGCCTGTTGTGCATGCTAGGAATGTTGCTGTGTCGCTTCCCCTACGCTGTGAGCATTGGTGCGCTGGTGGGAGTGTCGGCACTGATTCCGGTGGCGGGAGCGTACATTGGAGCGGTCGTCGGTGCAGTACTGATGCTTACCGTATCCCCTATGAAAGCGCTGTTGTTCATCGTGTTCATTGTCATACTACAGCAGCTGGAGGGCAATCTGATTTACCCCAAGGTTGTTGGAACCTCCATCGGGTTACCTGGTATCTGGGTGCTGGCCGCTATTACCATTGGCGGTGGCGTTCTGGGGATTGCGGGGATTTTCCTGAGTGTTCCCATTGCCGCTGCGCTGTACAAATTGCTGCGCACAGATGTTGTAGCACGTTCCTCTGATTCTATGTAAAAAAATCCACCGTATGATCGCGATCATGCGGTGGGTTTTTCCTGTTTTACAGCGGTGTTTAAAAAGCCGCTGGTGGTAGGATTAGTGCGCTGTTTCTGCTCGAACGGGATCTTCGTCCCGGAAAAGCAGGGAAATGCACCACAGTGCAGCCAGGCCCACCAGGGCGTAAACGACACGGCTGACTACGCTGGCAGAGCCGCCGCAGATAAAGGCAACCAGGTCGAACTGGAAAAATCCGATCAGACCCCAGTTGACTCCGCCGATGATGGTCAGGATCAGAGCAATTTTGTCAAACATAGGAAACCCTCCCTCTTTCAAGTAACAAAACGCGGCATGGTCAGTCATTATCTCCGTGTTTTGTGCCTTTACTTTGTCCAAAAGAGTAAAAAGTATGCCTGGTTTGAAAAAAGAGCGGCAAATAGCCGCTCAAAAGAGGTTTATAAGGAAAAATCTTCATCTTTTAATTTCGAAAAGTCAGGTTGCGCAGGTTGAGGTGGAACGCGCCGGAGGGGATCGTAATGGAAAGCACGACACTGAAATCCGGAAGAAACAATTCCCTTTTTCAAGCAGGCTACTCGATCCTCACTAATCGCAGTTCCATGTTCACAATAGACGCAGCGTGGTTCAATATCTTTGCGGAACAGCATATTCATCCCCCATTTTCACTCAGCTTAGTCGATAACACGAGTCATTATACACGCTTTTCCTGTCATTTTCCAGTGTTTTTTCTGGTGATGATAAGTTCTAACAGCAATAGCCCTGCGATCAGTATCAGGGAGATGATGCCGGAGCAGCGTCCGGCAGTGGGCAGCCAGGCAGAATTGGGCACTACGGTTCCATTGATCTGAATGGCGGTTAGCGCCGTGGGGAAGAGCTGTAGGAAGAGACAGGCCAGAGCAGCAGAGAGGAATGCCTGTAGGGTTTTCCCAAGTAGATAGTAGCGAATGGTCAAGTCGCAGCCCTGTAGCACGGAGAGGGTCTGAAAATGAACCGATATGCCGCCCCAGCTGAGCAGAAACGCAGCAGGGATGATTGCGCTGGGGGTATTGGTTAGGGCAGAAATGCCGTTGGATAGTTCCAGGATTCCGGATAACAGCCCTTTCTGCCAGACGGTGGGACAGTGGGAAAAAGAGAGCAGATTTTCGCATAGCTGCAAAAAGCCGCAGTTGGTCAGCAGTTGAATGATTACATTGAACAGGATCACATAGGCACAAATCCCCAGGGTTGTGGTAGTGGATTGCCCTACCGATTCCGTTACACACTTAGCAATGCTTTTGCAGTGTGCTGGGGAGGCGGACTGTGAGATAGGCGCAGATTTCCGGGGCCGGAACAAGACTCCGATGATCAGTGCGGAAAGGACTTGGATTGCCATGAGGATAAATCCAACTTTTGCACTTTGAAAGACGGCAATTCCGGCTGCGCCGATGATGAAGGCAGGTCCAGAGTTGTTACAAAATGCCAGCAGGCACTGAGCTTGTTCCTTGCTGCAAAGGTGTTCCTGATACAGGCTGCATACGGTTTTCGCGCCCACAGGATAGCCACCGATAAATCCCAACACCAACGCAGATGCGCCGGATCCACTCTGGTGGAAAAGCGGCTGCATCACCGGTTCCAACAGCCGCCCCAGCAGCGAGGAAAAGCCTAGGGAAACCGTCAGAGTAGATAGGATAAAAAAGG
>CALLZZ010000357.1 GCA_937858235.1 uncultured Clostridia bacterium
GGCAGACGGCTGGCACGTGATAGTCGTCTGGGAATGCGAGATTTCCAGAAAAGCCAATCGCGAAGAACGGCTGCAAAGACTTGAGAATGAAATAAGAACAGCGATAACAGGAAGGGAAACAGCGAAAGATGAAGACGAATGACAGGCAGCTTACAGAACTCATGAAGGAGGTGGACAGCGGCGCAGCCCAGCTCCCGGATTTTCAGCGCGGCTGGGTATGGGATGACGGACGAATCCGCGCACTTATTCTGAGTGTGATCCATAACTTTCCTGTTGGTGCAGCGATGTTCCTCGAGTACGGGAACGAGAGCATTCACTTCAAGCACAAGCCGATTGAAGGATCGCCGGCGAATCCGGACAAAGAACCTGACGAACTGATTCTCGACGGTCAGTAGCGACTGACTTCACTTTACAATGCGCTTTACAGCCGGAACCCCGTTCATACCCGGACAGACAAGGGCAAAGACATCGACCGCTACTATTACCTCGATATCGCAAAGGCACTTGATCCGAAGGCAGATGATGAGGAGGTTGTGATCTCTGTACCTTCAACAAGGCAGATCACGTCTGATTTCGGCAGACACGTTGACAAGGATCTCACGACGAGAGAGCGGGAATTCGAACTCAAGATGTTCCCTCTGAACATCATTCTGGATACCTCTGAAGAGCAGAACTGGCAGAATGATTACTATGCGTACCACAACTACAATGCGGACGTCATCAAACAGTTCACGGAGCTTTTTGCAAAGGTCATCAATCCTGTACAGCAGTATCAGATGCCTGTCATACGTCTCGACAAGGAGACACCGAAGGAGGCCGTCTGCCAGGTGTTTGAAAATGTCAACACCGGCGGCGTCTCTCTGACTGTCTTCGAACTCGTCACTGCAATTTTCGCCATGGATGACTTCCAGCTGAGACAGGACTGGAAAGAACGGCAGGAGAAGTATTTCTCCGGTGACCTGCTGTCGAAGGTGACCGCTACTGACTTTCTGACAGCACTCACCCTTCTCTCTTCCTTCAAGGCGGGCGGAACCGTCAGCTGCAAGAAGAAGGACGTGCTCGCCCTGACACTTGACAATTACAAGAAGTACGCAGACAGCCTCTGCTCCGGTTTCTCGCTTGCCGAAAAACTTCTGAAGGAGGAGCGGATTTTCTCAAGTGACGATCTTCCCTACAGCACGCAACTGATCCCGCTTTCCGCCGTCTGCACGGTCCTCATGGACGGCAACAGGATTCATACTACTTCGGTCAAGAATATGGTCAAGCAGTGGTACTGGTGTGGAGTGTTCGGAGAATTGTATGGATCTGCGAACGAAACCAGATATGCGAACGACATCGTTCAGGTCGTGAAGTGGATCAACGACGGCAGCGATCTGCCGAAGACTGTAACGGATTTCTATTTCTATCCGATGCGTCTGCTCGGTCTGCAATCCCGCCAGTCAGCAGCCTACAAGGGCGTGATGGCACTCATACTGAAGAACCATGCCCGCGATTTCATTTCCGGAGCAGAGATGGATTTCTCTACGTTCTCCGATGAAAAGATAGATATCCATCACATCTTCCCGAAGGACTACTGCATCAAGGAAGGATACGACAAGCGCAAGTGGAACAGTGTCGTGAACAAGACACCTATCTCAGCAAGCAGCAACCGGGAAATCGGCGGTTACGCTCCCTCCGTGTACCTTGGAAAGCTTGAAAAGAAAGGCTCGGTAACTTCTGCCGATCTTGACGGATATGTGGAAACCCACTGGATTGACCACAATCTTCTCCGTGCAGATGATTTCCAGAACTTCATCATCGACAGGGCAAAAAAGCTGCTGAGTGCAATTGAAGCTGCAACCGGCAGAACCATTTCCGGCAAGGACTCGGAGGAGGTTCAGCAGGCGTTCGGTGCGCCACTCAACTGAACCTTTCAAGGATAACCTTGTACATTTCAAGGATAGGCAGAACATTTTAATTTCACTCTGAACCTTTCAAGGATTGCATAAGGGGTTTCTCGAAGGAGGTGACAAAGCCCGTGATGGCAGCAGGAAAACAGATAAATCAGACCGCTTTTCGAGGCAGGACTCTGTCCGCACGAAACCGTGCAAGACGCAGAAACCTCACAGTTACGGGCTTTTCACGCCGTTCATGCACATCCCGTCCTTGTATCAAAGATTACGTCTTGTTAGACCCGACAAGCGGTTCCGGCTCACTCCTAATAAATATCGGCCAATCTGTTTCAA
>CALLZZ010000358.1 GCA_937858235.1 uncultured Clostridia bacterium
GTTCTTTTACACTTCAGTCCCTGCGCCTTGACATCAATACTACGGTCTCGACGTGGCTCGATTGCTCCAGATTGATGTCAGATTTTAGCGGTCGTTCGCGGGAATTTATCAAAGCGTGTTTTCGTCTCGAAACACACCTATTTTTGCCCTTGTACGTTCTCGGAAACAGGTCAAAGACCTTGCTCCTACTTATAATATGCAAACTCACAAATTTGCCGACCGCTTCAAGACTTCGCTCTGAGGGAACAAGTCTGAAATCCCATCGCCTCAACTCTAATCATCATCATGTTTACCGCCACGTTGATACGATTCCTTTTCTTTCCAAATCACACCATCCTTTGTGTGATAATGCTGTCCATGTGCGGGCACCGTATGCTCTTCCGGTGAGGATCGCTCGTCTGGATAATTTCTATCAGATGATGAGCTATCATAATCATCACTATCCAAAGAGTCTGCATAGTCATCGTCAGAAGAACGGCTGGAATAATCATCCGACGAAGATGATCTTGAACCGCCACCTGATCCATTACCGCTATTTGCGATTGCGTCAGCTCCGACTGCTAAAGCAGCTATTCCCACACCCTTTAGTACACCAGATAATACTGGATGTCTTTCGCCGAATCCTTTGACAGCGTTAACCATATGGAGAACCTTATCTCCAAAGCTTTCGTGTACCTCTGGTGGAGCTACAGTAGTTTTACTTTGCGATTTGGTTTCTGAGTGATGCGCTGCATCCTCCTGCCGTGAAGGCTTCACGCGCTCTGTAGACTCTGCTTCCGCTTTGGACGGTTCATTTAATTCGTCGTTTTTATTTTGACTGTCAATAACAGGACTGCGCACCGGCTCACTGAGATTAATAGCTGCGCAAGGAATAGGTTTATTCTCTCCAAAATCCACGAACTCTTTAGTTTCCGGATTGTAATACCAATTGGTCGGATTTTGCCAACTACCCTTATGAGCCTCCAGATGTTCTTCTCTTGTAAGAAACTGTATGTTATCCGGATCGCCCTGATATTCCGGATATTCAGCAGCGCTTTTCATGTGCTGGCCTTCGAAGGCACGTCCGTTTTTGTCGTAGGCTTTCCCTTTATCAGGATCAAGAATATCCTTTTGCTGATCCTGAGACCAGTCTCTTGTTCCTTTGCCTTCAGAGACTAATATTTGTTCTCTTTCCCAAGCAAGTCTTATTGCCTTATTCCTTTCCTTTATACTCGTTTTTGACATAGGATCACTCTCCTATCCCAAGCAAGTCATAAAGGTCATTCAAAAAGGCATGGAAATCATCATAAATCAGCTCGTCGTCAATACCGCCAGCTTCATGATCATATATTAAAATTCTTTCGTCCGACTTCTCACATAATACTGGATCACCTGAAGCCAAAGCGCCAATGACAATATATTTTTCATCAGGCCTGTCGTTTTCATCTACATCGATTATTGGCTTATGTGCTACGCCGTAAAACTGTACTCCGGCGGGAAGAAACAACTCGCCGCCGTCAGAGTACTGCAACCATTCTTTATACTTTTCAGGGAGCTCAATTTCATGGTCTTTCTCGAACTGAGTAATCTGTTCTTCGGTTGCTCCTTCAAGAAAAATCATTTTCCCTTGTTCATTTAGCTTATCAATGATAGCTTTTAATTCTTCTGAAATCATGTAATCATCTCCTTGGCAAGGTCAGATTGCCTGTTGAATATACGGCACAATCACATCGTAGAACTTCTTCGTCCAATCAGCGTGGAAGTTCGCCATCTGGAGCCAGTCGGTCTCATTCTCAATGCTGACGTTATTCAGCTGAATGAAAACCTTGGATGATTTAATATCGTCGCCACGGTTCCACTGGAGCGTCGTGCCCAGCGCTGATTCTATTTCCGCTTTATGTGTGTACAGGCTATCGAAGGCATCCTTGTTTTCTTGCTTATTGCCTCTGCCAAATACGACCTCTGCCCGCGCTGCATCAAAGTTTGCTACGCAGCAAAGATAGAAGCCACCTATACCAAAGAAGCCATTGATCCAGTTATCTCTTGACGGATTAACATTGGAGAAGGAGCCATCCTCGCCGTGCGCCTTCTGGATAATCGGAAGCGCGTATGTCCAGTATTTTCTCCGGAGCTCGTAACGGCTGCCCGGCTCATCCTCATTGGCCTCGTTCTCATCACGCAGATAAAATACCAAGTCTGCCGGATCTTCATCGTACAGTTTGAAGAGACGACTCAGGACAGACAGCTTACTCTGCGTGCTGGTGTTTGTCCATACATAAATGCCATCGCCGATCTCAAGCGACTTCGTGAACGCATCCTGATTTGTATTGAAGTGGAGAGCTATGTTCTCCTCCTCCGACATGGCCAGCTTAGTGATAATGGCCTTATCCTCGGCATACAGAATCTGAATAACCTTCTGGAACATCTCAACCCAGCTCGTTACCGGCTGTTCAGTGTTCTTAAAGGTAAACTTCGCAATCAGTCGTCCGGTCAGCTCGCCTTCATCCTCAAGCGTATAAGTGTCAAGCTGCTTTTCTTCCGGTTTGTATTCTGTGACAGGTGCTGCCCAGATTGACAAAGCCCGACCCATGAGATATTCACTGCGCTCCTCCAGCTCCGCCAGCGTCCACTTGTCCTTCTTGGCAATCCAAGTATTCATGCGGATACCACTGTCGTCAAAACCATTCTGCATGGTTTTCTTTTCGGTGAATGAGCTGTTGCTGTATTTCGAGTTATAAGCCGTCAGCGTAAGATTTGCCATACGATGCAGCCACATTTCATGTATCTGCTCATAGTCGTCGCCCAGCTCTTTCTGCCATACCGGTGTCAGATGCTGAGGCATAATGTGCTCAATCGAATAGGTGCCATCATCGCAGTGACGATAGACATCCTTATCTTCCGACGTGCCGAAGTTCTCGAAGCGTTCAAGGATATAAATCTTATTCTTGCTGTTCATAAGATAGACTGGACGCTCCTCAAATGCAGCCTTAAACTCCTCATCGTCTGGGAAGCGGGCACGTTCCTTCTTTGACAGAAGTGCATACTTGAGCTTTTCGACATAATTCTCTTCGGTGCCATCGTACCGGATGATCTCACGATGCAGCATGAGGAAGATTTTATTCAGGGCATTTGTCGGCAGGTCACACATCGTCCTGCGGAACAGGTAGTTCTCTGTCGTGAGGAAAATATCCGTGACCTGTGCCAATGTCAGTTTGTTTTCGTTATATAGGCGCAGCACTTCGAGGAAGTACGGCCTTGTTACCGTAGTCTCCAAACGGTTCAGTCGGTCAATGCAAGCGTCAAGAGTGGCACTGCCGGAATTACCATCAAGGAGAATCTGGTATCGCTTTGCATAGGCCAGCATCTCGGCAAGGAGTGGCTCCGTTTCGATCTTGCTAAGCTCCACGAAGTCCTTAAAATTGATGTAGATTTTCTTCTGTTGCGGGATGGCCTGCTGCTTCACACTCAGGTAATCCCGGATGAAGGCGCTTACATCATACTTCGTGCAAACCTCGATCTTGTTCCAGTATTTCTCGTAATAATCCTCCTGCTCCTTAGAAGGCAAGCCCATCAGGATGAAGTTTCTGATCTTATCACCTTCGCTGAGGTCAAGACCGGTCGAGTTCAGGCTCTCAAAAATGAGCTGCGGATTGTCGTCCATATCCAGCCTGATGTTTATAATCTCCAGACAGCAGATCGCATCGTAAAGCTGATCGATGGTGATTTCCTGTTTCTGAATGCGGTCATAAAAATAATCGTAGTTCACAGTCAGATTAGATTCGCGGATATGCTCCGTCGGATCAGAGAACAGCTTCCCGAAAGCCGTCTGGTCATTCTTTACCGGTTTGAGCTTGATACGGGTATCCTCCGGCTTCCACTTGTCCACGAGGTATTCCTCAAAAATCCGCTGCTTCAGATTAGCGGTCTCCGGCACGATGACACCCTTATCAATCAGGTTATACATGGCAAGGAACAGCAGCGAAACTGTCGTAAGGCGCTGCTGGCCATCGATGATCAAGAACTCCTCATTGTGGCCGTCCGGATTGTAAACGGAAACAAGGCTTCCGAAAAAGTGACTCTTCCGGTGTCCCTTGATGATTTTTACAAGGTCATCGTACAGCTGCTTGCAGTTCTCGGTCTTCCAGTCATAATTCCTTTGGTACACTGGAATGACAAACCGTTTGTCCGAGCCCTCCATGTATTTAACGAATTTGCATTCTGAACCCTTCATCTTTCGTTACTCCTCCTTCTTAGCTCCGTATGGTGCAGGCTCTTCTGCAACCATTGAAACCGGAGGTTCATAATCAAATGAATATACCTTTTCCTCGTCAGGCTTAGGTGCTGTCGGCTTCTGATATGTCGCATTGAAAATCAAATCCAACAGCCAATCTCTGAAGGACTGGTTACGGCGGCTCCGCGTATCACCCTGATAGGCAGTATATAATTCCATGCCACTGGACATATTACGGAGGATCGCCTCCCATGTGGCTCGTTCACTCTCATCACGGGCATTCTGGATATCTGAGAACTGCATCGCATTCTGATAGCGCTCGTCCTTCTTGACCTCTTCGGCAATTTCCTGAATCTGCTTCTTTATCTTGTCCTCGTCCGTCCAGTCGCAGTTTCCCCAGACATCATGGAACGATTCGAGAATATGCGTGAGCGTGTCCATTTCAGGAACCGGTATGCCTATGTCTGTCTGAACCGGCACAGGCTTCACCTCCGCATCCTCATTGGCCAGCGAGATTGACATGGTCTGCTGGGCAACGACTCGATAGCTATCAAGATCGACGCTTTCAATGATTTTCTTATAATCATCATTCTCATCGCCCACCTTCGGGAGCTTCGGTATGAGAAGTGTCAAGAAAATAGACAGCTTCTCCCAATCCGGAGAACCATACGGCAGAATGGATGACAGGAAATTATAAGTGCGCACAAATCCCTTTGCACTCTTTTTGAATTCCACCTTGTCGTCATATTCCAAAGCCTTAAACAGTTCAACACATCTGTCGATGATCGGATCGAGTTGCTCCCGATCTGCGTTATTCAGGTAGAGCTCAACAAACGTGTTCACATCGTCATCGGAATAAACCTGCATGGGCTCCATGTTGTCAATCAGATCATTTAGCTTGTTTGCATCTGTCTCGCCGGAAAGAACCGTTGTCTTATAGTACCGCTCGAAGGATTTCTGTATATCTGCAGGATTGTTGATGAAATCCAGAACAAAGGTATCTGTCTTGTACGGTGCACAGCGATTCAAGCGCGACAGCGTCTGTACCGCTTTAATGTCAAACAGCTTCTTATCCACATACATGGTCTGCAAAAGAGGTTCATCATATCCAGTCTGGAATTTGTCCGCTACGACCAGAATACGATATGGATCTTTACGGAATTCCTTCTCAATCTTGGCACTTGGAAATCCATTGATCTTTGCCTCGGTATAAGTTTCGCCCTTATAGCGAACTTCACCGGAAAAAGCAATCATCGGCTTATACTGGCTCTTGCGCTCCTCCAGCTCTTTCTTGATAGCAAAGTAGTATTCAATCGCCCTTTGGATTTGATGGGTGACGACCATTGCACGAGCCTTGCCCTTAATCTTCATCCGGACATTATTATAAAAATGTTCAACAATGATACCGGCCTTTTCCTCTATGGCATGAGGATCACTCTCCACATAAGAACGCAGAATTTTATTCGCTCTCTTCTTATCAAAGAGCGGATCATCATTGACAGTCTTAATCAGGTGGTAGTAACTCTGATATGGCGTATAATATTTCAGGACATCAAGGATGAACTTTTCCTCAATAGCCTGCTTCATCGTATACACATCGTGCGGCTTAGCCTTCTTTGTCCCATCCTCATTTAAAATCGGATTGCCATTTTCGTCTGTTATAATCTCACCGAACATTTCAAGGGTCTTGTTCTTAGGAGTGGCAGTGAATGCAAAATAACTCGCGTTCTTCGCCATCTTTTTTCCCTCGATAATTGTGTTGATTTTATCCTCAAATTCGTCGTCATCCGTGTAAACATTCCCGGATATAACGATATTCATCTTCGCTGCAAGGCTGCCGTTCTGGCTTGAATGCGCCTCGTCGATGATGATAGCAAAGTTACGATTCTTATATTCTGTCGAAATGTCGTTCAGGATAAACTGAAACTTATGTACGATGGTAATAATAATCTTCTTGCCTTCATCCAGCAGAGTGTGCAAATCAGAAGCAGACTTTGCCCATCCGACAGTGGATGACACCTGTGTGAATTGCCTTATTGTGTTCTTGATCTGCTTATCGAGGTTGATACGGTCGGTAACCACAATGACTGTATCGAAGGCATCTTTCCCATCTCTCTTGAGTGTAACAAGCTGATGTGCAAGCCATGCAATTGAGTTTGACTTTCCGCTACCTGCGCTATGCTGGATAAGATAACGTTGCCCGGTTCCTTCTTTCTGAGCACGGTCAAGAAGCATCGTTACTGCCTTCAGCTGATGATACCTTGGGAATATCTGCTTATAAGAGGTCTTTCCTGTATCCTCGTCCTTGTCCGCAACAATTTGGACATAGTTCTCCAAAATCTTAGAGAACTCATTTTTTGTCAGAATATCCTTCCAGAGATAGTCTGTTTTGATTCCGCTGGGATTAGGAGGATTGCCCGCGCCATCCTCATAGCCTTTATTGAAAGGCATGAAGTATGAGTCGTCCTTCTTCAGTTCAGTACACATCATGATTTCGTTGTCGTCCACAGCAAAATGCACGATGCAACGCTTGAAGCTAAACAGCTTCTCAGCCGGATCTCTATCGGTTTTGTACTGCTTAACTGCGTCGGCAGTATTCTGCAGCGTGAACTGATTCTTCAGCTCCATCGTAATAACTGGAAGACCGTTCAGGAAAATGCAGAGGTCAAGCGCAAGGCGACCATATTCTTTAGAATACTGCAACTGACGAGTCACACTAAAAATGTTCTCATCATACAACTCCTGCGCACGCTGGTTTCCCTTGCTCGGCAATACCTGATAGAACTCCAGCGTCTTATTCTTATATTTAAAACCTTTTCTGAGTATCTCAATAACACCTTGGTCAGACAGCTTCCGACTAAGCCTCTCCAGAAACTTCTTCTTTTCTGCCGGTGTATCGAGTATACGCAGCTCCGCTAAATCTCGTGGCTGTGTGCTTTGCAAATAGCGAAACAAACGTTCCTCATCAATCGCATACTCCTGATTGTAGTCAGCATTTGTCCCTTGCTCATAACCGTTTTCGTTAACAAGCCAGTTAACGATGAGAGTCTCGAAGCCATTTTCCTTAGTGTTACTTGGCATTATTCATCGACCTCCTCGTCTACATTTTCTGCATCCTCTGATTCTTCATCCAATATTTCGTCCGCAATATCTTCATATGTAGGTATTGAAACACCTCTAACATCTACTTTACCTGTGACCACATCAAAAATTGTACGTGTTTTCAGCTCCTGAATTAAAGAAATTTCTTTTTTAACATTTTCAATAGCATCATCAATTCGCTTGCAGATATTGTCCAAATAATCGGCGATCGCTATCTGCTCATCCATCGGGACAACAGGCAGATCAATTTTTGCAAAATTCGCATACCGAAGCGCCTGTCCATCTCTCACAAGATCAGAAGTCCCTCGCAAAGCTTTGATATATTCCGGAGATTTCAAAAACCATTTGAAGAACCTATCATATACATACTCGTGATTTGGAATCAGCATTACATAGGCAGAACTGATTTTTCCACTATAATCACTGTACTCAATACCGCCTTGAAAACTTCGCATACTAATGACAAAATCACCCTTTTCGACATGCTTAAGAATATCTTCACCCGTAAATACAACGGTCACTCGGCGGCCTTCTTGCTCCATAAACCATTTTTGTGGAACGACTCCGTATTTTTGAGATGCTGTTAATTGTTCATCTTCTGGTTTAGCCTTCTCTTTTCTCAGGAAGAACAGTCTCTTGCTTGGAAGCATATCCCAATCTTCTGGGATTTCATTTAACCATGATGAACCGCTCTTTTTAAGAGCGCTCCCTTTTATCCCTTTTGTAACAGCTGTGTTAATCGCAATAACTCTGAGTTCCTTGAGCCTCCTGATTTCCTGATTTTTTGCGTGGATAACACGGTTCATCTCCGCAGTTTTCCAGTCAAGAAATCTAACGATTTGATCTTGTTCATCAATGGGAGGGAAGACTACCTGATAATTTACAAGATCAGCAGCGGATAGCGTTTGGCGCACCCCCGCTCCAAGGCCATTAAAAATATTTCTTTTATACCAATCGAAATACTGATAATAAAAATAGCGCAAATTCAACTTCGTTCTCGGTTTAAGCCTAATGTATGCAGAGCTCATTATTCCACGTTCCCAAACTATGCCAACACGGCTGGTTGAAATGTTCTCTAAATCGATGAGCTTAAACACAAGCTCATCCTTATCGAACATCTGGTATGTGGCATAATCTGCTGGTGCGAGACCGATGGGATGATCCACATCATTTCTAATAACGCCCTTAAGCGTTAATGAAAGGACGTTCGTTTCTTTCCCATCCTTGTTGATCACTTTAGGGTTATCAAAATACCGTTTTGCTTTATCACAATCCCAATGTGATGGCATCTCTGCGTTCCATCTTATACCTGTTGGGACATAGCCCTCATATGTTTTCATCATTCGAAATCCTCCATTATTCCGGCAAGAACTCCGTCTGATTCCTTCTCAAGTGCCTTTAGATCTTTGATAATATCTTCTACAGGCCTTAATTCCACGGGCTTGTAAAAATACTTCGTAAAGCTAAGTTCATATCCGATAGAGGCCGATTTTTCATCGATCCACGCATCAGGTATATACGGCTTTATCTCTTTCTCCAAGAAACCTTTTATTCCGCCATCATAAAGCATCGGTATCTGCTCGCTGTCCTTTAGGTTCTTATCAGGCTCCATGTTGCCCTTCGAATCCAGAACCGGCTCTGCGTCCTCAGAAATGTAAGTCAAGTAATCCCTTAACAGCTTCTTCCGTTTTGCCGTCAGCTTAATGCCTTCATCCTTTGCAATATCCTCGATTCTATCCATAAAGGAATTGAAACTATTTCCAACGTTATCCTTCTCTTCATCCAGATATCTTCTGACAGCCTTCACAAGGTCATCATCTTTTCCCTCCGCCAATAGCATATCGAGATTTTCTTCTTTCAAGTCAACTTTTAATCTTAAAGGCCGCTGAACATCCACAGCATAATAACCAAACTCTTCATTTGGAAAGACCATACTGAATTTTGGATCTGCATCTCTGTAGGCAAGATAGAGATCGACGATTCTTCTCCGAATACTCGGGGTGATTTCACTGTTTTTCTCACCAATGTTTTTCTTAAGCAGCGACTTCATTGACGTCGCGTCGATAAGCTGAACCGTCCCTTTTCGTTTCTCATCTTTTTTATTTGTGAGAATCCACAAAAAGGTTCCAATGTCCGTGTTATAGAACATCTTTTCTGGCAATGCGACAATAGCTTCAAGCAGGTCATTTTCAATGATATATCTACGTAGATTGCTTGCCCCGCTTCCTGCATTCCCATTAAAAAGAGATGAGCTATTATGTACCTCAATGATCCTGCTTCCAAGCGAAGTTTTCTGCTTCATTTTGCTAATATTATTTGCAAGGAACAGCATCTGAGGATCACCAATATCAGGTAATAAGGTATACTCCGGATTACCATCGTAGTCGATGATAAAACGAGGATCTGTAATCTCTTCTTTCTTGATGTCTCCCCATGCCTTCAACTCGGCTTTCCACGATGTTCCAAACGGCGGATTTGAGAGCATAAAATCAAACTCATCCTTCGGAAACCCATCATTAGAAATGGTGGAACCAAAGAATATATTGTTAGCCTGCGTACCCTCACCTTTAAGCAGCATATCCGCGCAGGCAATAGCATACGTCTCGTCAAAGTTCTCCTGACCGAACAGATTGATAGAGACCCTTTTGCCACGGCGCTCTGCGAGATTCTGAATACAGGACTCTCCAACGGTTAGCATGCCTCCCGTGCCGCACGCTCCGTCATAAATTCTGTATGTAGTGCTCTGAATCTTGTCCTGAATCGGAATAAAGGCAAGATCAGCCATGAGTTCAATGATGTCTCGCGGCGTAAAGTGGCGTCCAGCATCCGTCACGTTTGTCTGCTCATTAAACATACGAATAACCTCTTCGAACAGAGTACCCATCGTATGATTGTCGAGCGCCTCCAACTTTTCGGAGCCGTCCTCATTCAGAACCGGCTTGTTGCTTAAATTGATACTCGGATCGACAAACTTCTCAATAAGAAGGCCAAGCCTATCCTGCTCGGAAAGACGTGGAATTTGATCTCTGAAATGAAACTTGTTAATGATCTCCTGCACATTTTTGGAAAACCCGTCGAGGTAGTCGATGAAGTCCTTTCTGAGCTGTTGCTGGTTCGTTCTGGACTTTAAGTCGCGTAGTGTGAAGTCAGACTTATTTACAAACGCCTGACCAGCTATTCCGCAGAGTGCCGGATCAATATCGACGGTGACCCCATCCTTCTCGAATCTTTTCTTTGCAGCTACCACCTCATCGTGCTTTGGCTCTAACACCGCATCAAATCGGCGGATGACCAGCATCGGAAGAATAACCTTCCTGTAGTCGCCTACGTCATATACATCAACAAGACAATCGTTAGCGATTCCCCAGATAAAAGATTTCAACGCATTATAAGTTGACTGATTCATATTTAAAAAGCTCCTTGTCTGTTTATTGTCTTTGCCATTCATTTATTCCACATCCTTCGAATCATCGGGCACCATTTCCATGATGTCTCCGACATCGCAGTTCAGGGCAGCACAAATCTTCGACAGGATTTCGGTACTGACGTTTTCATCCTTGCCAAGTTTCGCAAGTGTTGTCGTGCTGATCCCGCTGGCAGCTCTTAAGTCCTTCTTCTTCATATTTTTATCAATTAATAATTTCCATAATTTCTTATAGCTGACTGCCATGTATTCTCCTCCTAACCATTAGAATCCTATCGGCAAAAGACGCCTTATATATTATAGCACACCGAAGGCGAAAATTCAACCCGATTTCAGATTTTAAATTTGCAATTACGAATTTTCTGTTGCCCAATGCGCAATTCTAATATGCTACCATTAGAGACAGCGCCCTGCATCTGTCTTGTCTGTCTGGTCTGTATATGCATGATTATCGCGGATCTATATTCCTTTTTCGTTCAGATGGCATATTCCAGACTTCAGATTTCCGTGGACAGCGAACACCGCCGGTCATAGAAAATTTACATTTAAAGCATTGACTCCAACAGGCTATCTGTGTATAATATGTGTAGCATTTCAGCGAACACGCTTACATGCTACGAAAGGAGGATCATCATGGAGAACAAATTCGGAGAATTTGTAAAAGCAAAAAGGCAGGAAAAAGAAATCAGCCTGCGAAAGCTCGCCGAGGAACTGGGAATAGTGCCCGCGTACATGAGTGACATCGAAAAAGGAAGGAGGTATCCGCCAGACAAGGAGAAGATCTATAAAATCGCTGAGGTGCTGGGGCTCAACGAGGACGATACAAACACGCTCTTCGATTACGCTGCCCTCTCAAGGGACAACGGCGTATCTCCTGATCTGTCTGACTATGTGATGGGTGTCGACAATCTTCGCACTGCTCTTCGTAAAGCTCGCGACATCAACGCCGGTGAGGACGATTGGCAAAAGATCATCGACATGCTGGAGAGTCAGAAGAAAAGCGGAGGCACGGTGTAATTTGCGGTACTATGACTACAGCAAAACCCAGCTTGAAAATGAGGCCGACAATCTGAACGAGTCCTTTGACAAAGAGCGACTCAAGCGGCCTAAGAAAATCGACGTATACGATGTTGTGGATTTCATCCATTGCACACCGGACTGGTTTTACCTGTCACCGGATCAGTCGATCCTTGGAATGACAGCCTACAACAACGGCTACTACTACGCTTGGATTCCCATCAGTGAAGTCGACGAGACTCCGCCTGACAACATTGTATTCAATGGGATGTTTCCTAAAAAGACTCCTGTCGAAAAAGGAACTATTATCATTGATCGGAGTATTAACGAGGGCGACAATCGCGGAATAGAGAACTTCAGCTGCATTCACGAATGCTTCCATCAGAAGCTCCATCCACGTTGTTTTATGAATCGGTCGGCAAATTACCAGCACTTCTGTCAAAAGAAGGCTTTCCGTGCAGAAACTGGAGACAGGTCAAATATGTCCGCTATTGAGGTCATTGAATACCAAGCCAACTACTGCGCTGCTGCATTCTTGATGCCACGAGAAGCAGCTACAGCTGAATTTCTGAAGACAATGGGCTTACGCTCTTCACCGCCTGTGCCCCTTCCAAGAACCTATGAGGTCGATCAGGCAATCTCAGAACTTGCTGAGAAGTTCAGCGTCAACTATACGCCCATGAAATACCGGCTACAGGAACTAAAGCTGGTATCCAGAGAGGAACTATCTCTCGACGAATATTTCTGTTAGCACGGGAATGTGCTCTCACAGGTGCATTCCCATCTTTTTTACCATAGGTGTAGTAAATCAGCGAACACGCTTATTTACTACAAGAAAGGAGGAAGGTATGAATAAGCCACTCAAATGTCCCGTTTGTGGGAAGAGAGCCTGCGATGTGTCAGATATTCCGAAGGAAAAGCTGTACATCGAGCTCAAGTGCCCCAACTGCAATCACATCGTAAAAATCCTTTGCGATGAATCAGCAGTAAAAGAATCACCCCACAACCGCATTGCTGCTTACGCTATGCAGGCAGGCATGTAACAACAGAATCGCAAACTTAATACGCAAAGCATACCGAGCAACGGAGTCGAGATGAACTACCAAATGGCCGGATGACTTTGAAACACAATGTTTCAGAGTTATCCGGCCATTTGTGTTTCTTAAGACTTCGGCTTTGCGTTCTCTCGGCTCCTTTCGCTCAGAAAGGAACCGAAAATGAAAAACTCTAAGAAAAGCAACAACAACCAGCGTTACTTTCCACTTCGTGACCCGGAGAATCCCTTTAAGGTCACACTTACCCCTATCACAGAGGAGCAGTATCGATCCCTCTATCCGGACATCTGGTCCACCCAGAAACGTGAGCAGTATCACGGTCGCTGTATGTGCCCAAAGCATTATCTTTGGAAATGCGACGGACAGTGCGACCTGTGTGAATACCACGCTCCCGACACTGTCTCTCTCGACGAACCGCTCCCTGACGGAAACGGCACCCTCGGCGATTACATTCCGGACAGCAGACCTTCTATAGAAGATATTATTGCTGACCGCGATCTGTTAAAGCGTCTCATCGCACGGTTCCGCGAACTTGATCCTGACGCAGAACGTATCATTCAGATGCGCCTCAACAATCCGAAAATTTCTGATCGTAAGATTGCAGAAGCTCTCGGTCGTCCGCAGCGCACGTTCGCTGATCAAATGAAGCGCTATTACACAGAGCTTCATAAGGAAGAGAACAAGTAAAATACCCAGTCTTTCCGGCCATTGTCCCACCTTGGGATGGTGACCGGAAATTTTTTATAAAAATCCTCCGCTCAAATCGGCAGTTCATCTCCAGTGGAAGGTGAAGGCAAGAGAACACAGGCCTTCAGAAAGCGAGGTGAACATGATGTACCGCAGTTACGCAGACACCGGCGGCAACGTGAACGAGGAGATCAAACTCCTGAATTCCATCAGTCACGTATCCGCCAGACTGGCAAGGAACCTTTCACTCCTTGCCGCAAGCCAATCCGAGGAAGGAGGAAAAGAGAATGTCAAAGATGGCAGAAATGGCACAGACCATCGAAGAGCTCCGCACCGCTGCTGCTTCTATTAATGCCGCAGCCGACTGGCTCTACCAACAGTTTTCCGGCGACGACGATAAGGCGCAGGCCACTGAAGCTCCCGCCAAGAAGGAACCGAAGCCCGAACTCAAGCTGGAGGATGTAAGAGCCGTCCTTGCCGAGAAGTCCCGTGCCGGTCATACCGCAGAAGTACGCGCCCTGCTTCAGAAGCACGGTGCCGCAAAGCTCTCGGAGATCGATCCGGCAAACTACGAAGCCCTGATGAAGGACGCGGAGGTGATCGGCAATGGCAGCTAATGCACACGCAATCCTATCCGCATCTTCATCCGACAGGTGGCTGCATTGCCCGCCATCGGCGAGGCTCTGCGAAACCTATGAGGACAAAGGATCTGACTACGCTGCGGAAGGTACCGACGCCCATGCGCTTGGCGAGTACAAGCTGAAATCCGCACTGGTACTTCCCACAGAAGATCCGACCGACAGCCTCAAGTGGTATTCCGAGGAAATGGAGGACTGCGCCAGCGGCTATGCCGAATACGTGCTGGAGCAGATCGAAGCCGCCAAGAAAACCTGCGCTGACCCGGTCGTACTGATCGAGCAGCGAGTGGACTTCTCCCGCTGGGTAGAACAGGGCTTCGGCACCGCAGATGCGCTCATCATTGCAGACGGCACGCTCCGGGTAATCGACTATAAGCACGGCTTAGGCGTCTTGGTCTCCGCAGAGGAAAATCCACAGATGCAGTGTTACGCCCTCGGCGCTTTGGAGCTTTTCGATGACATTTACGACATCGATCAGGTTTCCATGACTATTTACCAGCCGAGACGCCAGAATGTCAGCACCTACGAGATCAGCAAAGAAAAACTGTACCGCTGGGCGGATGAAGTATTGAAGCCCACCGCAGAGCTGGCCTTTGCCGGTGACGGGAATTTCCTGTGTGGCGAATGGTGTGGCTTCTGCAAGGCTAAGAATGAGTGCCGCGCCAGAGCCGAGGCAAATCTGAAGCTCGCACAGCATGATTTCAAGCTACCACCACTGCTTACGGATACCGAGATCGAGGTTATTCTCGGCAAGGTAGATGAGCTGGTCAGCTGGGCTTCCGATATCAAGGAATACGCCCTGCAGCAGGCTCTCTCCGGTAAGGAATGGACTGGCTTCAAGCTCGTCGAAGGCCGTTCCACCCGCAGGTACAGCAACGAGACCGCTGTCATCGACGCGGTCGAGAAAGCAGGCTTTGACCCGTATGAGAAAAAGCTGCTCGGCATCACTGCCATGCAGAAGCTCCTCGGCAAGTCCCGCTTTGATGAACTCCTGACGGCTTACATCGAAAAGCCGCAGGGCAAACCCACACTTGTGCCGGATAGCGACAAGCGCCCGGCCATGAATACAGCCAAAAATGATTTTATGGAGGAAAACGATTATGAGTAAGAATGTAAAAATCAGCAATCCCATGAAGGTTATCACAGGTGTCGACACCCGCTGGAGCTACGCGAACGTCTGGGAGCCGAAGTCCATCAATGGTGGCACTCCCAAGTACAGCGTAAGCCTCATCATCCCGAAGTCCGACACCAAGACCATCGCCAAGATTCAGGCTGCCATTGAGGCTGCCTACAAAGAGGGCGAGGCCAAGCTCAAGGGCAACGGCAAGTCCGTACCGGCGCTCTCCGTCCTTAAAACACCTCTGCGCGACGGTGATGCGGAGCGTCCGGATGACGAGGCATACAAGAATGCCTACTTCGTCAATGCAAACGCCACCTCTGCTCCCGGCATCGTGGATGCAGACCTGAACCCGATCCTCACCCGTTCCGAAGTGTACAGCGGCGTGTACGGCAGAGCCAGCATCACGTTTTATGCTTTCAACTCTTCCGGCAACAAGGGAATCGCCTGCGGGCTCAACAACCTGCAGAAGATCCGCGACGGTGAACCTCTCGGCGGCAAGGCAAGCGCAGAGTCCGACTTTGCCACTGACGACGATGAAGATTTTCTCAATTAAGGAAAGGAGCGCAAAACTATGGAAAGCACAGTAATGATCTCATCCCTTCTCTGCAACATCCTGATCGGGTGCTTCTGCATCGTAGTCCTGTCTTGGGCAGTGGTAGCTGTCCAGACGGTGATCAATGACTTCAAGCGTGAGAAACGCGAGGAGAAAAAGGCCGCGCAGGACGACGAATACCATATCAAACGTATGGAAGCCCTGAAATAATCCAGTAACGGCAGGCGGCTTAGGAGCGTTCTTAAGCCGCTTGTTTGAATTGAGGTGAAAATCTATGCAAACACTCAGTATTGATATTGAAACCTACAGCGACGTAAACCTATCAAAGTGCGGCGTTTATAAATATGCCGAGTCACCGGATTTTGAAATACTGCTGTTCGGATACAGCGCAGACGGCTCTGACGTGACTGTTATCGACCTTGCACAGGGAGAACGCCTGCCGCAGGAAATTATAGATGCCCTGACCGATGATTCTGTCATCAAATGGGCTTTCAATGCAAATTTTGAACGGGTATGCTTATCCCGGTATCTCCGTGATCTGGGAGTGAGCCTCGACCCCTTCCACGATAACCACCCTCTCTCGACCGAATGCACACGGTTTTTAAATCCGGAAAGCTGGCGCTGCTCTATGGTCTGGGCGGCCACAATGGGACTACCGCTTTCTCTGGAAGGCGTCGGTGCCGTCCTCGGCCTTGAGAAACAGAAGCTCACGGAGGGAAAAGACCTGATCAAATACTTCTCCGTGCCCTGCTCTCCGACAAAGGCAAACGGCGGTCGCACGAGGAACCGCCCCTTCCATGCTCCGGACAAGTGGGAATCCTTCAAAAAATATAATATCCGTGACGTGGAGACCGAGATGGGTATCAAGGATCGTTTGTCAAAATTTCCTGTGTCGGATGAGGTCTGGGACGAGTACCACATCGATCAGGAAATCAACGACCGTGGCGTCCGGCTCGACATGGATCTGGTGCAGGAAGCCATCAAAATGGACTCCCTCTCCCGGTCAGAACTGACTGCTGCCATGAAGGATATGACAGCACTTGATAATCCGAACTCCGTCCAACAGATGAAACAATGGCTCTCCGACAACGGCCTCGAAACCGACAGTCTCGGAAAAAAGGTCGTGGCTGAACTTATCAAAACCGCTCCTCCGGAGCTGCAGACTGTTTTGGAACTACGCCAGCAGCTTGCCAAATCCTCCGTCAAGAAATATCAGACGATGGAGCGGGCGGTCTGTGATGACGGCAGGGCTCGCGGCATGTTTGCATTTTATGGAGCCAACCGTACCGGGCGCTGGGCAGGCAGGCTCATTCAGCTGCAAAACCTCCCGCAGAACCATTTACCGGATCTGGCTGATGCACGCGCTCTTGTAAAATCCGGAGACTTCGATGCCGTGAAGATGCTCTATGAAGATGTCCCGGACACCCTCTCCCAACTGATCCGGACGGCATTCATCCCGAAAGACGGCACGCAGTTTTATGTTTCCGACTTCAGCGCCATCGAAGCCAGAGTCATCGCATGGTATGCCGGTGAGACGTGGCGACAGAAGGTCTTTGAAACCGGAGGCGATATCTACTGCGCCAGCGCCAGTCAGATGTTCCATGTCCCGGTTGAGAAGCACGGCATCAACGGTCATCTGCGCCAAAAAGGAAAAATCGCGGAACTCGCGCTCGGCTACGGCGGCTCGGTCGGTGCCTTAAAGGCAATGTGCGCTATCGAGATGGGACTATCCGAAGATGAGCTCCCTCCGCTGGTGGATGCATGGCGGCAGACGAATCCAAACATCGTGAAATTCTGGTGGGATGTTGACCGCGCTGTCATGGAAGCAGTGAAGCATAAGCACACGACCAGCAGCTACGGGCTTACCTTCTGCTGCCGCTCCGGGATGCTCTTTATCACGCTGCCCTCCGGCAGAAACCTCTGCTACGTAAAGCCGAAGGTCGGTACTAATAAATTTGGCGGCGAGTGTATCACCTATGAAGGCATCGGCAGCACGAAAAAATGGGAGCGTCTCGATTCATACGGGCCGAAATTCGTGGAAAACATCGTGCAGGCGACCTCCCGCGACATACTCTGCTATGCCATGAAGACGCTGCGCTGCTGCTCCATCGTTATGCATATCCATGATGAGCTGGTCATTGAAGCCGACCCGCGCATGTCCCTTGATGTGCTTTGTGAGCAGATAGGCAGGACTCCACCGTGGGCAAAAGGCCTGAAACTCCGCGCCGACGGTTACATCACACCCTTCTACAAAAAAGATTAAAAATCGTCCGCTCAAATCAGGCGTTCATCTCCAGTGGAAATTGGAGGTGGACGCCTTAAGTCTGCCCGGAAAGGAGGACTTTTGAGTGAGTAACGATTATCACAACAGCGAGGGCTATCCTGACCCGACTGCCGGAGAAGCGCTCTCCCAGATTGCCGTAAACGAAAAGCAGTCCCTACGCGCCTTCCGGCCTATCGTCTACATCTGCTCTCCGTTTTCCGGAGATGTGGAGACAAATGTGAGAAGTGCCAGACGCTATAGCCGCTTTGCCGTAGACAAGGGATATATCCCTATCGCACCGCATCTGCTGTTTCCGCAGTTCCTTGATGATAACAATCCGACAGAACGTGAGCTGGGATTATTTTTCGGGAACGCCCTCATGAGCAAGTGCGCTGAGGTTTGGGTATTCGGCAGCTGTATCTCATCCGGTATGGAAGCAGAAATCAAACGCGCCAAGCGGAAGGACTATCGCTTGCGCTATTTCACAGAAGAATGTCAGGAGGTTTAACGCTATGTATGAAGTAACAGAAAGACGCAGAAAACTCGATGATGGCACCGAGATCACCACATACACCCGCGACGTGGTCAGCTGCAATATCCTGCAGGTCGAGGCCGGGACAACCGGATATAAGGGAGGCGACACCGGTCATGGTGGCCGTACCTATTTCCGCATTCAGGACGAGGCCAGCACGGATATGGAGATAAAGCCCATCCTCAGCAAATACGGCTGTGACGGATTCGAGGTTATCCTCGGCGGTGACTGTGAGCTGGAGACCATGATCCGCGCTCTGAAATTTATCACGAAGGTGCTGGAGGAAGAATCGGAGGAGGTGTATGACTAATGTTTACCCTTTATAGTGCTGATTTTATCGGCAATCCCGGAAACTGCTCCTATCCGCATAAGACCGTGGTCATGGATACGGACAGCTTAAAGGCTGCGGTCGGCCACGACTATGTATGCGCTGAATATAAACACCATTACCGCAACGGTGCCAATTTTCTCTCTGCCGACTGCCTTCCTGTGGACTGCGACAATGACCACTCGGAAGATCCGAAGGATTGGATCACCCCGGCGGATGTTTTGGAGGCCTTTCCCGGCGTCAGCATTGCTATCCATTACAGCCGTTTCAACCAGCGCGAGAAAAATGGTAAGCCCGCAAGGCCAAAGTTCCATGTGCTCTTTCCCATCGAGCGCGTGACAGACGCTACCCTCTACAGCGATATGAAGAAGCTGGTCAATTCCATCTTTCCGTATTTCGATACGAATGCACTGGATGCTGCTCGCTTTTTCTTTGGAACGCAGGAGCCGGATGTGGAACTCTATCCCGGTCGCATGAATCTCACGGAATTTTTGAATGACGACGAGTTCGATGCAGGCCTGCCCGGCGGTCATGAAAAGGATGTCGTGATCCCGGAAGGCAGCCGTAACGCCACCATGTCCCGCTTTGCCGGTATCGTCATCAAGAAACACGGCGATACGGAAAAAGCCTACCAGAGTTTTTTGGAAAAGGCATCGACCTGCGTGCCGCCTCTCGATAACAACGAACTCGCAACCATCTGGCACAGCGCCCAGCGTTTTTATTCCAAGATCAGCCGTGAGGACGGATATGTTCCTCCGGAAGTTTATAACGACGAGAACAGCTATAAGCCGGAGGACTTCTCCGATGTGGGACAGGCCGAAGTACTCTCGAAGTATTTTGCAAATGAACTGCGCTACTCACCGGCTACCCATTTTATTCGATACAGCGATCACTACTGGCAGGAAACGGAGCCCGGCGCACAGGCCGTTGCACATGAACTTACCCGCAGGCAGCTCTCGGAAGCCAATCGGAATATGATGGAGGCTCTGCAGAAGCTCAAAAACTGCGGAGCGCAGGAAATCCTTGATAACACATCCAAGGCCAAAGCTGAACAGCTGATGAACGATGAACAGATGGAGGCCTATCAGGAGTTCCTTGCCGCCAAGGCCTACCAGAGTTTTGCCGTCCGCAGACGCGATTCCAAGAACATTACATCTACCCTCAAAGAGACGCACCCGATGCTGGAAATCTCACCAAGGGATCTGGACGCGGACTGCTTCCTGCTTTGCACACCGGAGGCAACCTTTGACCTTCGCAAAGGCATGGCCGGAGCCCGCGAACACTCTGCCGATGACTTTATTACGAAAATCACGTCCGTGTCTCCCGGCAGCAAGGGAGCACAGCTCTGGCAGGACAATCTGGATCTGATTTTTCAGAAGGATCAGCAGCTTATCGACTATGTCCAAATGATCTGCGGACTTGCCGCAATCGGGAAGGTTTTTGTGGAGGCACTCATCATCGCATACGGCGATGGTCGGAACGGCAAATCCACCTTCTGGAATGCCATCTCCCGCGTGCTGGGACTTTACAGCGGAAATATATCCGCAGATACCTTGACCGTCGGCTGTCGCAGGAACATCAAGCCGGAAATGGCTGAGGTCAAAGGTAAGCGCCTACTGATTGCAGCAGAAATGCAGGAAGGTGCAAGGCTCAACGACTCTACCGTCAAGCAGCTCTGTTCCACGGACGATGTGTTCGCGGAGAAAAAATATAAAGACCCGTTTTCCTTCAAGCCCTGTCACACTCTGGTGCTCTATACGAATCACCTGCCTCGCGTCTCCGCCTCCGATGATGGTATCTGGCGCAGGCTTATCGTAATCCCGTTTAACGCCAAGATCGAAGGCAAGGCCGACATCAAAAATTACGGTGAGTACCTGTATGAAAATGCCGGTGAAAGCATTCTGGCGTGGGTGATCGAAGGTGCCAAGAAGGTAATCGAGCTCGGTTACCAGATCCCGGTGCCGGACTGTGTGACGAAGGCAATCGAGGAATATCGCAGCCAGAATGACTGGTTCGGACATTTTCTGGATGAGAAGTGTGAGGTGGATGAGTCCTTTAAGGAAAGCTCCTCGGCTCTCTATCAGGCGTACCGCAACTACTCACTGGACTGCAATGAGTATGTGCGAAGCACGGCAGATTTTTACTTTGCGCTGGAGAAGGCCGGATTTGAACGGCTGACACTGAATCGGAAGCGCTATTTTAAGGGCTTAAAGATTCGTGAGGACACTGGCGCAGAGGAAGATTTTCTGCAGTAATCCGGGCTTATGACAAGGTGTATCAAGGTCTTATATAAAAATTCTCTTAGGCCTAAAAAAATAGCTCTAAGAAAAAGTTCGGTAAATACCATTGATACACCTTGCACATCCCCTGAAATTAACGCCTGACGGAGGTTTGCAATGATAGAAAAACAGATAGAAAACAAGTTAACTACGGCGGTGAAAAAGAACGGAGGCATTGCGCTTAAGCTGGTGTGTCCCTCTTTCGCAGGAATGCCCGACCGCCTAATCTTACTCCCTGACGGCCATATCGGTTTCGCAGAGCTGAAGGCACCCGGCAAAAAGCCACGCCCGCTCCAGCTCTCACGCCACAGGCTGCTGCGGGAACTTGGCTACCGGGTATATGTCATTGACGATCCGGAGCAGATTGGAGGGATGATCGATGAACTTCAATCCACATGATTATCAGGCTTATGCCATCCGCTACATCGAAAAGCATCCCGTAGCCGCAGTCCTACTGGACATGGGACTTGGCAAGACGATCATCAGTCTGACGGCAGTATATGACCTGTTGTTTGACAGCTTCGAAGTCCACCGCGTACTGGTGGTGGCTCCCTTAAGAGTCGCCCGCGATACTTGGCCAGCGGAAATTCAGAAATGGGAGCACCTTGGCGGTCTGACCTATGCGGTCGCAGTCGGGACACCGAAGGATCGTAAAGCTGCCCTCATGCAGCAAGCGGATATCACGGTCATCAACCGCGAGAACCTGCAGTGGCTCATTGACGAGTCCGGCTTCCCCTTTGACTTCGATATGGTGATTATCGATGAGCTGTCATCCTTTAAAAATCATAAATCCAAGCGTTTCAAGTCCCTGATGAAGGTACGACCACGTATTCACCGTATTATCGGCCTGACCGGCACTCCTTCTTCCAATGGTCTCATGGATCTGTGGGCAGAGTTCAAAGTGCTGGATATGGGCGAGCGCCTCGGACGCTTTATCACACAGTACCGGACAAATTACTTCATGCCAGATAAGCGAAACGGCGAGATTATCTATTCCTATAAGCCGCTGCCCTATGCGGAGGATGCTATTTACCGGAGAATCTCGGATATTACGATTTCTATGAAATCTACTGACCACCTGAAGATGCCGGAGCTGGTATCGACCGAATATGAAGTTCAGCTTTCCGATTCCGAGCGCAGCCGTTATGAGGATTTGAAGCAGGAGCTCATATTACAGCTCCCTGACGGTGAAGTAACCGCTGCCAATGCGGCGTCACTGACTGGGAAGCTCTCCCAGCTGGCAAACGGTGCCATCTATGCCGATACCGGCGCGGTCATCGAGTTCCATGATAGGAAGCTGGACGCTTTGGAGGATATTATCGAGGCCGCCAATGAAAAACCACTTCTTATTGCCTACTGGTTCCGACACGACCTCTCCCGCATCAAGAACCGCTTCAATGTCCGGGAGATCAAGACCAGCCGCGATATTGCTGACTGGAATGCGGGAAAGATTCCTGTAGCAGTCATCCATCCGGCCTCTGCCGGACACGGCTTAAACCTTCAGGCCGGAGGCTCCACCCTTGTGTGGTTCGGTCTTACATGGTCGCTGGAATTATATCAGCAGACCAACGCCCGTCTCTGGCGACAAGGTCAAGAATCCGGCACTGTGGTGATCCAGCACATCATCACCAAGGGCACCATCGACGAGAGGATCGTAAAGGCGCTATCCAAAAAGGAAATGACGCAGTCCGCACTGATTGATGCGGTCAAGGCCGACCTTGAGGTGGTGTGATGACTGATCCTTATGAAAATCTCGTGAAAATCTCGCCAACGCCATCGTTCTGCATGCCGTGAAGGATTACCGGGACACCCTAAAGCGCCTTAAAAAGAAGCCCAGTAATCAAGCTGCCATGTCGGATGCAATGGAATGTGAACGCTTTTTTCGCTCCGGCTGGTATAAAGCCTTAACAAGTATTGACGGTGAGTATCTCATACAAAAACTACGAGAGGAGGCGAAAGCCCTATGACCATAAAAGAATATATGCATCAGGCCTACCGCCTTGATCAGAGAATCAAGTCCGACACGATGGAAGCACAAAACCTGCGTGAAATGGCAGGCAGCGTGTCGGCAATCCAATATGATAAAGACCGCGTGCAGACATCGCGTAATACGGAAGCACCCTTTGTCCGGACGCTTGAGAAGCTCTGGATGCTGGAAAAGAAAATCGCTGAGGAGCTGGAATTGCTTTCTGACCTTAAGAAGCAGATACGGGAGGTCATTGAGGCAGTTCCGGACACCGATGAGCGTATGGTTTTGAAGTACCGTTACATCCATAACTATACATGGGAGCAGATCGGGATGGAGCTTTGTGCAGATGCCAGAACGATACGTCGATGGCATGGCAAAGCACTACTCCATGTGGCACTTCCTGATGATCCGATTGTAATTTGAAATGCGCCCGAAATGTCCTGCTTTGTCCTAAGATGTCCACCCGCCCATTATGATAGTATATAATCAGCGAAAAGAATAAAGATACAGCTACACGCGCAGCCAACGAGCCTTGCGGGATTATCCTGCAGGGCTTTCTTTATGCCCTGAAAGGAGGCACGGCCTATGCCAAGAAAACCACAACGACCGTGCCGTTATCCCGGATGCCCACACCTTACAGACGGCGTTTATTGTGAGGAGCATGCCAAGGTTATGGAACAGCACTACGAGAAGTTCCAGCGCGGCTACTCTCCCGGCAAACGCTACGGCAGAGCTTGGAAGCGAATCCGTGACCGCTACGTCCACAAGCACCCACTTTGTGAGCAGTGCTTAAAAGAAGGACGCTATGTCGCGGTCGAGGAAGTTCACCACATCGTACCGCTTGCTGAGGGTGGATCGAATGACGAGTCCAATCTTATGAGTCTTTGCCGTTCGTGTCACGAGAAGATTCACCGCGAGCGCGGCGACCGGTAGGGCGGTCAAAATCTCTACGACCCTTTTCCCCGGAAAACGGCGCGGGGTCTTTTACGCAAAAATTGCAATTCAAACAAGGTATTAAACCCTGCACCACAGAAATGGAAGTGATAAACATGGCGAAAGACGGAACCTATCGCGGCGGGCGACGTGTCAAAGCAGGCTCCAAGCCTGACGCCCTCGCCGACAAAATTATGAAAGGCGCACCTGCAAAGCGCATGGAACTGCCGGACTTCACCGATGACATGACCGACTTCGATGTTGATGACAACGGTGACGGCGTGGAGCTGGAAGGTATGGATATGCCAAGTCCGGACGATTACCTCTCTGCTCAGCAGAAGGACGGCAAGCCGCTCGGTGCGGATGAAATCTATAAGGAAACATGGCTGTGGCTCAAGGAACGAGGCTGCGAGAGGCTGGTAAACAAGCGCCTGCTTGAAAGCTACTCTGAGGCCTTTGCCCGGTACATTCAGTGCTCCGAGGCGGTCAGCAAATACGGCATGCTCGGAAAACACCCGACGACCGGCGCTGCCATTGCAAGTCCCTTCACTCAGCTTTTGATGAATTTTCAGAAGCAGGCCAACCTGCTCTGGTACGAGATTTATGACATTGTGAAGCAGAACTGCACCGAGCCCTTTGAGGGAAGCCCGCAGGACAGCGTGATGGAGCAGCTGCTTCGAAGCAGGAGGAATATGTAAATGAATACACAGAAATTGGAACAGGTACCTATTGATAAGCTGGTGCCCTACGCCCGGAATGCCAGAACGCATAGTAAAGAGCAGATCGCGCAGCTCCGTGCCTCTCTCAGGGAGTTCGGCTTTGTCAGCCCTGCGGTCATTGACGCGGATTACAACATCCTCGTCGGCCACGGTCGCATTATGGCTGCCCGCGAGGAACGATATGAAACCGTGCCCTGCGTTTTTGCCGAGAACCTGACGGATGCACAGAAGCGTGCATATATCCTTGCGGACAATCAGCTTGCGCTCAATGCAGGCTGGGATGAGGAAATGCTGTCGGTCGAATTATCTGACCTGCAGGATCAGTCCTTTGACCTCTCGCTCCTCGGCTTTGATGCTGGTGAGCTGGATAAGCTGCTCGGTACAGGAAATGAAAAAGACATCGAAGATGATGACTTTGACCTGACCGCTGCTCTTGAGAAAGCTTCCTTCGTGGAGCCCGGCGACATCTGGACAGTCGGCAAGCATAGAGTTATATGCGGCGACGCCACCTCACCTGAAGATGTGGAAAAACTCATGGACGGCAAAAAGGCAAACCTTGTTCTGACCGATCCTCCGTATGGAGTTTCCTTCAAAGCCTCGGACGGTCTTACGATCCAGAACGATTCTCTTAAGGGCGAGGAATTTTACAAGTTCCTGCTGGCAGCTTTTAAGAACATGGCTGACCACCTCGAAAAAGGCGGAGCCGCCTACTGCTTTCATGCGGATACCGAAGGGCTCACTTTCCGAAAAGCATTCATTGACGCAGGCTTCCATCTCGCCGGTGTGTGTATCTGGGTAAAGAATAGTCTCGTGCTCGGTCGCTCCGATTATCAGTGGCAGCATGAACCCGTGCTCTACGGCTTTTTGCAAAATGGCAAGCACCCGTGGTATTCAGATCGCAAACAGACCACCATCTGGAACTACGATAAGCCAAAGCGCAATAAGGATCACCCGACCAGCAAGCCTCTCGACCTTCTGGGCTATCCTATCCAGAACTCCTCTCAGGAAAATTCTGTAGTTATTGATACTTTCGGCGGCTCTGGCTCCACTCTGATGGCCTGTGAGCAGCTGAACCGTATCTGCTACATGATGGAGCTTGATCCGAAATACGCATCTGTCATCCTCCGACGCTATGTGGAAGATACCGGCGATGAGGAAAATGTGTATGTAATAAGAAACGGCGAAAAACTCCTCTATTCCGCTCTGGCAAAGGAAGTCGAGACCTCTCCGACGGCGGGTGTATAGTACACAATTTCTGCCCGGAATATTTGACGATTTTCTACATCAGAAAATGTCGGAAATCGCTTGATAAATAAGGCTTTCAGAGTGATGTATATACATGCCGAAAGGCACAGTTGAAAACCTTAATTTCACAAAGGAGGAACACACTCATGAAAGCAAATTACAACGTAACCGGAAACGACAGAAAAGCACTGGTCGCAGCCATCGAAAATCTCACCGGCGACAAGGCGGTCTACATGCGCATGCCAACCTGCGCTTACGAGATCGGCGACGTCACAGTCGACAAGGAAGGCGGCGTCTCCTGCGAGGACGCTGACAAGCTGGAGCGCATCATCCACAGCCTGATTGCGGACGGCTTCGCACCGGAAGATACCGAAGATATCGAAAGCGTCAGCGAAGCCACCGGCCTTACGGTCAGCCTTCCGCTCGATAAGGTAGCGGTCGGAAACCTCACCAACCTCCTCACCGCCAAGGAAAGCCTTATCAAGAAAGCTCTCGGCATTGACGATCTTGGCATTGAGGTCACGGAGGATACGGTCAGCTTCCCTTGGTTTACTGAGATGCCGGAGCCGGACGAGGTCAAGGCATACACCCACTTCATTGCTGCCCTTGGAAAGATGAGCCGGGACTTGAAGCGCATCAGCGCCACCGAAAAGGAAGTCGACAACGAGAAGTACGCATTCCGTTGCTTTCTTCTGCGGCTGGGCTTCATCGGAAACGAGTACAAGGCAGAGCGCAAGATTCTCCTTCAAAACCTCTCCGGCAACTCCAGCTGGAAAAACGGCGCACCGGAAAAAGAGGTGGCAGCATGCGAATGATCACGAAAGAGCAGCTTGAAGCGCTCCGCTCCCGCTACCCGGCAGGCACCCGCGTGGAGCTTCTCCAAATGGACGATGTGCAAACACCGCCCATCGGCACCAAGGGAACCGTTACGGGAGTCGACGATACCGGTAGCCTCATGGTGAACTGGGACAACGGCTCCGGCCTAAATGTCATCTACGGCATTGACCTTGTGCGAAAGGTGGTGGACTGACATGGATGAAAAGGTAAAGGAGCAGATCCTCGCCATCCGGGATAGCGGCCTTACAAATATGTTCGATATAAACATGGTGCAGCGGCTGGCCTACGAACGAGACTTTTACGAGCTGGTTTTATACCTTGAGGATCACCGGTCTGAATACGTGAAATTCATCATGACCGGCGAGGCGTAAACTACACAATTTCTGCCTCAGATGTTCTCGCAGGATTGTCACATATATTTCGATAAATAGCTTGCTATTACAGGCGTTCAGAGTGATATATGTACATACCAAAAGGGAAAACAACCACAAGGAGGAACCACCATGAAGTACACAATTGAAGCCATTGAAAATGCCAAGCCCGGAATGCGCTGGGAAGAGATCGGATGCCATTGGACGCTGGGACAGGCCTACCTTTACAGCAAGGAAGCCGGAAACGCCCTGCCGAACTTCGCCGAAGTCATCTGGGATTACGACATTGAAGCAATCCTTGCAGATTGCCGGAAGCTCGGAGTGAAGGAATTCACCATCAGCTCCACCTTTTCAAGCCTCATCGAGACCATTGCCAAGTTCGAGGAGCTCGGCTGCACGCTGGACGGGATTGTAAAAATCAAAGAACGCTACACCCACTTTGGAAGCGTCGAACACACCCTCATCCCGGCTTTCAAAATGACGGTAAAGGAGGCGTAAGAAAATGTGGAGTGAAGGAGTTATCGGCATCCCAGATGCCAAAGACAAGGAAAAATACACCAAGTGTCACTACTGGGTAAAGCACTACGATGAGCCAAGCGAGACCTACGGCATCAATGGCGGCAGGATCAGCAAGCTCATGATCAAGATTGACGGCGAGACCGTTTGCAACTACGACAGAGGCTGGGACATTCATCCCACCTGTAAGGAAGCAGAGATGGAGCTTTGCATCCTGCTGGAGAACTACAACTAAGCATTAAAACCCTGAATATGAATATTCCGGGAGACTGAGCCAGAAGGCTCTTTCTCTCGTACTGATACCGGATCGCTATGGCGGTCTTTTATTTTGCCCTGAAAGGAGGCGGCCACCGTGCCAATGCGAAAACTGAAAAACTATAAGCCGACCCGCTTCATGGCAGAGACTTCTCACTACAGCAAGCAGATGGCGGACTTTGCTGTGATGTTCATAGAGCAGCTCACCCACACCAAGGGCACGTGGGCAGGAAAGCCCTTCGAGCTGATCGACTGGCAGGAACGAATCATCCGCGACCTGTTCGGCGTTTTAAAGCCCAACGGCTACCGGCAGTTCAATACGGCCTACATTGAAATCCCGAAGAAAATGGGCAAGTCGGAGCTGGCCGCTGCAATCGCCCTGCTCCTTTGCTGCGGTGACGGCGAAGAACGCGCTGAGGTCTACGGATGTGCTGCCGACAGACAACAGGCCACCATCGTTTTTGATGTCGCTGCAGATATGGTGAGAATGTGCCCGGCGCTGAACCGGCGCGTGAAGATACTGGCCTCCCAGAAACGAATCATCTATGAGCCGACCAACAGCTTCTATCAGGTGCTCTCCGCCGAGGCCTACTCTAAGCACGGCTTTAATATCCACGGCGTGGTCTTTGACGAGCTGCACACCCAACCGAACCGAAAGCTCTTTGATGTAATGACCAAGGGCTCCGGTGATGCCAGAATGCAGCCGCTGTATTTCCTGATTACCACTGCTGGAAACGATACAAACACTATCTGCTATGAAGTCCACCAGAAAGCGCAGGACATCCTCGATGGCAGGAAGGTCGATCCAACCTTCTATCCTGTTATTTATGGCGCGGAGCTTGACGAGGACTGGACTGATCCAGAAGTTTGGAAAAAGGCGAATCCCTCTCTCGGTATCACGGTTGGTATCGACAAGGTGGAAGCCGCCTGTGAGTCGGCAAAGCAGAATCCCGGCGAGGAGAACTCTTTTAGACAACTGCGCCTTAATCAATGGGTAAAGCAGGCTGTCCGCTGGATGCCAATGGATAAATGGGATGCATGCGCTTATCCCGTGAATGAGGACGACCTCGAAGGCCGCGTCTGCTATGGCGGTCTTGACTTGTCCTCCACCACGGATATTACATCCTTCGTGCTGGTATTCCCGCCAAGAGATGAGGATGACAAATATGTGATCCTCCCGTACTTCTGGGTACCGGAGGATACACTCGACCTCCGTGTCCGGCGCGACCATGTACCCTACGACACTTGGGAGAAGGAAGGCATGCTGCAGACCACGGAAGGCAATGTCATCCATTACGGCTATATCGAGAAATTCATCGAGCGCCTCGGTGAGCGCTTCAATATCCGAGAGATAGCATTTGACCGCTGGGGAGCTGTTCAGATGGTTCAGAACTTGGAGAACATGGGCTTTACCGTCGTGCCCTTCGGACAGGGCTTTAAGGATATGAGTCCTCCGACAAAAGAGCTTATGAAACTGACGCTGGAAAAGAAGCTCGCCCACGGAGGCCATCCGGTGCTCCGCTGGAATATGGATAACATCTTCATCCGTACCGATCCAGCCGGAAACATCAAGGCTGACAAAGAAAAATCTACAGAGAAGATCGACGGAGCCATCGCCACCATCATGGCGCTTGACCGTGCGATCCGCTGCGGCAACGACAACGGCGCTTCTGTCTATGATGGCAGGGGCATTTTATTTATCTGAAAGGCAGGTGATCAATATGAGCATATTTTCAGGACTGTTCCGTTCAAGAGATAAGCCTACCAATTCAACGACCGGAAGCTCCTACCGCTTCTTCTTCGGCGGCACGACTTCCGGCAAAGCTGTGACGGAGCGCTCCGCCATGCAGATGACGGCAGTCTACTCCTGCGTGAGGATTCTGTCCGAGGCTATTGCAGGCCTTCCGATCCACCTCTACCGATATGGCGAAGGCGGCAGCAAAGAAAAAGCAATAAATCATCCGCTCTACTTCCTGCTCCACGATGAGCCGAATCCGGAAATGACATCCTTTGTATTCCGGGAGACACTGATGACGCACCTTTTGCTGTGGGGAAACGCCTACGCGCAGATCATTCGAAACGGCAAAGGTGAAGTGGTCGCGCTCTATCCCTTGATGCCAAATCGCATGACGGTCAACCGCGATGAAAACGGAGAGCTTTATTACGAATATCAGATGTCACAGGATGAAGCGCACACGATGAATGGCAGCCGTGTAAGGCTCCAGCCATCCGACGTGCTGCACGTTCCCGGTCTCGGCTTTGACGGCCTTGTAGGCTACAGCCCGATTGCAATGGCAAAGAACGCCATCGGCATGGCAATTGCCTGCGAGGAATACGGCGCTAAGTTTTTTGCTAACGGCGCGACTCCCGGCGGCATCTTGGAGCATCCCGGCGTGGTAAAAGACCCGGAACGAGTGAGAGAAAGCTGGAACTCTGCCTTCGGCGGCAGCTCTAATGCAAACAAGGTGGCTGTGCTGGAGGAAGGCATGAAATATACGCCTATCTCCATCTCACCGGAGCAGGCGCAGTTTTTGGAAACGCGGAAGTTCCAGATCAACGAGATCGCTCGTATCTTCCGCATCCCGCCTCACATGATCGGCGACCTTGAGAAATCGAGCTTCTCAAACATCGAACAGCAATCTCTGGAGTTCGTTAAATACACGCTCGACCCGTGGGTATGCCGCTGGGAACAGTCCATGCAAAGAGCTCTGCTCTCACTGGATGAGAAGAAGGAATACTTCTTCAAATTCAATGTTGACGGGCTACTCAGAGGCGACTACCAGAGCCGCATGAATGGTTATGCGGTCGGACGCCAAAACGGCTGGATGTCCGCTAACGATATCAGGGAGCTTGAGAACCTCGACCGTATTCCGGAGGAGGAAGGCGGCGACATGTACCTAATCAACGGCAATATGACCAAGCTCAAGGACGCAGGAATTTTTGCGGCCTCGGCACAGACGCAGGAGGAAGCTGATGAAACGAAGGAAACACAAACCGAGCCGGAACCCGAAAGCGGGAGCACCCGGTTCAGAAAGAAGGAGGCACTATGACCAGAAAGTTTTGGAACTGGGTGCGAAACGAGGAGCCGGACAGCTTTGGCTCCGACCGAACGCTCTACCTCGACGGGGAAATTTCCGATGAGACATGGTTCGGCGACGAAGTAACACCCAAGCTATTTAGTGATGAACTGCATGCAGGCGATGGAAACATCACCCTCTGGATCAACAGTCCGGGCGGTGATGTTTTTGCTGCTGCACAGATCTACAACATGCTGATGGATTACCCGCACGACGTTACGGTCAAGATCGACGCCCTTGCTGCTTCGGCGGCATCGGTCATCGCTATGGCCGGTACAAAGGTCTGCATGAGTCCCGTGGCCATGATGATGGTACACAACCCTGCGACCATCGCCATCGGTGATACCGAAGAGATGCAGAAAGCCATCGACATGTTAAACGAAGTCAAGGAATCCATTATGAACGCTTACGAAATCAAGTCCGGGCTCTCCCGCCACAAGATTTCACAGCTCATGGATGCCGAGACATGGATGAACGCCAAAGAAGCCGTAAAGCTCGGCTTTGCTGACGAGATTCTGTTCAGGGATGGAGAAAAATCTGTCCCAGAGGATACGGCTGATGCGGAGATGCTTTTCTCTCGCAAGGCTGTCACTGATTCGCTGCTTTCCCGACTGATTCCTAAGAAGAAGCCGGAAGCAAATAAACACATGGTACCAGTAACCGATCTCGAGAAGCGCCTTTCGCTTCTCGCACATTAAAGGAGGATTTTTACTATGACTCAGATTATGGAACTCATGGAAAAGAGAGCGAAGGCATGGGAGGCCGCTAAGGCGTTTCTTAATAGCCACTCTCAGAACGGCGGCATGGTTTCTGCGGAGGATGCCGCAACCTACGACAAGATGGAAAAGGAAGTCACCGACCTCACCAAGGATATCGAGCGCCTGCAGCGTCAGGAGCAGATTGACAAGATGATGAGTGCTCCGACTTCTACTCCGCTCACCGGAAAGCCCGGTGTAAAGGATGAACCGGAGGATAAGCCCGGCAGAGCCTCTGCAGCCTACAAGAAAGCCTTCTGGGACAACATTCGTCATCCCGGCAATCCCGCAATCCGAGACGTACTTGAGGAAGGAACCGATGCAAACGGCGGATATCTTGTTCCGATTGAATTCGAGCACACCCTTGTTCAGGCGCTCAATGAAAATAACATCATGCGTACCATCGGCTGCAAGGTCATTACCACGCAGAACGAGCGCAAGATCCCCGTGGCAAATGGCCACACGCAGGCGGCATGGACTGCCGAGAACGGTGCCTACACCGAGAGCAATCCGACCTTCGCTCAGACCAGCATTGACGCTTTCAAGCTGACTGACCTCATCAAGGTGTCCGACGAGCTTCTTTCTGACAGTTTCTTTGATATCGAGGGCTACATCTCCGAGGAATTCGGTCGTGCCTTCGGTGAAGCTGAAGAGGATGCCTTCATCAACGGTGCTGTGCAGACCGGCCAGACGGCTATCGACAGACCTACTGGCCTGTTCATCCCTTCTGCCGCTGGTGGTGCTCCTTCCGGCGTAACCGCAGCTTCCGCTACGGCAATTACCGCCGATGAGCTGATCAGCCTTGTGTACTCTCTCAAGGCTCCGTATCGCAGCAAGGCAAAGTTCCTCATGAACGATGCTACAGTCGCGGCCATCAGAAAGCTCAAGGATCTGAACGGCGTCTATGTATGGCAGCCTGCCCTTACTGCCGGAGAGCCCGACAGACTGCTTGGCTATCCGCTCTACACCTCTCCGAAGGTACCTACAATGGCCGCAGGCGCAAGAGCCATTGCATTCGGCGACTTCTCCTGCTACTGGATCGCCGATAGAGCCGGTCGTACGATCAAGCGCCTCAACGAGCTTTACGCTACCAACGGTCAGGTCGGCTTTACCTGCACGGAGCGTGTTGATGGCAAGCTGATCCTTTCCGAAGGCATCAAGATTCTCGACATGAAGGCAACTTCCGGTTCTTAAGGCAGGGAGGTGAACGACCGTGGCTTTGATTTCAACTGAAGATGCGAAGGCCTATCTGCGCGTAGATTCGTCTGATGAGGATGCCACGGTCGGTATCCTTTTGGCCTCCGCAATTCGCTTATGTATTGATATTGCAAGACTTACGGATGGTCAGTGGGAAGTGATCGACTCCGATGCCGCTTCTTCTGATGAATATACCGAGGCGGAGCTGTCTGCAATCCGTGAAACCATGAAGGTCGCTATCCTCTATACCTGTGCCTATCTCTTTGAGCACAGGGAGGAAGCCGACCACCATGCTCTTACCATGACACTACGTTCTCTTCTTTTTGCAATACGGGAAGGAGCGTTTTCATGAATATAGCGGCAATGAGAGTGCGCGTCACCTTCCAGAAAAATACGGTCATCGTCGACAAATACGGAAACCACAAAACCGGCTGGGCGGATTTTTTCTCATGCTGGGCGACTGTCGGCACGAGCTCCGGTTCCGAATCTTCCGGTGTAGTCATCAATCCAGAGGAATCGCTGGACTTCACCTGCCGCTACTGCTCTGTGCTTTCGGATGTAGAATCGACAAAATACCGGATCATCGCAGAAGGCCGCACCTACAACATCACCTATGTAAACCCGATGGGCTACAAGCACAACAGCCTGAAATTCAACTGCAAGCTGGAGAAAAACGCATGAGTAGAAATGTATCAATAAGCAAGATGGGCGACGCCATTATGGAGGAGCTCGAAAAATATTCAAAGCTCGCCACAGATGACCTAAAGGCTGCTGTGAAAGAGACTGCCGCTTCCGTCCGCAAGGATATTCAGGCAGGTGCGCCTGTCGATACCGGCAAATACAAGAAAAGCTGGTCGGTCAAGAATATGCACGAAGATTCACAGAGCATCGACCTCGTGGTGCATTCAAGAAACCGCTACCAACTGGCACACCTTCTGGAGCACGGGCATGTAAAACGTGGCGGCGGACGTGTTCCGGCACAGCCTCATATCGCCTCCGCCGAGGAGCGCGGAAACGAAAAGCTCATCGATACCATCAAGCAGAAGCTGGGAGGTGGATCATGACATACGACGATGTAATCACCATGTTAGAGGAAGCCGGTTTGCCACTTGCCTACGACCACTTTGCCGAAGGTGAGTCACCAGACCCGCCCTTCCTCGTTTTTCTATATCCGGGCTCTGACAATATGTTCGCGGATGACA
>CALLZZ010000359.1 GCA_937858235.1 uncultured Clostridia bacterium
GAGGCTTGATATGAGCGAGTTTATGGAGCGTCACTCGGTGGCTCGACTCATCGGTGCGCCTCCCGGTTATGTGGGCTATGAAGAGGGCGGATACCTCACCGAAGCGGTGCGTAGAAGGCCGTATAGCGTAATCCTCTTCGACGAGATCGAGAAGGCACACACCGATGTGTTCAATCTGCTGTTGCAGATCCTGGACGACGGGCGTCTGACTGACGGCAAGGGGCGTACGGTGGATTTTCGCCACAGCGTGATTATCCTTACTTCAAACATCGGCAGCCAGGAAATCTACAATCATCATGGTGATCCGGCCGAGATCAGACCTCAGTTGAACAGCATTCTGCGGGAATACTTCCGCCCGGAATTTCTCAATCGCTTGGACGACATCATCGTGTTTCACAGGTTGGACAGAGAGCAGATTCGCCAGATTGTAATTTTACAACTGGATATCCTGGCGCGCAGAGTGGCAAAGCAAGACATCAGGCTGAGGTTCAGTGAAAAATTGGTGGATCACATCGCGGATGTTGGATTTGATCCACAGTTTGGAGCCAGGCCGCTTAAAAGAGCCATCCAGAGTGAACTGGAGGATGTTTTGGCCAAAACTCTGCTGGCTTCCAAATTGCCTCCAAACGCTGGAATAATGGTCGATTATGATGCTGACGGGAGCGGGATTCGATTAAAAAATGTCTCAGATGAATAAATCCTTCTTGACAGAATTGTTGACAACACAATAAGTGAATATAGGGTTGTAAACGCCCCAATGAGTTTATAGTGTGGTTAGGTTTTGGATTCCTTCTTCTTATGGAACCTTGGAACTGCAAAACCGATTATCGAAGGTGCATATCTGCGTCTATGAAAATCATTTAAGCAGAATGCTTTGTTTAAGAATAAATACTTCTGGAAATCAGGGTATAAAAACGAAAGATTAGCACCAATCTAATAACTAAAGAAAGGAGAAACGCAATGAGACGATTATTGCTTTTCACGCTGCTGTTGATTCTGACACTCAGTCTTAGCAGCACCATCTTTGCCCAAGTAACAGTTACTGTGGGAGATGGCACCGCTACAAACACAACCACCGGTGCCCCCGCTCCTTACGGAACTTGGTACAAAAACTTCCGCCAACAATTTCTTGTACTTGCCAACGAACTTAATGACGTTGGCGGCGGTCCTGGAAACATCAACTCCGTGGCTTTCAATGTGTCCGCTCTGAACAATTGCACACCGATGCCAAACTTCAGAGTACGCATCAAAGCAACCGAACAAACTTCATTGTCTACAACCTTTGAAGCCGGTACTTACACTGAAGTGTTCCAAGTTGCAGAATTTATGCCTGTAACAGGTTGGAATACTCACACCTTTAGTACCCCCTTCAACTGGGACGGCGCATCCAACCTGCTTATCGAAGTGGTAACCGATCTGATAGCCGGCAGTTGGGCACAGAATGCCTCGGTTTATTATACCGCTACCAGTCACAACAGTTCTCTGCGTTACGAGAATGACTATTCTCCTGCTATTGATGGCACTACCGGCACCACATTTGCCGGTCGCTCCAATATGCAGCTGAATATGGAAGCTCTGGACATTACGGACCTGAACGCTATGGGTATCACAGGTCCTACTACCCCCAATGTAAACTCCACCGCGAACTACACTGTTTCGGTGAAGAACTACAGTCTTACTTCACTTTCAAACTACACCGTCAAACTCATGCAAGTTGGTGGCGTGGAACTCGGCAGCGTAGCCGGAACCGCCATCCAACCTCAAGAAACACTTGATTTCAGCATGCCCTGGACCCCCACCGTAGTGGGTGAAACCCAGCTCTATGGTAAAGTTGTGATGACCGGGGACGAAAACCCTGCCAACGACGAAACCGATATGCTTACCGTCAACGTGATGGAAGCAGGTTTGCTGGTAGTGGAACTTGGAAACGGCACCACCACAAATACTAACACCTCTGCATCTCCCTACGGGACGTACTGGAAAAACTTCCGTCAGCAGTATCTCTATACTGCGGATGAGATTTATGCAGCCGGTGGCGCACCGGGCCTCATCAACTCCCTGGCTTTCAATGTGCAATCCATTGACCAATGCACAGCCATGCCGAATTACAGAATCCGCCTGAAACACACCGAACAAACTGCTCTGACCACAGCTTTTGAAGCCGGTGAATATACTCAAGTATGGCAAGCAGCAGAATATATGCCCACCAATGACTGGAACTTGCATGTATTCAGCAATCCCTTCTTCTGGGACGGCGCATCCAATCTTCTGGTTGATATCGTAACCGATATTATTCCCGGAAGTTATGCCCGGAATGCGCTGGTTTATCAGACCACTACACCCTTTGCCAGCTCTCTGCGTTACCAGAGCGACTCTACTGCAGCGGATACCGCTACTACCGGTAACGTGTATTCAGAACGCTCCAATGCCCGTTTCTTCATGATAATTGACGACATGGGCAGCCTCAGCGGAACTGTCACCAGTGGTGGTGCTCCTCTGGCCGACGCGACTATCGCAGTCGAGGGAACCGTATTTACCGCCAACTCAGCGGCTGACGGTAGCTACACTCTTCCGTTCGTACCGGTGGGCTCTCAAACCGTTACTGCTTCCAAGCATGGTTA
>CALLZZ010000360.1 GCA_937858235.1 uncultured Clostridia bacterium
CCGGTTATGCGGGGCATTCCCTGTCCATGTCGGATGTGCTGGAGCTGTATGACGAAAACGGCAGCAGCTTCTTCTACTGCGACCGCTTCGGTTTTGAGGAAATCGGCTTCACACCACCGGCGCAGAACCAGACCATGCAGCTCTAAAGGGGCTGTTTTTTTATTGCAAAAATGCGAAAGGAGAAAGAAATCATGCCTGATGTAGAAGTAAAAATCAATTCCATGTACCCGCCCGGAGCCAGTGGTGGCATCCGTGCCTACGCTTCGGCAACGGTGGACGGATGCCTCGGTATTCGGGGTATCAAGGTGGTGGAGGGAGGCCGTGACGGTCTCTTTGTTTCTATGCCCAGCCGAAAAACGGAGAACGGCTACAAGGAAATCTGTTTCCCAGTAACCAAGGAGTTCCGGGAGCGGCTCCATAAGGCGGTGCTGGACAGCTACCAGCAGGCCGTAGCCATGAACCAAGCTCCGGCGCAGCCGCAGGAAGCCGTACCGGAGCAATCTCAGCCACCCATGCAGATGGGCGGGATGTAAGCAACTCAATAAAAAATTTGGAGGTAAAACACTATGAAAAAAATCATGAACAAGGTAACCCATAAGGCCAATATGCTGGCAATTAAGGCAAGAATGGCGCTCGAAAACAATCACGCTGAGGGATTTGTGGATACCGCCATTAAGATTTTGATGGCGGTTGTCATCGGCGCTTTGGTGCTGGCCGGTTTGTATATGCTCTTCGACAAAACCGTGCTACCTACCCTCGTACAGCGCATTAAGGATATGTTCAACTATGCCGGATAAGCTGGCCGCTGTACAGGCGGTCATTTTTACCCTACTACTGTGTGCGGCGTCGGCAACGGACTTGACAAAACGTATTGTTCCAAACTGGCTCTGTCTTGGAATCGCAGGTGTTTCTGCAATCGGATTTACACCGGTCAAGCTGCTGGGAATCCTGATTGCTCTGCCATTCCTGCTGGCCGCTGTCTTTTTTGGCGGCATGGGCGGCGGCGACATCAAGCTGATGGCGGCTTGCGGTTTGGTGTTGGGTCTGCCCAAAGGGCTGCTTGCGGCAATGGCCGGACTCAGCCTGCTGCTCATTTATGTGGGCATATACCGAATTGTGTGTAAGGTGCAAAGGCGGGAGGCAAAAAAAGCCTTCCCCCTTGCGCCTTTTTTATCGGCGGGCTGTCTGCTCGCCTATTTCATTTCGTGAAAGGATGGATGATATGAGAAATCAAAATAAGAGAACTGTTATGAAGCTGTTATGTGTGGTGCTGCCGCTTGCAGCTGTGGCTGTCGGCGTTCCACACGTTATCCGCAGGCACAAGATCAGAAGATATGCTGCACAGTAATCATTTTTATCAATCAAAGGAGGACTTAAGCTATGAGCTTTTTCAAGAATAGAACGGTCATCGGCGTGATTTGCATCGTGCTGTCGCTTCTGATCTGCTTTGCTATCACACCGCTGTTTAACCAAAGCATCAGCCAGAAAACCGAGATCGTGCGGGTGACCAAGCCCATCAAAATCGGAGAGGCCATCACCAAGGACATGGTGACGGTCGAGGAGGTGGGCGGTTATAATCTGCCGGAGGATGTAGTCAGGCAGATGGATACCGTCATCGGTAAATTTGCCTCCGCAGACTTAGCGCCGGGAGATTATATCATCGCCTCCAAAATCGCCGATGCCCCTGCTGCGGAGAACGCCTATCTCTACAACCTGACCGGAGAAAAACAGGCCATTTCCGTATCGGTTAAGAGCTTCGCCGCAGGACTGTCTGGTAAGTTGATCTCCGGGGATATCGTGTCTATCGTTGCTCCGGATTACAAGAAACAGGGTGTGACGGTGATCCCACCGGAGCTGCAGTATGTGGAGGTCATCGCCGTCACCGCAGATACCGGCTACGATGCCAACCAGCAGAATGGGAAATCTAATCCGTCCTCGGAGCAGGCAGATGCGGATGAAAAGGAGCTGCCTGCCACCATCACTTTGCTGGTCAAGCCTGAGCAGAGCAAAATCCTTGCCGAGCTGGAAGCGGACGGTACCCTTCATGTGTCCCTCGTTTACCGTGGCAGCAAGGAAAATGCGGCAAAGTTTACCGAGGCGCAGGACTCGGTGCTTTCCGAGCTGTACCCGGAGGAAACGGAATCTCAGGAAAGCGAGGATGCCACTCAGCCGGAAGCCCCTGCTGAACTTCAAAAAGGGCGGCCTGTTCAGCCGTAAAAATGATCTCGAACCGCAGGAAATGGAACCCGACAATGGCGCACAGGTGCTGGCGATTTGGGGCAGCCCCGGCTGCGGTAAGACCACCGTGGCGGTGAAACTGGCCAAATATCTGGCAGACAGAAAAAAGAACGTGGTGTTGCTACTCTGCGACTGCACCACGCCCATGCTTCCTTGTATCTGTCCGTCCGGTGAGCTGGAGGGCGATCATTCTCTCCGCAGTATTCTGGCCGCCAATTCCATCACGGAGTCCTTGGTGAAAAACAACTGCAACACCCATAAGCGCATGAGCCATCTGGCGGTCATTGGCCTGCAAAAGGGAGAAAACGAAAACTGCTATCCTCCGGTAAATGAAAAGCTGCTCCGGGAGCTGATGGGCGTGCTGCGTGATATGGACAGTCATATCATCATCGACTGTGGCAGCTCCATCTATTTTGACGAGCTGTCCACCATCGCCATTCTGGAGGCCGATGCGGTGCTGCGGCTCATAAACTGCGACCTGAAATCGGTGAGCTATCTGTCCAGTCAGCAGGAATATCTGCGGATGGCAGGGTTTGACTCTGGAAAGCTGTACAAGGCGATCAGCAACGTGAAATCCAACGAGGCCAGCCAGAACATGGAGCAGGTGCTGGGCAGCGCTGTGTTTACCCTCCCGCATTCCCCTGAGCTGGAGGCGCAGGTG
>CALLZZ010000361.1 GCA_937858235.1 uncultured Clostridia bacterium
CAAATTCTTGAAACTGGGCAAGTGTATCAAAAACACCCTCGTATATTTTACCGTCTGCCAAATTCAGAAGCTCATCCAATGCGCCGGTAAACAAGAGATTGCCCCCATCTAATACCGCCAGCTGATTGCAGGTATATTCAATATCCTCTACAATATGGGTTGAAAATAACACGGCATGATTTTCTGCATAAGTGCCGAGCAGCTTGCGAATATTGATTCGTTCTTCAGGGTCAACGCCAGCTGTTGGTTCATCTACTATCAAAATTGGAGGGGAATGCATGATGGCCTGTGCCAAGCCTACCCTGCGTTTCATGCCTCCCGATAATTGCTTGTACTTCTTTTTGCTGTGACCGGTCAAATTGACTTTTTCCAATGCATTCTGAATGATTGTCTTTTGTGCGGATTTTTCAGTTCCACGCAAAAGACACATATACTGCATAATTTCAGATACCGTAAAATCTTTATAGAATCCGAATTCCTGTGGAAGATAGCCGATATTACGCTTAATTTCCTCTTGGTTTGCTTTTGTAGCCTCCATTCCAAGGATGGACACTGTTCCATTTGTAGGCGTAAGCAAGGTGGTAATAATTCTCATAAGTGTTGTTTTACCAGAACCGTTTTTACCTAACAAACCAAAGATACCGGTATCAATACTCAAGGAAATATGATTGAGTGCAGCCACTTTGGGGTTATATTTTTTTGTAAGATCTAAAGCCTGAATGACCATAATAAAAAACCTCCCTATTGTTATAAGGAGATCTTAGAATGCAAATTTCAATTTTTTCTCTACTACAATTTTTTTTTAAAAAACGCCGTAACCTCTCCGCCCTTATCGGTATTGTTGATTTTAAGGCGGCCGTTATGGCGCTCACAAAGCAATTTGCAAATATATAGCCCTAATCCAAAATGATTTGATTTGTCAGCGCTTTCCGTATAGTAAGGTTCTGCAGCATTCGCTAAACTGTCCGCTGAAAAGCCTGCACCATCATCAGCCACTGTGACACGAAGCATATCCTCAATCTCCGACAAGGTAACTTCCACACTGCTCTGTGCGTGATCAGCCGCATTGGATACAAGATTTTCCATTACCTGTGAGAACATTTCACTATCAAAGAAGATAGCCGCTGATTGAAGGTAAGAATGAAAATGATGTTGCTTTCCTGCTTTCTGACAAATCATGCCCACCATCTGTTCTGAACGGTCTGTAAATTTATTGATCTCAATTCTTTGGTAATTCGGTACAATATCCTCCATTCGCTGCAATGTACTCATACTTTCCGCATATCTTTCCAGTCGGTTAATATGCTTTGACATCGTGAGTGCCGTTTCTTTCACAGCGAAGCTATCATTGGGGAACTGCAGTATTTCAGCGTATCCTTTCAAAACCGTAAGGGGAGTGCGTAAATCATGAGAAAAAGCTGCATTGAGGCGTTTACGCTGTTCCATCTGCCGCCACATGAGCCGATTGTTCTGCTGCAAGGAGTGCCTCATTTTTTCAAATGAGGCACAGAGCCTGCCCATTTCATCAAGACTCCCGTAATCAACGGTAAAGTCTAAGTCATTGTTTGCAATACGTTCTGAGGCCATATCCAAAGCGTCAAGCGGCTTTTTTAATTTGTTGCGATAAAAAATAAAAACGGCAGCAAGCATACACAGGGAAAATGAAATAGGAACCGCTAAGGTTTGGATCACATTAATTGCCTGCAGACTTCTTTTGTCCTGCACGGTATAAAGAATATTTTCCTTTCCGATTAAGCCGCCCTCACCCAAACGTTCTCCAGCTTCGTTGGTTAGATAATATCGTTTTTCCGTTTGAGGATAGCTGGCGTAGATTCGTTCTTCTGCCATTCGGCATCCTTGCGTGATTCCTACGCTAAGGGCTAAGGCTATCACTGCAAATAGAATGATATATAAAACAAGGCTTTTGCGCAGGGACAGGTTTTTTAATCTATTTTTTATTTTTTCCACTTATACCCGCACCCCCACACTGTTTCAATATACGGTTTGCAATGGGCAGCAGATAATTTTGACCGGATGCGCCGTATATGTTCAAAAATCACACTGCTGTCACCATCGCCGTCATATCCCCATACCCGTTCATAGATACGCTCTTTATCAAAAACCTGTCCTGCATTTTGAGACAACAGCTCTATAATATCAAATTCCTTTTTCGCGAATGGGATTACCTCGTTATTCCAGTATACACATCTTTCGGAATAATCAATGGTAAAGCCCTCATCGAACTTGACTTTAGCTTCTATACCTCGCCGTTTCTCCCTGCGCAGGTGAGCCGCTACTCTTGCCTCCAACTCAATAATAGAAAAGGGCTTTAGGATATAATCATCGCCGCCCGCTGCAAATCCTTTGACTTTGTCGGTATCCTCAATCCGTGCGGTAAGAAACAAAATAGGGCAGGATACATAGTTCCTGATACGTTCGCAGACGGATAGGCCATTTAAATGCGGCATATTGATATCAAGCAAGATAATGTCAGGCTGTCGTTCGGATTGCTTAATCGCTTCTATACCATCGGTTGCTGTCAGCACATCATAGTGCCTACTTTCAAAAAAGCCTTTTAACATGGCCACAATATCAGCTTCATCATCTACAATTAATATTTTTGTTTGCATCATACACCTCCTTGCTGATAATTCATCTTAGTTTATAAATCTCAATTATTTTTCAATTTTTGTTTAGCGGTTTTAAGGCGGGCATCCAATGGTTTTTCCGCGTCCTTGGGAATCGCCCATGCACGGCCGAAGCGAACAGATAGTACCCATAAAAAACCAATCGCCCCGCCAACGGATTGACGGAGCGGCGGCGTTACTTGACTGTTATGGCGGGTTATATGAGCATTACAATGAATTCACAAACGCAATTTAAGGGGGTAATACATTTTGAAGCTAAAAGATAAGAAAATAGAGGTTTTATCCGTTACAAACACGAAAGGTCCGGAGGGCTTTCCGATTAAAACCTTAACGCCGATAGCCCCACCCTTGTGGGCGTACTTCCGGCAGCTATCCGGGAAAGATGTTTACGCAGCTATGAGCGTTCAAGCCGTCGAGAAAGTCTAATTTGTAATAAACTGGCGGGACGATATAACGACCGCCCACGTTATACGCTATAACGGCGTTGATTATGATATTACGCGGGTAGACACGTTCGAGGGGTATAAGGGGGATTTAACGGTATATGCAAAGAAAAGGGGGGTAGATAATGCTTACCCTCTATTTCGGTGTTACTTGCCAAGTTACAGGGTCAAAGTTAAAATCTGTAAACAGCTCGTTTTGATTAATAATTTTTACTTTGCCGTGTCTTGTTTCTCTATTAAAGTCATATACTCGATAAATATACGCATTGTTAGCATATTCCTCAAAAAAGAGCTTTTCATTTTTACTCATATAAAACGGAATATTAAAACCGCCACTTGTTGTCTTAACTTCAATAAAACGTGTAGAACCGTCTTCATTTATTGACGAAATATCATAACCCAACCCATCGCCCTGTAGTCGGCTTAAATGTTGGACATATTGCGTTGCATCCATTGACAATGTTTCCGTCAAACGGTCTATTTCGTATTCCATTACAAATTCTTCCCCTTGGTCGCCTATTTCGTTATTCCGGTCTCTTGCTTTTTCCCAGTCAACTTTTCTTGCGATAAATTGTTTGGTTCTTTTCGTTATTTCTTGAATTTCAGGCTCTTGCAGCGTTTTTTTAGAAATAGGATTAAGTAATGTAAATCGAGCGGGACGGAAACTTTTATTAAGAACGAATCCCTCTTGATAGGCTTTAACTGTATCCGTTTGATGCGCAACTATGTTACCTATCCTTTGAATGATGAGTATTTCGTTTCTTGTAGTCGACGGAATTTTATCCTCATCATCAAAGTCCAAAACAGTGCTAAGCAAACTCTTAATTTCCGAAGTGTTTAATTGACCGTATACTGTCAACA
>CALLZZ010000362.1 GCA_937858235.1 uncultured Clostridia bacterium
GTCCAGGTGTCGGTTTCGGTTCGGTAGCGCACTCCCACTTCCTCAGTCGGCGTAAGAATGTACTGTTTTTCAAACAGCATGGCAAGGTCGCCCTGCACTTCATCTATGGTAAAGACGCCATTATGGAGTGCCGAGAGAATGGAAATCAACACATAGGGGTTATGGCCTATTTCGTCCAGGTCAAAGCGATACTCGTCATACCCAGGGTGCAGGCTTTCAAAGTTATCCAGTTCGTTTTGAAGTTCCGCCTCCATAGCTGAATAGGCAGCCTCTGCCGCAAGCATATCCGCGTCCTCTGAAAGATAGGATGACGCTATGATGGAGGATGAAGCGCCGCCGAACATGGAGGAACAGGATTGCAGCCCGCCCACAAGGAACATCACCATAAGCCCGATACCGAGCAGGGCGAGCAGCCCTTTCCAATGATGGCGCACGAAACCCGCCGCCTTTTCCAAAACCTCCTTTGCTTTGGCCGCTGCCGACTTGACCGCACCGCCTGTTTTCTGCGCCGTTTTCCCGGCATCCCGTATCTGTTTTGCGTAATTACGCTTGACCTGCTGTTTCTGCATGAAACGAGATAATGGGTTCGTGGCAAGCTGCGGATTATCATGGAGCGCCTTTTGATAGAGATAATTGGTATTGGCTTTTGTGGCAGCCTGCTCCGCCTTTGCCGCTGCCCGGTAAGGTTTCAGCTTATGGCGCCGGATACTGCCCTGAACGGCGCGGTATCCCTTGCCGGCAGCTTTTTCACCAAGCCGCTCTGCCGCATGGCCGCCCTCCACACCGACATTATCCTTTTCCACTTCACGGATTTTGCCGTGGAGCTGGGCGCCCACCTCCTGCACAGGGCGGGAAAGCGGATTGTGTTTTATTTTTCCGCTGAAAGGTTTTTCTGTCTCTTTGAAGCATGGCGGGTATGCGCCGCGTCAGTCCGGTCAAGTATCTTGCCCGCCGTATTCACCGGCTGCTCTGAAACATTGCTATCCGCAGGACGGGAACTGATCGGCTCCGCCTCACCCGTGGAGAGGTTTTCCGCCACGGCGCCGGAACGGGTCATTTTCTGCGTTACCTTATCCGGCGCTTTGTATTCTTTCAACGACAATCACCTACCTTTCCAAAGGCGCACCAGTCTTTACAGCGCCCGGTTTCAATGTCTGCGATATACCGAAAGATGGGATACGCCTGGGGAGGGCAAACCGCATTCCCCAGGGTTTTCAGCCGTGGGGCACGGTTCGCCGTTTCCTCCGTCATGCGGGGGATACCCTCCGGCTCCCGCGCCCACAGGATACATCCGTCCATCCCTGGGGGAAGCCCATCAGCCATTCCACCCAATCGGGATTCAGCGCCGCCGTATCCGATACCGAGTTCTCCATTGAAATCACCTGGGCCGAGAGGTTCCCGTTCTTCTTCGCCGTCTCGAAAGCAGAGGGTTTTAGCGTCGAGCGGAAACCGTCCGACGCTACCGGGGTCAGATAGAACACCGCCGCCGAGAGCGGAAGGCTCCAAATGCTGCCGTTCCGGTTCTTCTTTCGGAACACGCCATTTTCCGACAGGTACACATCCAGGTTTTGCGCGTCCCGGTTCGTGCCCTTGTCGGAGGCAAGGGGCGTGGGAAACATCAGCCGCGACGATAAAAGTTCGCTGGCGCTCATGCCATGCGCCGACGCCGCAAGCCGGAAATACGAATGGGAGAACAGCGTATCCCGCTTTTGCCAGGTCAAATATCGTTTTGTCGAGCCCCATATCAATGAAGCCAGCAACATTTTCCCCAAGCACCCAACGGGGCCGCAATTCGGCAATAACCCGGCACATTTCCGGCCATAGATAGCGGTCATCCGAAAATCCTTTCCGCTGTCCTGCCGTTGAGAATGGCTGGCATGGAAATCCACCAGAGAGGATGGTAACTGTTTCAAGTCCTGTTCGCTCAAAAAATGCCTCCTTTGTGAGAGTTGTAATATCCCTGAATTTCGGCACATCCGGCCAATGCTTTTTGAGAATGGAATAGGGGAAATCCGCCCACTCACATTGGCAGACCGTTTCAAAGCCTGCCGCCTCCGCCGCAAGGTCGAGGCCGCCAATGCCGGAAAACAGGCTTACATGAGTAAGCTCCGTCATAGGCATTACTCTTCGTCCAAAGCGTCGAGCTCACCAAGCGCCTCTGCCAAGACTGCCCCCATTTCATCAAGTAGGGAAAGAAAATTCTCCATAATCTCACGGAGGCAATACGGATTTTCCCCGTCGTCCTCCGGCTCAAAGATAACCTCAGCAATCTCCGTTTCTTTCAGGGCGTGGAGGTCGGCCTTGTCGCCGTAGACAAGATAGCGGCCGGGGATATTCCAGCCCGCAAACATTTCATCCGCAATCTTGCCGTAGCGGATGGCGGTTTCACGGAAATGCTCCACATCCTCCGCGTCTTTCACCTTGCCCGCCACGAAAGCGAGCTGATGGAGCATACCGTAAAGGTGTACCTCCTGGTCGATGTGCTGATTGTAGGTATCTTCGGGGATGATATAGAATTTTTCTTTTTTCATAGGTTAGGATCCTTTCAATTCTTCGGGTTTTGTCGTCATAATGCGGTAGAGCTCCGTGTCGTGAGGGAAACGGTCAATGAACGGCAATATGACATTGCCATAAAAAATGAGGCCCTCACCGGCCTCGGAATGGGTCACATAGGAAAGCTGCTGCGGGGAAATACCAAGCTGCTTCGCAAGTATCTCCCTGTCGCCCGCCGCCTGGTTGAGCATATACACGAAATCCGAGTTTTCAAAAATGTTCTCAACTTCACGGGAGGAAAGCAGGTCGTGGAGTAGGGACCAAGCGCCTTGCCTTTACAGGCAGGTTTCCCGTTCCCTCTCCCGGAACCGGACATACCCCTCTCGAAGTATCCGGCTCCCCATAAGTAATTGACATATTCCGTTATCGTTCAACCGTGGATTTGCGCGTGACACTTGCCGCAAACGACAAGCGTTTTTCTGCGTTTTTGCTTCATGACCGTTTCCCAATGGGAATTACCAAGCTCTTTCAAGCTGCCCACATGATGAATCTCGTACATTTCCGCGTTTTTGTCGCCGCACAGTTCGCAAACATGAGCGTTAAGCCGCTCCTGTATTGTCCGCCGTTTGGGAAATCTGCCGTTGTGCGGGATAGCGTCATAGACGAAGCCTTTCTTGCAGTCCACAATCTTAACGATACGAACATGCTTTTCTCCGGCTTTCGTCATATACGGAACCGCCCATGTTTTGCCGTGGCGGTATTTGTCCCACATCTTGGCAACCGTGGATTTGTGCTTGTTTGCCAGAGTTTTGAGGCAGCTATACTCCATCAGATAGCAGAAATAGTCCAGCGTGTGATAGTTCACGGCGAGGCGGTAGTAATTACAAATGCCCCGAATTTCCGCATTGTAAAGCTCGACGATTTCACTGTCGGAGTGATTGAGCAGGTACGGTCTGTGCATGGGTTTGAGCTTTCCATCGGCGGTTTGCACCACCACGCCCTTTGCAAACATGAATTTCTCTACTTTTTCCTTGAGAGGAACAAGCAGTTCTACCCGATGATTCAGGCTGCGCGCTTTTCTGCCGTTTTTGAAACCTTTGACTTCCTGACTGCGCCTGACGCTGACATCGTATCCGAGAAATCGCACCTGTTCGGAGCTGTGGGTTACTAAGGTCTTTTCCTCACTCAACTCCAGTTTCAGGGTATCCCCCAAATACGCGCCTATCTGCGCCTTGACCGCTTCACAATCCGTTTTATTGCCGCAAATACCAATCAGCCAGTCATCCGCATAGCGGACGTATACCAGCCTCTTGTTGTCCTGCGGCTTGCTCGGAATTTTCAGCAGGTCTTTTTTGCATGCTTTCAGTGCGTCAATCAGTTCCCCGCGCCGCTGGATGTCTTTCTCCCAGCGCAGTTTGGACGACAGCCGCTTGATTTCTTTGGATTTCTCATGGTAGGCTTCCGTCAACTCCGCGCTGCGCGGCTTGTCGAAACCTTCTTTGATTTCAGCAACCTTTTTGTCAAGTTCGCTCAGATAGATGTTCGCCAATATCGGGGAGAGAATGCCGCCCTGCGGCGTGCCGCTGTATGTGCGGTTGTACTTCCAATCCTCGACGTATCCGGCTTTTAGGAATTGCCGGATGAGGTTGACCAGTTTGGAATCTTTGATTTTCCTTTGCAGAATTTCAATTAAAGCCTCATGGTCAATATTGTCAAAACATCCCTTAATATCGCCCTCGATGAACCAGACTACGCCTGTGAACTCAATTTTGAGCTGTTTCATACAGGTGTGGCAGCTTCTTTCCGGCCTGAAGCCGTGGGAGTAATCGCTAAAAGTCGGCTCATAGATTGCTTCTAGGATTTCACGGATTGCCTCTTGCAGCAGCTTGTCGCGGAATGACGGTATCCCAAGCGGGCGCATTTTTCCGTTGGCCTTTTTGATATACTGCCTTCTCACGGGTTTGGCGCGGTATGTACCATCTTTCAGTTCGGCAATCAATGCTTTCACATATTTGTCGCCAAAACCGTCGGCGGTATCGGCATCTACCCCTTTTGTTGCCGCGCCTTTGTTTGCGTAGAGCTTCTGGTAGGCGGCGTAATAGATGTCCTCACGTAGCAGATAACGGTACAGCCGCGTGAATACGTCGTCCTTGTGGTCGGTTGAACTTTTGGAAATACGCTCCAAAATTTCGGATGTTGGATTCATTGAGGATTCTCCTCCCTTTCATCTTTCCGTTTTGGAATTTACCTACTGCCCCCCTTCGCCATGTGGACGGCTTTCCCGTCCTCGGACTACTACGGGGGCTCCGTTGCCATGCCGGACGAATGGGCCCGGTTTAGGCAATCACCAGTTACCGTTGCTACTGGGAATGAAGATTGTCGGATACGCTTTCGGTTCTTTATGACAGTGTTCTCACGCCTGTTGCGTACCTTATTGACAGCCCATCCCGCGTTAAAGAATCGTGATGGGAAGTACGCCGTGGGTTTCAGGACAGTTTCCCACGCCCGCAAAAAACGGGAACTCGAACCTTGCGTTCGGCAGACACAGCCTAATCCTCATATCTTCTTGTCATCTGGATTCAGTCGCACCAAGTGTCCTTTAGGTGACTTATCCATTTCCCGCCATGCGATGTTCCCCTGGGGGTTTCCCCTTGCGGTAAGGCGGGATGACTGGCGCGCTGTCGTGCGCCGTGGCTCCCTATGCCACTTTTAGCAACGACCTATCTGGTCGCACCTTGACATTTTGGGTGATACCCGTGGGGATGCCGCCCCATTTGCGAAAGCGTTTCCAAATCTCCACCGAGTAGGCGGCTGTCTGTTCTTCTTTCAGGAGTAAATGAAATTCGTCCATATAGTACCGGGTGGCCTTGCCCTCCGCCCGGTTGACGGTGACGCGGTTCCACACCTGATCTTGAATGACAAGCATACCAAGTTTCTTTAGCTGATTGCCGAGCTCCTTAATGTCAAAGCAGACAAGGCGGTTCTCAATATCCACATTGGTACGGTGATTGAAAACATTGAGGCTACCGAAAACATAGAGTTCCAGAGCGGAGGCGATACGCTGCGCCTCCGGCTCCGGCTGCCGCTTTACTTCGTCGTAAAGGTCCTGCAATATCGGCATATTCTCCGGGTTCGGGTCGGCAAGGTATCCCCGGTACACATTGCGGGTGGCGCGGTCAATGACCGTTTTCTCCACCGGCTCCAGCCCGTTCTTGCCACCCATCACCAATTCACACAGCGAGAGAATAAAATCCGCTTTCAGGGCAAGGGGGCTGTCGTCCTCGGAATAGTTGAGGTTAATATCCATAGGGTTCACATACTGTTTGCTTATGGCGGAGATTTTTACCACCTGCCCGCCAAGCCGCTGTACCAGCGGATAATATTCCGCCTCCGGGTCGCAGATGATAATATCGTCCAGCGTAACAAGAAAAACATTGACAATCTCGCGCTTTGCGCTGAACGACTTACCGCTGCCCGGTGTACCCAAAATCAGCCCGTTGGGATTTTTGAGCTTTTTGCGGTCCACCATTATCATGTTATTGGAAAGCGCGTTGAGCCCATAGTAAAGGGCTTCGCCTCCCTGGAAAAGTTCCTGCGTGGTAAAGGGCACGAATACGGCGGTGCTGCTTGTCGTCAAACCCCTTTGGGTACCCACTTTGTTCACGCCCAGGGGGATGGATGACATAAGGGCGTCCTCCTGCTGATAGTCCAGGCGCACAAGTTGGCAGTTGTATTTCTGCGCCACGCCTTTTGCCTGGAATACTGCGTTATCCAGCTTTCGCTTTGTATCCGCAAGGTTCAGCACAACAAAGGTCAAGAGAAACATTCGCTCATTGCGGCTTTGGAGCTCATGGAGCAGGTTCTTCGCCTCGCCGCCGTAGGTGGCAAGGTCGGAGGGGATAATATCCATATCGTAGCCGGAGCGGACCGCTTTCTTTTGCTCGGTGATTTTCATGGCGTCCAGATCAGTAATCTTTCGCTTGATTGTCTTGATGGCCTCGTTCTGGTCGATACTGCGGATATGGAGGTTCACCATGATACCGCCATCCGCCTCCATGAAATCGGCAAGCATACGGTCATTGAGCTCCGGCGCCAGGATTTGCAGAAACGATACCGCGCCAAACTTCGTGCCGATACGGAATTGCCGCATTTGCCCGAAGTTGAAAGAGGCCGGAGCGATAAAATCCTTGACCGACAAACCGCTTGCCGGGAGCCAGTCCCATTCAAAGGCAAATTTCTCACCGTCCGGGTGAAAGATACCGTGGAGAACGGAAAGCCGCTGCCTGCCGTCCAGTACCCGCGCCGCCGCGCCCATCACCTTGAAATGACTGAGCGTGTCGGCCTCGATACGGGCAAGGCGCCCTCTGGCTGCCTGGATATTTCCCGCCTCTATGGTAAGGGTCAGGAATTTTGTTTTGACAAGGCCGTTGTTGCCGCGGGCAAGCTGCCCGTGCAGCATGGCCGTGTACTCCGACCGGATACCGTCAAAGTCGTCACCCTGCCGCGGGATGGCAATGGTATTTTGGAAATCCTCCTTGTTCTGATACCGGCTGATTAGGGATAGCTGGATACCAATGGAGGCGTCGTAATAGTTGTAGAAATCGCAAAGGTTCTCGAAAGTAGCCGTCTTATCATCCGCGCCCGCAAGCTGATAGTTGATGTCCTCAAACTCAATACACTTCGACCAGCTTTTTTCATTCAGCTTGCAAAGGCCGTCCGGGTACATCACTTCAAAAGGGATACTGTCCTGGGCCGAATGGGGCTTGCCGTCACCTTTGGCGGTACGGATGATATTTTCAATCTCCCGCTTTTCCCTACGGGTGAGCTTTCGCTTTGCGTTTGGATTTTCCGTTTTTAACAATCGCCTTTACCTCCTTTTTTAGTCTGCTTTGCCGCATAAGAACGGCATAGAAATTGTTTGTGCGGTAGGGTCGCTCCTTTGGGAGCAGAAATTTTGTGCGGATGAAGTTGGCTGCAAAAACCTCCAATGTCTGCCCGTTGCGCTCATACATGGCGAGCATAAAGAACGGGAGCATAACGAATATCATCACGAAAGCTGCCGCACTGTTTCCGATACTCCCTTTGAGCAAAAAGAAAAGCGGTACTCCTATCAGCACCGCCGGGGAGAAACACGCAAGCTGCCGTTTGGTAAGGCCGAAAAGCACCTTGCTTTTTACTTTCGTCAAGTCCTTTGGGACTGTTACATAAGCCAAGAGAAAACACCTCCTTTAGTGAGCCGAGAATAGGCTTTTGGCGAGGCTGCCCGTTTTGAAAAGCGTGTAACAAAGCAGCACCGTATAACCCATGCAGGTCCAAATCGCCCCGGTTATATCAGCACCCACGGCGATAGTCTGTACCAGGACCGCATAGATACCGACGCATACCATAATCAAAAACGCTTGAAAACCAAGAGCAAGCAAAGACTTCAAATAGTTCTGGCCCATGCCGCCCCATTCCCGGTTTACCATTGTGGCAAGCGGGATAGGCCCGATTGAGGCCGTCAGATATATTTCTATCATCCTGCCGTAGATGACAAGGAAGATACAGACGGAAAGGATTTTCATGGTAAGGCCCACAAAGATACTTTGAAACCAAAGCCCCAACAGGCTGCCCACATTCCAATCCGCAAGGGTCGTTTCCAAGTTCGCTATTGAGCTTGTTATGTCGATACCCGCGTCCGAGATAATCACCCCGGCGCTTGCGTTCACCACATGCTGTGCTATGTCAAACACGCCCATGATGATATTCCAGGTGTTCGTGACAATCAGCACAGCAACCATTGTTTTGAAAATCCACTTGAAGAATATCCAGGTGTCTACATCATGGAGGCTGTTCTTGTCAATCACTATCTGGATAAGCTCATAGCACATTACAAATGTCAGGATAATCCCGGCAATAGGGAGGATGACGGTTTCAGACAGGTTCTCAATCATGCTGAAAATTCCCCCGTTCCAAGCGGAGGGCGTCTGCCCGACTTCCCCGGCGATTTCTCCGACTTTGGTATTCACCGTGTCGAACATGCCGGTCAGGTTGCTTATGATACCGTCAATCAGCAGTTCTCGAAACCATTCTTCAATCATGTCCCATATCAATTAAAATCGCCTCCTTTCCCGCAACCCTCCCGCAAGAGCGGGAGGGCTCGGAGGATTGTATCGCTCACCGGGTTTAACCGAACAGACCGGAGAGCAGCGGCACAAGCACCATGCCGATAAGGGCAACACCGCCGCCCGCCATGAGTTGTTTCATCCCCTGGCTTTTGGCACCGGGGTTGTCGTTGCCATATCCCTCTAAAAGATTGATGACGCCCCAAATTCCCAGGCCCGCGCCCAGTGCGATCACCAAAGTCTGCAATACTCCAACAGCAGAAGTAAAAAATGCCATATAGTTTTTCCTCACTTTCGTTTAATCAGATTTTTCGGGTTCTTCTATGTCCAGCTCGTACAGGTCAAAGAGCTCGTCCGGCTTTACAACAGCCGGTTTCTTTTGCCTGTACCGTTCAATATCAAATTCATTTTTCTTGTCGGCGTCGGCAAGATACTTGTAGTTCGGGTGCTTCGTAATATCGAATTTATCCGAGAAAAACGGCCTTACGCCCCGCACCTGCAAGATACATTTGTCTCCGTCCATTACCGCCAATTCGTCCTGGGTCATCAACTCCTTTCCTAATTTCTGATAATTGAGGCCGTGGGAAACCTGCATACCCCGGTTCTCGGAAGTATTGAAGCTGTCTATGGTCTCTTTGCCTAAAACCTCCGAGATTTCTTTGAGCGTAGATTTCTCCCTGCCTCCCAAAAACAAGGTCGTGTCGCAGTTACCGGCAATGGTATCCGCAGCGTCCTTGTAAATGGACTTTAATTGTGATTGCGACTGCAAAATAATAGAAGCCGAGATTTCCCGGCTCCTGATGGTAGCTATCAATTTATCGAAATTGGGTATCTGCCCGATATTCGCAAACTCGTCTAAAATGCACCTCACATGAACAGGCAGCCTCCCGCCGTACACATCATCCGCTTTATCGCAAAGCAAATTGAAAAGCTGCGATTGCAGAATGGCGATCACGAAATTAAACGTCGTGTCCGTGTCGCTCATTATGAGGAACAGGGCGGTTTTTCTGTCGCCCAGGGTATCAAGCTCCAGCTCGTCATACCCCATCAAATCCCGCAGTTCCTTTATGTCAAAGGGAGCGAGGCGGGCGCCACAGCTTATGAGGATGGAGGACCGGGTCTTTCCTGCACTTAACAGGAATTTCTTGTACTGCCGGACAGCGAAATGCTCCGGGTCCTTTTCTTCCAGCCGTTCAAACAGCAGATCAACTGGGCTCTGATACTCGTCGTCATCTTCCTTTGCTTCGGAGGCATTGATTAGCTCCAAAAGCATGATGAAGTTCTTTTCTTCCTCCGGCGCTTCATACCAGATGTAGCCGATCAGGGCAGAGTACAAAAGCCGCTCCGCTTTCACCCAAAAATCCTCACCGGCTTTTTCGCCGTCGCCTTTCGTGTTCATAATGATGGTGTTCGTCAGCTTCAAAATATCCTTTTCGCTGCGGATGTAGGCAAAGGGATTGTAGCGCATGGATTTATTGAAATTGATAGTATTGAGCGCCTTAATGCGGTATCCGCTCCGTTGGAGCAGTTTGCCGCACTCGACCAGGATTGTACCTTTCGGGTCGGTCACAACATACGAAACGGGATACTCCTTTGAGGTGCATTGCATGAGGTTTGGCTTGCAAAAGAAGCGGGTTTTGCCTGAGCCGGAACCGCCGACAACCAAAATATTTTTATTGCGGGCGTACTTCGGCTGCTTCGGGCGGCCCGACATGGTAATGCGCTCCGTTTGCGTCAGGATGATATTATTTTCAAAAGCGGGGTCCGTGTAAGGCTTAATATCCTCCGCCGTACCCCACCGGGCCGAGCCGTATTCCATACCCTGGCGGTATTTCTTTGCGTTCTTGCCCTTGAAATACACCACCAGCCGGACAATGACCGCCCCGGCAATGCCGATACAAAGGTCAATCGGATGGAACGAAAGGCCCAGGCTCTCAAAGGCTGCCGAGAAACCGCCGCCCAGGTTCAAAACCTTTGCGGAGAGATCGGCGCCGCCTGCGAGCCGGAACGCCTGGCCCACTTTATCGAAAAGCCAGATGAACAGTACATAGGGCAAATTCGGGAGAATGATTTTTTTGATATTTACGCTCATAGCTCCAGCCCCCGATCTTTTGTCTTGACCTTTTCCCGCTGCAAAACTTTCTGCTTTGCTTTCTCCCGCATTTGGGAGAGCAGTTTGTGGATGGAGGGCTTTTTATCCCGGTCAAGGTTCTTTGCGGAAAACTCCTTAAAGGCCGCCGTCAGCACATCCGCGTCCCGCCCTTTGAAAAATACCAGATACCGGGGAGGCTCCACGGAAACATCCTTTTTCAGCGAAAAATCTATGCCGTACTTTTTGGCGGTCTGCTCAAAGGCTTTGATATTGTCATTGGTGATTTCGATATTGGAAACGCCCGTGTTCTGCTTCATAAGCTGCCGCAGGGATTGTTTCCCCTTATGCGGCTGGGCGAGCTTGTTCTTGCCCTCCGAGAGCAGTTTTTTCAATGCTTTCTGCAAAAGAGCAGCGGTCAGCCTGCCTGCCTGAACGGATATTGCTATGGTCTTTTGGGTGACTTCCTCTTGCATGGGCTACCTCCTTTCTCCGCTGCCGTACATGTCGTGATTGACAAGTGCGGAATAGTAATTGCCGATAGTGGAGGGAGCATTGAACAGCGCCGCAAGCAGATATTTCTTGATATTGCGGACATAGGTGGTGTTCTCCGCCATACAGTCAAGCACATACTGGATATGGCTGCTGTCCAATTTGAGCAGACGGGATTTTACCACCTCGGCGGGGAAGTCATCCCCGGCAATGCGGATCGTGTCCCTTGCGGAGCAAACCGTATCGGTAAGCAGGTCCACGATTTCATCCAAGCGGTCACGGTCAATACGTTTGTCCTGAGTGATAATGTCATACTCGATATTCTCTAAAATGAGTTCTCGATATGCTTCTCTCGTATCCATTCCCATCCCATCCGCCGCCTGCGGTTCATAAGGATTTGATTGGATAGGATTTGATGTATCCGTACTTGATAAATCTCTTTTTGATTTCTGGTTACTTGATTTCTTAGTATTTAATTGTGCGGGATTTCCCTGTTCAGGGGAAACCTGTTCAGGCTTTCCCAAGACTGGATTATCCAAAACTGGATTTTCCCGTTCAGGTTTTTCCTGTTCAGGTGAGGGCGGTTTTGGCTGTTCCAGTATGGTATACTCCACCGCGGTAAGCTGCCCCTTATCGTTGCGGATACGCTCACGAATGATATATCCGTTGTCCTCCAGCTCCTTGACCGTGGAGCAGATACTATCCACGCCATCCTTGCAGATACGGGCAAGGCCTTTTGTGGTATAGTCCCAATTCTCCGGCAGAGAGAGCATGAGCGAAAGCAGCCCTTTTGCTTTGAGCGAGAGCGCCGTATTGCGTAAGTGGTGGTTCGCCATCACCGTGTAATCCCTGGTCTTTTCTATGCGGAATACCGCCATGTCAAAATCCTCCTTTCTTGAAAATGGGCGCAAAAAAACGCCGCAGACTTTACGGAAAAATCTGCGGCGCAGCCGGACAATGGAAAAGGGATACCGCTCACACAGTATCCCTTTCACATTCGATATTCAGTTTTCAGTACCGTTTCCGCTTGCCCATTGCCATAAAAACATTGATTTTACTGGGTTTCTCTTTGTTTTCTTATGTCAACACAGCATTGGGCAGGTTTTTTGTCATGTAAGGGTGTAGCAGGTTTGGTTTTCTGCTACTAAGTCCGGCACTCCGTCGATAACATCTACAATGGCATAGCTGCAATTATAGGGGACACCGCTACGCCAGAAGAATCCTTCCGGCGGATCTACTGCGTTGAGCAGAGCACAGGTGACACCGCCATGGGTGGATAGCAGGATGGTTTTGTCGCAAAACTCCTTTTTACGCATCAGGCTGTCCAGATAGGCACTCGCGCGCATACACAGACCACCGATGGACTCACCGCCCTCCGGTGCCTGGTAGTGCTCCGGATCACAGATGAAGTTCAGCAGATTGGGATCTGGCTCGGAATCCTGCCCCGTGGGCATAGCGCTACAGCCTTCGTAGACGCCAAAGGCGATCTCAATGAGCTTAGGCTCTTCCATCAGCGGTACGTCCCGCCCGCGGAGAATGATCTCTGCTGTCTGACGGGCGCGACGCAGGGGAGAAGTAAAGGCCAGATCAAAGGGTACGTCCTGGAGACAACTTGCGGTGATCTCCGCCAGAGCAATCCCCTTTTCGTTTAAGGGAATGTCGCTGTGACCCTGGAACAACCGCCGCGAATTCCAGTCCGTTTCGCCGTGGCGCATAATATACAATCTCATAACAGGGTCCTCAGAATCTGGCGCGGCCGAACTCGGACAGCTTGAGCGATTTATTCTTATCCTGCACCCACTTCACTGACCAGGGGGCAGAGAACAGAAGCAATTTGCTGCCCTGATAGTCCTCTACCAGCTTAATATCCTGACCGTTGCCGATGACCAGATCCTCATCCAGACTCCCCTCAAAGGCATCGATCCAGCGCAGGTACTCGTAGGGGAGCTCTTCCATGATCAGATCTACCTTGTACTCGTTTTTCAGGCGGTACTGGAACACGTCAAATTGCAGGGTGCCTACGCAGCCTACGATGACCTCTTCCATACCGGTATAGGGAATCTTGAAGATCTGAATGCCGCCCTCCTGGGCGATCTGTTCCGTGCCTTTGATGAACTGCTTTCGCTTCAGCGTATCCTTGGGGCGAACCCGGCAAAAGTGCTCCGGAGCGAAGGCGGGGATGGGATCAAACTGGAAGGAGTGACCCGGTGTGCACAGGGTGTCACCGATGGAGAACATACCCGGGTCAAAGACACCGATGATGTCCCCGGCGTAGGCTTCCTCGATGATTTCCCGTTCCGCCGCCATCATCTGCTGGGGTCGGGAGAGCTTTACCTTGCGATCCTGCTGAACCAGATAGACTTCCTTGTCTGCGTCGAAGCGGCCGGAGCACACGCGGACAAAGGCGATCCGATCCCGGTGTGCCTTGTTCATGTTGGCCTGGATTTTGAAGACGAAACCGGAGAAGTCCTCGTCAAGGGCATCGATGACCTGATCCCCTGCGTTTCGAGACAGAGGGGGAGTGGTCATGCGCAGAAACGCAGGGGATCAGGTCATCGATGCC
>CALLZZ010000363.1 GCA_937858235.1 uncultured Clostridia bacterium
GAGCGAAAGCGGGACCCTGAACCTGATACATAAGGCCGGAATTGATGGTGATGATCACAACAAACAGGCACAGAAAGGCAAGAGGACCTGTTTTACCGACATAAATGTCCCCCTGTTCAGGAGACAGAGGTTCTTCCGGCGTTTCCTCCCTGGGGAGCCTGAGCGCGAACAGGAATGCCGCACCCAGCATTAACATGGAAAAACCAAGGCCGGCATGGGGGGAAATGTGGGTGGCCACCATGTTGAGCAGAATCATCAGGAGGTTTGAGCAGATCAATCCGTCTGCCATGGTCCCCATGCGTTTATCCTTCGGTGTGCAATGTTTGAAATAAAAGCCCCATGCTGACACACAGCAGCCGACCAGAAACGCCGCCAAGTACAGTGCTGCCGTCCACAGTAAGGATGGAGGACCAAAAAATACGCCGGAAGCCGCAATGCAAAATGCAATGGAAAAAAGGATGAGCTTTTTGGCCTTTCGCATGTTCCTGACGAAGAAGCTGCAGATCAGCAGCCCGGCAAAATGAGCAGCCATTGTTCCAAAAACAAATGAACGGGCTGAGATGTTATTGTAATCCGCAAGGGCGTACAATATCCTGCCTTCAAAGGGGAATGCCAGCAGCCAAGAGAAAAACAGGGAAAAGACGATGACGGACAACCGGCGATGATCTATCGCTGATGTCTTCCGGGATACTTCCAACATAAACTGCGCCTCCTTCCCCCAAGTATCGTTTGGCGCATTCCCCACAGGGCCTGCGATTGCGTTTCTGCGATTATTATACCCGTTTCGCCGAATACCGGCAATGAAAATGAATGAAGATGCCTGCTAAAATCAAGGCGTTCTTTAAAAGCGGATGAGGCGGCGATCTGTCATCTTGTTTGCTTCTCTGCTTTAATCCACTCTTACTCTCATCAGCATCTCCTCACCGGAGATTTTGCCCTCTACATAATCCCGCCGAGCCTGACTGGATTTGGCGGACCATTCCTTGAACTGTTCCTTGGTCAAGTCCTTGCCGTCAATCTTATCTTCGAATTTTCCCGCCGCTCGGTACCGGCGAGAGTAAACCTTATTGTACTCGGTGAGATATTGCTTATCGACCAGCACGAAATACTGCCCGCAGAGCTTGCAGCGCTTCACATACTGCCCGTTATGAACTGCATGAAATGTACCAGATTGTCGCTGCCGTAAAAGACCCGGACATGTGGATACTGCACCATGCTGTTCTCCTCTCTACAAATAATTGAATTTCTACAAAATCCGTCATTTACGCTTCCCTGTGTACTCCATATTGTGTCTGTGCGATAATGATAACACAAAGAATATATAAATTCAATTTGTGATTCATCATCACAGGAGGTGAGCGAGATACAGGGCATGAAAACCCTCCCTTTGGGAGGGGCAAGCATAGCGGTCAGCTGTACGCCGGCCACATGAAAAGCGAACGATTCAACATCCGCATAACGCCGCAAGAGAAGCCAGCGATCATCAGCAGGGCAAGACGGGCAGGCCGGACAACCTCGGAATTTATGACCGGCACAGTTCTAAACTGGAAGATTATCGTCATTGACAGCCTGCCGGGAATGGTCAGCCAGTTAAAAGCCCCTGGCAGAAACCTCAACCAACTAACAGTGCTTTGCAGCATGAGAAAGGTGCAGGCTATAAAGCTGGAGGAGTTTGAAGCGATGCTTGCCAACATCCACAGCGAACCGTGCAAGCTCACGGAGATGCTGTGATGGCTAGTACCAGGGCTATCAGATCCAGTGGAGCGAGACCCGCAAATACATCACCTACACCTGTCCATTCGGCATGAAATGCTGGGATAACAAGCCGCGCGACGACACCTATCTCATGGAAAACCTGGAGAAGCTGTTCACCTACCGACAGGCCACAGGCCTCACCCCGCCAGCCCCGGAGCTGCCCGAGGGCTGGCGGGGCACCTGGCTGGAAACCTGATTTCTTTCGGCAAAAACTTGGAGGGTGTGGGCGATGCGCCAAGCATATCACCTGCAAGAATTCCGCCGAAATCCGACAGGAAATCACCCATATCCAAAGGGAGATTGACGCCTCTAAACGGCGAGACGGTGAGCTGATGGCACTGTTCAAGCAGCTCTATGAGGACAATGTGCCAGGGTGCATCCCCAACGAGCAATTCCGGCTGTTTTCCTCGGAGTACACCACGAAATAGGCGCAGAAGTACTCCCGTACCGCCGAACAGGAGATTTGCATTTACTACCGGCACATTGGGCTGATGGACACGCCGTTGGAGCAACCAGAAGCGCAGGAGACCACGTTGGACGAGTAGGAAGACCATCTTCTTGATGGCTGAGGGCCTCACCACCGTCAGCGCCGCCTTAACAGCCGATACCGGTCATGCCGCATAAGCAGGCAAAGGGGCGGACAGCCAAAACTGTCCGCCCCGTCACATGGATTTATACCCGGTTCATTTTTTGTTCCTATGATACCCCGCCTAAAAACAGCGGTGCTTTTTGAACATTCAGTTTTCAGTTGATGGAAGAACCCTTCTTGTTCTTAACAATTGCACCAATGAGCATAATTACCACAAATACAATCAGATAGTAGACATTCTCCATTTTGTGCCCCACGATGCAGGCGTAAACCATGAATAGTGAACCGCAGACTGCCAGGATAGGAATAATAAAACGTTTCACTACATTCTGATCTGTAGCTATCTTGATCCATTTGATAAAAATGGGGATGTACATGGCATAGATGGTAATAATTGGAAGCTCCGAGGAATCAAATACAAATTTCCCTACCAAAGAGGAACCCGCTAGATTTGCCAGGAAGAAATACAGTCCCCAAGCGCTACACAGTAGCAGACCGATGATAGCAGAGTTATGAGGCAGGTTGGTAGCCTTGTCAACCTGTCCAAACACATCGGGTCGAGGGCCCTGACCACGAGCGGCCAGAGAGTACATACCACGGCAGCAACCCAGCATCAAACCGTTCATAGTACCAGCACAAGAAATGACGACGAACAGGTTCAAAATATTCCCCAGTACGTTGCCGAAAATGTTGGTGAACGCAACCGTTGCACCGGAATCAATCAGTTCCTGGTTGGTTGCACCGCCTGCCACACCAATATAATAGGCGATATAAACAACGATAACAACGATACCGCCGATAATCAGCGCCTTGGGCAGGTTTTTCTTTGCATCCTTCAGCTCAGCGTTAATCGAGGTTGCGATAATCCAACCTTCATAAGCAAACGCAGTTGCGCAGACAGCTGCCAACAGTGGGCTGCCGGAAATCAGGTCTCCGCTAACATTTGCGGCTGTAGTGAAATTCCGCGCGGTCATGCCATTCAGTAAACCATAAATGATACCAACAACCGCCATCAGTGCGAGGGGAATCAGTTTGACTACAGTGGTAGTCGTCTGGAACTTACCTGCAAGCTTCGGAGACAATGCGTTAACCGCATAGGCACAGCAGAGATAGAACATGGTCAGTGCCATGCACTCTGGACCGAACACGCAGCCGCCATCTGCCGCACCGATGATCATGCCGAAATCGGGGTTAACGGAAGTGATGAACACCAGTGTATAGCGTGCCGACAGCCAAGCCAGCACCGAAGTCAACGTTGGATAGTAAATGGTGGTCATAAACCATCCGATATAATATCCGTAACTACTGCCAACCGTTGCTTCTGCGTAATCGACAATTCCGTTGACCTTTGCGTACTCCTGTGCCATGCTTGCAAACGCCAGGATACAGCAGAGCATAATGGCGCCACCGATGATCCAGGCTAAGATCCCCAGGGGCATATTGCCATCTGTTTTAGTCAAAATTGTCTGCGCCTTGAAGAAAACACCGGATCCGATTACAATACCAACTACCATGCAGATGGCTGTAAACAAACCGTATTTCTTTTCAAGTTTGTTTTCCATAGTTGTTTCTTTTCCTTTCTCTTTTCTATCTGACATTTCGCTGATAAAACGCAGTAATCTATCACGAATTATCAGCTATAACGATCATAGTACCACAAGTTTCAACAATAGGCAACGTTTTTTCTACAAGTTTCGCCAAACACCAAAAGCGGAATAATCTTACTCATTCTTGCTGTAAAACACCGATCCGCACATTGTGCGGATCGGTGTTTCATCACATTTCACTCTGTTTTTCCACGACGTGTGTTCCAGTACTCCCTCATACTAACCCCCTTTTGATAGGTCGTTTCTTTCCCTAAACCGGCAATCGGCTGCCACGCCAGTGCCTCTTCTTCCGATGTGAATTCCACCTCCGCATAGGAAAAAACGCCATGATCCACAATAGAGCACTCAAGAATGTGCCCATCATTCAAACGGTACGCGTGATATTCCTTGTGGATCATCGGTTGATCCAACATGCTGGCCAACTCATAAAACTGTGCCTCAGACAGATCAGTTTCCACCTCATGGCGACTCAGTGCGCCAATACTTTTGATGCAGAGATGGTACCGGGTTTCCCCAGTGCGCTGATCTCGCCGCCTGCGAATACGCAACTCCACCGGTGTGGTACAGAGATATCCCTGCTCCATCTCACTGCTTTGCTCCTCCGGTAAATCCGGTAGAGATTCCATCCAAAATTTGCGTTCGATTTCCATGGTGACGCCTTCTCTCCTCCTCTTTGTTACCTCTATTCTAAGCGATAACAATCTAAGCCGTCAACTGTCTTCTTGCGCTCATTCTAGAGTATGTAACATGTAAAATGCTGTAAGAATCGGCATCTCTTTTGTTACTGTTTGTTACTCTCTAGATGCGATTTTGACAAATACTCCGCATTTTTACCCGTATTTTTTTGTCCTATTTGCATCTCTCTTTATCCAAATCGATCCAGTTCGTTATGATAACTTGACATTTTGGATGATTTGGGGTATAATTTGAAAACGATAAGCAGTGCGGTTACAAAAATAACAATCGGTTACTCAGTTTTGAGGCCTGTACCCCACCAGTTTATTTAGGAGGAATTGAATGAGTCATTTTCGAAGCACCCCCCACGCCCGACCGATCAGAATAGCCCTTCGCATCGCGTTAACGTTGGTACTTGGCTTCGCCCTTGTGTTGCTATTCGCC
>CALLZZ010000364.1 GCA_937858235.1 uncultured Clostridia bacterium
CCGGTGACGGCATGGTGCGAAAACGGGAGGACGGCCGCTGGGAAGGCCGCATCGTGGTGGGGCACAAGAAAAATGGAGACTTCATCTTCCGCCATGTCTACGCCAAGACGCAGAAGGAGCTGCTGGACAGGCTCCACCGCAATATTGAGGACTACCACGATGTGGATCTGACCGAGGACAGCCGCATGACCCTGGGCGAGTGGCTGGATCGCTGGCTTGCCGAATACAAGGAGGACACCGTTCGCCCCGGTACCATACGAAGTTACCGCACCGTGATCGAACAGTACATCAAGCCGCAGTTGGGCGACAAACAGATCTCCCTGATCACCCCGCAGGACATTCAGCGGATGTATCGCCGGCTGAAAAAAGAAGGGCGCGTCAACGAACACCCGGAGAAAGGCACCCAGCTTGCCGACAACACCGTGCGCGGCATCCACTGCGTGCTCCATCTGGCCATGCAGGATGCCGTGCAGACACACCTCATCGCCAGCAATCCAACGGAGGGCGCTACCATCCCCCGGCAGGGCGGCAGCAAAAAGCAGGTGCTGAACGACCGGGAGCTGGACGCCTTCCTTGCCGTCATCAAGGGGGACAAGATCTGGCACGATTTCTTCTATGCCGATCTGACCGCCGGTCTGCGGCGAGGTGAGATCTGCGGTCTCATGTGGCGGGACTTCGACGGGAAAGCCGGTACACTGAAGGTGTGCCGCACCCTCCATAGCAAGAAGTTGGGCGTGTTCTCTCTGGGTGACACCAAAACGGGAATGGGCATGCGCACCATTGTCCTGCCCCAAAGTACGGCGGAGCTTCTGCGGCAGCGCAAGAAGAATTCTATCAGCCAGTGGATCTTCCCCAATCCCATCAAGCCGGAGCTGCCCACATCGCCAAACTCGGCCTACAATCACCTGAAAGCCCTGCTGAAGCAGGGGAAGCTGCCAGACATTCGCTTCCATGATTTACGGCATACATTTGCCACCCATGCCCTGGCCAGCGGAGTGGACCCCAAAACGCTCTCCGGCATTCTCGGCCACACCAACGCCAGCTTCACGCTGGACACCTACACCCATGTGACGCCGGATATGCAGAAAACCGCCAGCGGCATCGTGGGCGGATTCATGGAAGACATTTTCGGAAAGGAGTTGAAACCGTGGCAAGAAAGAGAAAGAACGGAGACGGAACCGTAAGGCTGCGCAAGGATGGACGTTGGGAAGGCCGAATCGTCATCGACTACGACGACAACGGCTATCCCAAAACCAAAAA
>CALLZZ010000365.1 GCA_937858235.1 uncultured Clostridia bacterium
AATATAGATGTGAGGTGTTAATATGGAAAACTACTTAGAAAATACCAAAGTGTTTAAGGCGCTGGGTGACCCCAAAAGAGCTATGATTGTTGATATGCTCTCTTGCGGAGAGCTTTGTGCCTGCATGATTTTAGAGAAATTTGAAATGTCCCAATCCACGCTGTCCCACCACATGAAACTTCTATGTGAATGTGGGCTTGTCAAAGGCCGAAACGAAGGCAAATGGACGTATTACTCTTTGGACGAAGAAACCATCAGCAAAACAAAACAATTTTTCTGCTCCATTACCTCTGATAAGGAAAACTGCATCTGCAAAGAAAATACAGGCTGCTGCAAAGGATGTGATGACAATGAGTAAGGAGAAAAATACCGGTATCGGCTTCTTTGAAAAGTACCTGACCATTTGGGTACTCATCTGTATGGCGGCGGGAATATTAATCGGCAGGTTCCTGCCGGGGATTCCTGAATTTTTAAGCCGCTTTGAATATGCGCAAATATCCATTCCCATTGCCGTTCTCATTTGGGTGATGATTTACCCCATGATGATGAAAGTGGATTTTCAGTCTATCAAAAATGTCCGTAAGAATCCGCAGGGGCTTCTTATATCCAGCGGAACAAGCTGGCTAATTAAGCCGTTTTTAATGTTTGGCCTTGCCTCCTTCTTTTTTTACGTTGTTTTCAAGGCGCTCATACCGACCGAGCTGGCACAAAGCTATGTTGCCGGAGCCGTCCTGCTGGGCGCAGCCCCCTGTACAGCAATGGTGTTTGTTTGGAGCAATCTGACCAAAGGAGACCCTGCCCATACCTTAGTGCAGGTAGCAGTCAATGACCTGATTATCCTCGTTGCGTTTGTTCCCATCGTATCCTTTCTGCTGGGTGTAACAAATATCTTTGTGCCGTGGGATACGCTGATTCTTTCCATTGTTTTGTTTGTTGTGGTTCCTCTTGTGGGTGGCTTTCTTACCCGATATTTCATGGTAAAAAACAAAGGCGAGGAATATTTTACACAAAGATTTATTCCTAAGTTTGACAATATTACAACCGTTGGGCTTCTATTGACATTGGTGATCATCTTTTCTTTTCAGGGGGATGCCATACTGGAAAATCCCCTGCATGTCCTTTTGATTGCTGTCCCGTTGATCCTGCAAAACGTCCTCACTGCTGCCTTTGCCTATTGGATGTGCAAAGTGACAAAACAGCCCCATAACGTTGCGGCTCCTGCCGCACTCATTGGTGCATCGGATTTTTTTGAACTATCGGTAGCTGTTGCGATTGCACTTTTCGGGCCGACTTCCCCGGTGGTGCTGGTCTGTACTGTTGGCGTTCTGACAGAAGTGCCAGTCATGCTCTTACTTGTGAGGTTTGTGAATAAAACGAAACACTGGTTTACCAACCCTAATACCGTACATTAAATTATTGGGTTTTACGGCTTGATACTGAAAAAATAAATGACTAAGGAGTGTTATCCTATGAAAAAAATGCAAATATTTGAACCAGCCATGTGCTGTGACACCGGCCTTTGCGGTGTGAGTGTTGACCCGGAACTGCTTCGCATTTCCACGGTTTTGAATGCACTGAAAAAGAATGGAGTGGCAGTTGACCGCTTTAATCTAAGCAGTGCGCCGATGGCCTTTGTCAATAACAAAATGATCAACGACTTTATCAATGAAAAAGGTGTTGCGGAGTTGCCCGCTGTTATGATCGATGAAAAGATTGTGATGACTGGCCGCTATCCAACCAATGAGGAGCTTGTTTCTTTGCTGGAGGTTCCCACGAGCTATTTGACCGAAACAAAATCCATAAAGCAAGGCGGTTGCTGCTGTTCTGACGGGAATTGCTGCTAAACGTGAAGGGAGGTTCTTCTATGCAAATTTTCAACCCAAACAAAATCGCTTTAACAAAATATCTGTTTTACACAGGCAAAGGTGGTGTCGGGAAAACATCAGTTGCGTGTGCGACAGCGGTAAATCTTGCGGACAGCGGCAAAAGGGTTCTTCTTGTCAGCACAGACCCGGCATCCAATTTGCAGGATGTGTTTAATACCCCGCTTTCAGGGATACCAACTCCTATTGCAGAAGTACACAATCTGGATGTGGCAAACCTTGACCCCATACAGGCGGCGGCAGAATACAGAGAAAGCGTAATTGCTCCCTATCGTGGTAAGCTGCCGGAATCAGTCCTCACCAATATGGAAGAGCAACTTTCCGGTTCCTGTACGGTGGAAATCGCCGCTTTCAATGAATTTTCCAACTTCATTACCAATAAAGACTTAGCACAAAAATACGACCATATTCTGTTTGACACCGCACCGACAGGGCATACCCTTAGAATGTTGCAGCTTCCCTCCGCATGGAGTAATTTCATCAGTGAAAGTACGCATGGGGCTTCTTGCTTAGGGCAACTATCCGGGCTTGAAAACAAAAAGGAAATGTATAAAATGGCGGTAGAAACACTGGCAGACGGCATACAAACAACCTTAATCCTTGTAACCCGCCCTGAAGCTGCTCCACTCAAGGAAATAGAGAGGGCTTCTCACGAATTGGCGGAGCTTGGTGTACGCAATCAGTCTATGGTAATCAATGGCGTATTGGCAGATTATGATGATACCATCTCGGAGAGCCTTTACGATAAACAGCAAAAAGCCCTTGTGAATATACCAAAATCGTTAGAGGAAATCCAAGCCTACATGATTCCCTTACGGGCTTATAACATTACCGGCATAGAGAATGTCAGGTCACTGCTTACAAAGGATAGCTATGTCATCAGTGATGAGACCATCAAAGCAAAGAGCATTCCTCAGCTAAAGGATGTCATTGATGACTTATATCATAGCGGTAAAAAAGTCATTTTCACAATGGGCAAGGGAGGTGTTGGCAAAACCACACTTGCCGCCGCTATCGCTTTAGGGCTTTCCGAAAAAGGCGAAAAGGTGCATCTAACCACCACCGACCCGGCAGCACACTTAAAATTTGTTCTCGATGAAAACAGCGGCATTACCATGAGCCATATTGACGAACATGCGGAGCTGGCACGATATCAGGGGGAAGTATTATCAAAGGCAAGGGAAACCATGTCGGAAGAAGATATTGCCTATATTGAGGAAGATTTACGTTCTCCCTGCACACAGGAAATAGCCGTATTCCGAGCCTTTGCGGAAGTAGTGGAGCGTGCCGAAAATGAAATTGTTGTCATTGATACCGCCCCCACAGGACATACACTTTTGCTTTTGGATTCTACTTTGAGCTATCACAAAGAGGTTCAGAGGACACAGGGCAATATCCCGGATTCCGTGAAAAAGCTGCTGCCACGTTTGCGAAGTGCTGAAACAGAGGTCATTATTGTAACCTTACCGGAGGCCACTCCGGTTTATGAGGCACTGCGGCTGGAAGAGGATTTGAAGCGAGCCAATATCTCTGCAAAGTGGTGGATTGTGAATTCTTCTCTTTATCATACAAAAACAACAAACGCCCTGTTAGCTGCAAAAGCCAGTAATGAAATTCCGTGGATCAACAGGATAGCGGAACACACAAACGGCAATTTTGCTTTAATCGCTTGGAGTGCAGATGATATTAAGGGCGATAAGCTACGAGAGCTATAGGAGGACTTTTATGAATAAGGAAGTAAACAAACCCAAAGTAGCATTTATTTGTGTTCACAACTCTTGCCGCAGTCAAATTGCAGAAGCCCTTGGCAAGCACCTTGCCGCCGATGTGTTTGAAAGTTATTCTGCCGGAACAGAAACAAAGCCGCAAATTAATCAGGACGCTGTTCGGTTAATGAAGCGGCTCTATGGTATTGACATGGAAAAAACACAGCGTTCCAAGTTGCTTTCAGATATTCCACCAGTCGATGTTGTCGTTACCATGGGCTGTAATGTTCAGTGCCCTTTTTTACCCTGTAAGCACCGGGAGGATTGGGGGCTTGATGATCCGAGAGGAAAAAGTGATGATGAGTTCATTTCCGTTATACACGACATTGACCAGCGCATAAAAACGCTTAAAACAAGAATCGAAATAGGTTCCCTTTAAGGAATAACAGAAAAAACAATTTATTGCGTACAGGATAGCTACATAGATAAGCTACCCTGTACGTTTTTCTTTTACTCATTCAAAATAACCCATCGTTCCCCATCAAAATCTTCGAACCTTTCAGTCGTGACATTCTGCTCAAAATAAACCGCAAGGATGCGCTTGATATCCTCCTTGTCTGCTCGCTTTACGGAAAAGCCCTGCTCTTTCAGGGACTTCTCAATGCGGGATAAATAAGGGAACACCTCTTTTTCTTTTTCATTCCGCAGGCGGATCAGGATTAAAAACTCCCTTGCGGTAGCCATCTGCACCTGTATCCGGTCAAGGAAGGACAGGTCTTTTTCAAGGAGCTTTCGCACTACAGGATTCTGCTCCTGCTCCATGCGGCTGCGGAGAAACTGCTTGTTGTCCTCGAAGTTTTCCCGGCTGTTTAAGCACAAAATCTCGATTTCGGCGATTCCCTTGAGAACAGTCATTAGGGCATAGATGCGGGTGCTGATGCTGGCCTCCGACAGCACCGATATGTTGCTGG
>CALLZZ010000366.1 GCA_937858235.1 uncultured Clostridia bacterium
CCCTTTGCGGCGCTCTCAGTGGCTTCACTGGTATCACTTGACGCTTCCGCAGTCACCACTGGTTCCGAACTCCATTCCACCACAGAGGCGGAAAGGGGGATGCTTTCATTGATGTTCCCACTGACGGAGCAGGACCAGGAAAATGACTGATAGCTGGCAGGCACACCGGACTCGGCGCTGGCCTGCTGGAAAGTAATCACATCCCACGCCTCATCCTGTACCGCATATGCCATAGAGGCATTACTTGTTTTACCCCAGCTGCCACTGGTGGCGTCTGATATTTTATAATAGGTGCAAGCTGTCGCCTTGTTCCAGTGATCTTTCAGCGTACATTTTTTAGCATAGAGATTTCCAATCACCACATCGTATCCTGCACTCTCCGCCATCTGGTACAGGTAGTGAAGCCCGTCCACACTGAAGCTATTGCCGATAGCCAGAATGCGCAGGGTTTTATTTTTGCCGAATGCGGAAATACTGGTAGATAACGACGAATCCGACCCAGCCGCCAGCGCCGCTCCGGGGATCAGTGTGAAGAGCAGCGCCAAGGTCAGCAACATGGTAGTTATTTTTCGAATAGCACGGATCATATGCATTGACTTTTCTCTCCCACTTTATCACATTGAGTTGCAGTTATTATACCCAATCCGACTGCGCAAATCAAGGTAACTTCGAACCAATTCCGCCTTGACAACCCTCTTTCTCCTTGATATACTATAAAGGCCGCTTTGAATGGGTTCCTAAGGTGAGGTATGCTCTGTTGTCAGGGAAATCGACCCCATCACCCACGAGAGCGAGCCCGTTTTTAAGGAAAGAGGTGCAATCTCATGACCGCAATTATCGTAACCGGCGGTAAGCAGTATAAGGTAGCAGAGGGTGATACCCTGTTCATCGAAAAGCTGCCCGTAGAAGCCGGTGATTCCGTGACCTTCGATCAGATTCTGGCCGTAATCGACGGCGAGACCGCTACCTTCGGCGCTCCCGTAGTGGCAGGTCCAAAGGTGGAAGCCAGTGTCGTCAAGAATGGCAGGGGCAAAAAGATCCGGATCTTCAAGTACAAGCCCAAGAAGGGCTACCGGAAGCGTCAGGGCCATCGTCAGCCCTACACCAAGGTTACCATTGGTAAAATTGTCGTGGCCTAAGGTATGACCACTGTCACTTTTCATATGGATGGGAGCCGGATTGTCGGGTTCGACGTCCGGGGTCACAGTGGCTACGGTGAGGAGGGCGACGACATTGTCTGTGCCGCCGTTTCCAGTGCCGTGAATCTGGTCAACGCCACCGTCAACGACGTACTGGGGCTGGCCGCCACCGTAAAAACCGATCCTGCATCGGCTTGGCTCTCCTTCCATCTGCCCGGTGGACTTTCGGTGACCGATGAGGCCACCTGTCAGAATCTTCTGGCGGGGATGATGGTCTATTTCGCCGAGCTCCACCAGCTCTACCCACCTTACTTTCAAGTGGTCGATGACTCCTCTGATGACGGGGAGCCCGCGTATTCCTGATACGCTTCGGCCATACCCCCAACTTTTCGATAATGGAGGTGTAACAACCTATGCTGATTTCTATCCAGTATTTCGCTCACAAAAAGGGCGTTGGTTCTACCCGTAACGGTCGTGACTCCGAATCCAAGCGTCTGGGCGTCAAGCGGGGCGACGGTCAGTTCGTTCTGTCTGGCAACATTTTGGTTCGTCAGCGCGGCACCAAGATCCATCCCGGCACCAACGTGGGCAAGGGTAAGGACGATACGCTGTTCGCTCTGAGGGACGGTACTGTCAAGTTTGAGCGGTTCGGCAAGGACCGCAAAAAGGTCTCCATCGTGGAGATTCCCCAGTAACATTGCCAAATTGCGCCCCGAACACCGCTGTTCGGGGTGTTTTTTCATCCCTTCAAAGGAGGTTTTATAATACTATGGCAGCTCCCTTTGTAGATACCGCAAAAATCACCGTTCGTGCCGGAAACGGAGGCAACGGTGCTGTGGCCTTCCACCGGGAAAAGTATGTTACCAACGGAGGCCCCGACGGTGGCGACGGTGGCCAAGGCGGCAGCATCATTCTGGTGCCGGATCGAAACTTGTCTACCCTGATGGACTTCCGCTACAAACGCAAATATGTAGCAGAAAACGGGGTTGATGGTTCCAGCACCAAGAAAACCGGCAAAGACGGCAAAGATCTCATCATCCGTGTCCCGGAGGGCACCGTGATCCGTGATCCGGAAAGCCGTCAGATCATTCAGGATATGACCGGCTGTGACCAGTATGTGCTGGCTCGAGGCGGCCGGGGCGGCTGGGGAAACCAGCATTTTGCCACCCCCACCCGTCAGGCACCCCGCTTCGCCAAGGCCGGTCTCCCCGGTCAGACCATGGAAGTGGTGCTGGAGCTAAAGCTCCTGGCAGATGTGGGACTGGTGGGCTTCCCCAACGTGGGCAAAAGCACCCTGCTCAGTGTGGTCAGCAAAGCGCATCCCAAAATCGCCAACTACCACTTCACCACCCTGATGCCTAACCTAGGCGTGGTTTATGTAGACGAGGGCTCCAGCTTCGTCATGGCTGACATCCCTGGCATCATTGAGGGTGCCAGTAGCGGCGCCGGATTAGGCTATGACTTCCTACGCCACATTGACCGCTGCCGTCTGCTGTTGCATCTGGTAGACGTTTCCGGCAATGAAGGCCGTGACCCGGTAACGGATTTCGACACCATCAACGCAGAATTAAAGCAGTACTCCCCGGAACTGGCTCAGCGTTCCATGATCGTCTGCGGCAACAAAACCGATCTGCTCTATGACCGCGCCCCGGCAGAGTCATTAAAGGCTCATGTGGAAGCTTTAGGCTACCCCTATTTCGAGCTCTCTGCCGCCACGCATCAAGGGGTCAAGCCCTTGATCCAGGAGATCGCCGCCCGACTCAGCGCACTGCCACCGGTAAAAGTCTACGAGCCGGACTACGTGCCCAAGGCACCGGAAATTGACACCACCGGCGAAGTCACCATCGAGGTGGAGGATCACGTTTGGTTTGTGGAAGCACCTTGGCTGGAGCACCTGCTGGCCTGTACCAATCTGCAGGATTTCGAGTCCCGGAACTGGTTCGACAAGCAGCTGCGCGACTCCGGACTTTTTGAAAAAATGGAATCCATGGGGGTGCAGGACGGCGACACCGTAGTTATGTACAACCTCCAGTTTGAGTACCAAAGATGACAGACCACCAGGAACCCTGACCCATAGCGAAACGCCCTGGAAAGTACCTTTCCAGGGCGTTTATTGGTTACTTATTCACTGAACTCTATGTTTACATAGCTCTTGCCGGCCTCGTCTGTGAGGGTGACCCAAAACTTTCCCGGTTCCTCGTGAATATGTGGAACCATGACATTGCGGTAACGGGCAGAGTGGGTATACTCCACCTTCAGCCGCTTCAGCTGAAATCCTTGGGGCAGGTACTCCAGGGCAAAGCGGATGTACCACACATTGTTCACATGATGGTTGGCGTCCACTGCGTAGAGGGGTACCACAAACCTCGGTTTTTCCTCCAACGCCCCGGGCAACTTCACCCGGCGATCCATGGGTGGCATCTCCAACCGGGGACTTGTTTCGTACCGGCTGACCATGGCCTCTTTCAGGCGGATCGGCATCTGCTTATTCATCTGCATCAGAATCCACAGGGAATCCGCACGGAGACAGGTTTCACCGCGGCTGTTTTCAATAGAAAAGTTCCGGTGTGCAAAAATCCGGTCAAAATCATGAGCCCAGGTAGAAACCTGAACGGTCTCCATAAAATCGCAGGGTTGATCAAAGTAGACGTTCCAACTGTTGATCACCCAGGCCAGGTTCTCCGCCTTTAGCTCACTGGGGCCGGAGCCTGCCGACACCGTGTGAAACATGGCGCAGTTCTGGAGCAGATCCAATGCACTGGCAGGGTTCAGCTTCCAATTTTCATCCACAAAACTCATGGCAATCCGCCGGCCGTAGCGATAAATCATGGGGTTCCAACTTCCTTTCCTGACCTTCCTGGTGGAAGGAGTTCTGTATTGCTGTGTCAGTTGTCTCAAATTCCACGGAAAGGCCGCTGGGTCTCCTGGAAGGTACTGTACTGCACGGTATTTATAATAGCATCTTTTTCCAATATTTACACATTAAATCGGAACAAAATAATGTCCCCGTCCTTGACCACATACTCCTTGCCCTCGCTGCGCATGAGTCCCTTCTCTTTGGCCACCTTTTCGCTGCCACAGGCTACCATGTCATCGTAGGCAATGACCTCTGCCCGGATAAAGCCCCGCTCGAAGTCTGAGTGGATTTTTCCCGCTGCCTGAGGTGCTTTGGTTCCATTGGTGATGGTCCAGGCCCGACACTCATCTTCGCCGGAGGTCAGGAAGGAAATCAGGCCCAACAGAGTGTAGCTGGCCTTGATGAGGCGATCTAAACCGGATTCCGGAATGCCCATCTCTTCCATGAACATCTCTTTTTCCGCTCCCTCCATCTGGGACAGCTCTTCCTCCAGGCTGGCGCACACCGGGATCACCTGAGCGCCCTCCTTGTCCGCCAGTTCCTGCACCTGACGATAGTAAGCGTTGGACGCATAGTCCCCGCCAAAGGTGGCTTCATCCAGATTGGCCGCATAGATCACCGGCTTCAGACTCAGCAGATCGCTGGTGGCAATCAGCTCCATCTCATCCGGCTCGCACTGGTAGCTGCGGGCACTGCCGCCGTTGTTCAGATTTTCCCGGAGGGCAGAAAATACCTCTACCTCCCTCAGGAATTTCTTGTCCCCCTTGCTGGCCTTCTTTGCCTTCTCGATCCGGCGCTCTACCATTTCCAAATCCGCCATGATCAGCTCTAGATCAATGATACCGATGTCACGGATGGGATCCGTACTGCCCTCCACATGGATTACGTTTTCGTCGTCAAAGCAACGCACCACATGAACGATGGCTTCGGTTCCACGGATATTGGAGAGGAATTTGTTTCCCAACCCCTCCCCCTGACTGGCACCCTTGACCAGTCCGGCGATGTCCACGAATTCGATGACGGCAGGGGTGGTTTTTTTGGGGTGATACAGCTCGGTGAGCCAATCCAGCCGGGCATCCGGTACCGCTACCGTACCCACGTTGGGTTCGATGGTGCAGAAGGGATAGTTGGCGCACTCGGCGCCGGCATTGGTAATAGCGTTAAACAGGGTACTCTTACCCACGTTGGGCAGGCCCACGATACCTAATTTCATACGTACAACATCCTTTCGCCCGTAGGAGCGTCATTTTCTGATTATAGTATAATGGCAGCGCTTCAAAAACGCAAGATCCTCCCATGGCTTTTCCACCGCGGAACCTCGTCCTCCCCCCTTTTGGTTGACGAAGCGTTTTCGAACTGGTATAATAAACTATCCTTTCTAACCATCCTTGAAGGAGCTCTTTATGATGCGTTTCATCCATGATATTGTTAAATATCGCCGTTATATGGTTTACTCCGCCAAGGCTCAGCTGAAAAATGAGGTAGCCGGTTCCTTCCTGAATCGGTTGTGGTGGATTCTGGATCCATTGCTGTTCATGCTGGTCTACACCTTCGTCTACAGCATTGTCTTCGGGCGAAGTCAGGACTATCTATGTGCCTTTATCTTCCTGGGCTACAGCTCCTGGGAGTTTTTTAACCGGTCGGTGAAGCAGAGCGTTAAACTGGTCAAAAAGTACAAGTCAGTTTTGTCCAAGGTGTACCTGCCAAAGTTTGTCCTGATCATCTCCACCATGATGGTCAACGGATTTAAAATGTTGATCTCGTTTGGCATCATTATTATCACCATGGCGCTATACCGAATTCCACCCAGCCTTACCATGCTTTGGGTTTTTCCCTTCCTCCTGCTGCTGTTTTTACTCACCTTCGGCTTCAGCTGCTGGCTGCTCCACTTCGGGGTCTTCTTCGAGGACTTGGCTAACGTGGTCAACGTGGCTCTGCGGCTGATGTTCTATATGTCCGGCATCTTCTACAATCCGGAACAGCAACTCACCGACATCGTCCGCTACTGCATGGTTCGCCTGAATCCTACCTGTTACATTATCACCCAGCTGCGCAACACCATTCTTTACGCGCAAAACCCCCTGTGGCACTGGCTGATTCTTTGGGCTATCGTGGGACTGATCATCTCCGCCTCGGGCATCGCACTGATCTACCACTACGAACGGCGCTATGTAAAAACCATCTGACGCATTGCAATGTCCCGGGCAGGCTGCTGCCCGGGGCATTTTTTGACCTGCCAGGGCAGTGGCATGGCAATGCACCGCTTTGGGGATCTTTCTGCCACGCTTCCTGCCACTTCTTGAAAAACACACAATGTTTTCTATCCTGTATTATATAACCTATCTACTGAAGCGCCCTAGCGCACCTTTTCCGATGCATCTACAAAGAACCGATTGAAGTCCTCCGTTTCAACCAGTTTTCCTACGCCCCAGTTGCTTTGGTTTTTCCGCCAAAGCCTTGACAAAGCCACTAAAACCTGATATAGTTGCTGAGTAAAACAAAGCAGGATGGTATCGTTTCCTCACCTCCCGTGCTGACGCGCGGTGGTTTATAGCTCACGTTTCTCTCACCCCGCGTGTGAGTTTCTTGTGTTGCGGATGCCGTTCTGGTATCCGTTTTTTCAATTTTCTTTGGAGGTGTTTTCGTATTAGCAAAATGACGCATCAGATCAACGAGGATATTCGGGACAAAGAAGTCCGTCTGGTTTCCTCCGATGGTCAGCAGCTGGGTATCATGTCCTCTCGAGGCGCATTGGCCATGGCCAGTAAGTCAGGTCTTGACCTGGTCAAAATTTCTCCCAAGGCTACCCCCCCTGTCTGTAAAATAATGGATTACGGCAAGTTCCGGTTCGAACAGTCCAAGCGGGAAAAGGAAGCCAAAAAAAATCAGCATATCGTGGAGATCAAAGAAATTCGTATGTCTCCCGGCATCGATGTCGGTGATCTCAACACCAAACTGCGCAATGCCACCAAGTTTCTGGAGGCAGGTAACCGAGTTAAGGTGACTGTACGGTTCCGCGGCCGTCAGATGGCTCACATCAGCATCGGTGAGGAGCTGCTGAATACCATTGCAGAGAACTGTACGGAGATCGCTTCTATGGACCGAAAGCCCAAGCTGGAAGGTCGTCATATGACTATGCTGCTTTCCCCCAAGGTTTCTAATGATCCCAAAAAGGATTCCCCAACAAATAAAAATGGGGCGGATCGTCCCGTCTGATGAAAGGAGTTCTCATCCATGCCTAAGATGAAAACGCACAGTGGTGCGAAAAAAAGATTTAAGCTCAGTAAATCCGGCAAAGTCAAGCGCTCCCGTGCTTTTGCCAGCCATATCCTGACCAAAAAGACCACCAAGCGTAAGAGAGGTCTGCGCAAGGGCGTTTATGCGGACGATACCAATGCACCTACCATCCGCAAGATGATCCCTTACAAATAATTGGAATAGGAGGCTACTGAAATGGCAAGAGTCAAACGCGCAATGACAACGCGCAAGAGAAGAAATAAAATCCTGAAAATGGCCAAGGGCTATTGGGGTTCCAAGAGCAAGCATTATAAGATGGCCAACCAGGCCATGATGAAGTCCCTGACCTACGCTTATGTAGGCCGCCGCCTGAAAAAGCGCGACTTCCGCCGCCTGTGGATCACCAGAATCAGCGCTGCCTGCAAGCTCAACGGCATGAACTACTCTACCTTCATGCACGGCCTGAAGCTGGCTGACGTTCAGATTGACCGCAAAATGCTCTCCGAGCTGGCCGTTAACGACAAGGCTGCCTTCACCCAGCTCACCGAGCTGGCTAAGGGCAAGCTGGCCTAATTGGTTCGTTTTTTTAATTTTCATAACAGAACGCTGTGACCTAACCCTTCACAGCGTTCTGTTTCGCCTTTTTTCTACCCCTTTCCCCTATTTTTTCCGGTTTTCATAATCTGTTCACAATCTTTTCAGCAAAATCACACTTGATTTCGCTTCTAAAAGACGGTAGAATATTCTATATTTCCAGCGAGCACAGACATTCATCTCAACGGAATGGAGAACCTGACCCCCTCTGCGGTTTCGTTCTCCGTTGCTGACCGAATCTATGTGGGCAGCGGCGTTGTCTGTACGCCTTGTTCCGCCTATGGTTCCCTTCTATGATATAGCTGGTTTCTGGGGACAAATCCCATCTGGACCCGGCTGACAACAAGAGAAATGAGGCAATCCTACTATGAGTTTTGAGACACACAGAGGCATCGTACCCGGCCCGCTGAAAAATCTTCTGTTTAAAAATAACGGCTTTGCTCCCCCGGAATCCTTCCCCACTTACCGAACCCTCCGGGATTTGATCGAGTATAAAGCGTTTCATCAGCCCAACGATATTGCCTTTCAGTATCTAAAGGGCCGCAAGGAAGTGATCAGTCACACCTACGCTGAGTTCTACCAACAGGTCACCTACCTGGGTACTTATATGCTCAAGCGAGGCATTCGCGGCCGTAATATCGCTCTGGTAGGGGAAAACTCCTATCAGTGGCTGCTCTGCTTCTTCGCCATCGTCACCACCGGCAACACTGCCGTTTTGGTCTCCAAGGACGCTACCCCGGCGGAAGCCTCCACCATGATCTTCCAGAGCAAGGCTGACGTCGTTGTCATCTCTAAGAAGTACGCCTACGGAAAGGATCTGCTGGAACAGAAGCTCCTGAAGTCCAAGTACTGCTTCAGTATGCGAGATCTGGAGGACTGGGCTGAAAGGGGACAGCGGTTCTACGAAAAGGGGCGCGATCTGTATCAAAAGGTGACACTGGATCCCGAGCAGATGTGTACCATCTTCTTTACCTCCGGCACCTCTGGCACCAACAAAGGGGTTATGCTCTCCCATCAGAACATGCTATCCAATGCCAATGACGCCTCCCAGGTGTTCCAGCCCCACGGCGGCACTCTGGCCATCCTCCCCTTTACCCACGCCTTCGGTCTGAATACCGGTATCCTCATGCTGCTCCACTACGGCTACCCCATCTTTATCAGCAACGGCCTGGCCTCCTTCATGCGGGAGCTCACCATCGCCAAGCCCACCATTTTGTTCCTGGTTCCCCTGTTCATCGAGACCTTCTCCAACACCATCTGGCGGACTGCGGAAAAGCACGGGCAGACCAAAACCCTGCGCCTGGCCATGACCGCCAGCAACGCTCTGCGGAAAATCGGCTTGGACAGGCG
>CALLZZ010000367.1 GCA_937858235.1 uncultured Clostridia bacterium
CAGCTACTACACCAGGCAGAATCATAGACCATTCGGGACCACAGTCTTTTTTGCTGTCGCTCTGAGCCGCTGTAACCCACTCCAGCAGCTTTCGTTTGGAAACAAAGATTCTCCACAGCGCGGTAACCACAGCAGAAATGGAAATCCACGCTTGGACAGGCAGTAAGAGCAACTGTACTACAGTGCGAATGACAGTGCCGGCAAATCCTGTGACCAAAACAGAATGAAACCGCCGGCGGTTCCATTTGCCGCGGCCAAACAGCAAATCGGCACCGCTAAGCAGCAGAGCAGAAAGAATGGCAACAATAGCAGTGATCGCCCCGGCAGCAAACATGGCGCCAGAGCAGCAAATTCCAGCTAACAGTGCTGCCAGCAGGAATACCGGTACCAGGGAACGCCTCAAGTTGTCCATGAGCTTCCAGCGATCCAACGGAGGGAGTGGATTACGTTCTTTTTGCCCTGATTCCACCTTCACAGTTCGGAACAACCAGGCAGCCGCCTGCCAATCTCCTCTAATCCAACGGTGTAACCGCCGGTAGTAGCTCCCACAACGCGGAGGAAAGCCATCGGTCAGTTCTACATCGCTGATCAGTCCAGCATGCAGATAGGCACCTTCTAACAGGTCATGGGACAGCACTCGGTTTTCCGGAAAACGGCCTTCCATACAGATATGAAACGCCTCTACATCTAGAATGCCCTTTCCGGTAAAACTTCCCCGATCAAAGAGATCGTAATACACATCACTGGAAACACACGCATAGGGAGCTAATCCCCCCTGCCCAGCCATGACCCGTGCAAAATGTGTTTTTCCGGCGTCACTCAGACTAACAGCAGTTCTCGGCTGCAAAATTCCGTAACCTGCTGTTACAATCTTCTTTTTTCGGTCAATTTGCGGGTGATTCATCGGGTGCAGCATCGCACCGATCATACGGCGCGCCGCATCTACGTTCAAGGTCGTATCGCTGTCCAGAGTCAAGATATACCGAGTACCGCTGAGTGTTCTCCGCGCTCCCACCAGCAGATCCATTTCGCTGGGAACAGAGCGCAAAAAGCGCGCCAATTCCAGCAGCGCACCACGCTTTCGTTCCCACCCCAGATAACGTTCATCGCAAGGCTGATACCGGGGCTGGCGAAAGAAGAGATAGAATCTGCCCTGATACTTTCGATTTAACTGTGCAATTTCTGTTTTAGCCTGCTCTACCCAGCGTTGTTCCTCCTGTCCCATGGGGTGATTACTATCCGGCAGGTCTGCCAGAACACCGAAGCGCACTTCCCTTCCCGCTTCCCGATTAGCCAGGTAATACTGCTCCAGTTTCTGTGCGTATTCCCGTCCCGAGTCACGCCCCGTCAGGAGTGCCGCTATGACACAAATCGTCCTTCCATCTACAGGAACTCCATCCTTCAGCTCCAAACGAAAAACATAGCGCGGCCGAGCAATTTTCATTGCCAGGAAGTCTAGCACATTTTTCAAAATATCCGTTAATGGCAGAAACAGTAGCAAGCCCCCCCACCAGCTGTTTAACCAGAGGCTAATCAGCAGGGACAGAAAAATGGATGGGAGCATAATCAACGCAACGTACCAACTGCCCGCTGTTGGCTTAGGGGGCGTAAAGAGAACGCTTCCCACGTCAGATTTCTGTTCCAATGCAGCAGCTACCGCCCCCTGTGCCACCGCTTCTTCTGTTGCGTTTTGCTTCTTTGCCAGGCGGCTGACTTGATTGCGATAGCGCCGTCTGGATTCCTGGTCCATCTTGGGATATACACCTGATGGATCCCGTCGCAGCGCGCGATCCGCCTTGCTTTGCCGCTCCAGTTCTTCGCTCAAGTCCATCGTGTTCAACTTGTGAAATACAGTGAAAATGTACTCTATCCTCAGTTCGAGTTCCTTCTCTACTGCATCATTTGGTGTTGCAATGTTGCTCTCCAGCTCTCTGCTCACTACTTCCAACTGCTCCAGAAGTTCCAACTGCAACCCAGGTAAAAACAACATCAATTCGGACTCCGTCAGCGTACAAACCTCTTGTACACCAGTCACATAGTCCAACAATGATGTTTCGTTGATCTCTTTCAGATCCTTTAATGCGCTTCTGGCCATTTGCACCGTGCGTAGACACCGTTCCGGTGTGCAGACAACAGGCAGTTTTTTTGCACCACGGAATCCCTGAATCGTTACCCGACTAATGCGCTGCGCCAAATATAGATTATCCAACAGCCATTCTGCAGCCTTCGGAACGCTCTGACGCTGCTCCATCTGCTTTGCAACTCGGTCTGCTATGGCCTGAATCACGTCCAAACAGGCTTTCCCCGTCTCTGCAGTTGCCCTACCGGATCGTGGGCGATCCATAATCCAACGCTCTGCCTCTGCTTTTCCCAGCGCCACATCTGATCCCTGTCTCATGTCGTCCCTTCCTCCATCTGTCATCTTCTACACGGAAAATGCTCCCTTTTACTGCCTAGTCTGCCCAGTTTTCTGTTGGGAATATACACTGACGGCAGGGGAATTCTTCCTTGACAATTTTGTTGGGATGTAGTATGATAGGCAATGTTGTAAAGCTTGTCTGCTTTACAAAGGATCGGTTAAGGGGGCGTTTGCATGGATCAAAAGGCATTCCATATGACCTTGCTCTTTGATTTTTATGGCGATTTGCTCACTGACCGCCAAAAAGAATTTTATGATCTGTATCATAACGAAGACCTCTCCTTGGCCGAAATCGCCGAAAATGCTGGGATTACCCGTCAAGGAGTTCGAGATGTACTGGTTCGAGCCGAAGCCACGCTCAAAGAGCTGGAAGCAAAGACCGGCCTGATTCAACGCTTTTTAAATGTACGCGCTGGTTTGAACATTATCGAGACCGCAGCTGCTGGAATTAGCGACCTAAACAGCGGTGTCCTCAACAGTACAGAACTAGCCAATCTGGTGAAAACAATCCAGGAGACTGTAACCACATTAAAGGAGTAACCCCATGGCATTTGAAGGCTTGACTGAAAAACTGACATCGGTATTCTCAAAGCTCCGGAAAAAGGGCCATCTGAATCAAGCGGACGTCAAAGAAGCGATGCGGGAGATTCGACTGGCTCTTCTGGAAGCGGATGTCAGCTACAAAGTTATTAAAGACTTTATAAAAACGGTAACGGACCGTGCCATCGGTGAGGATGTGCTGGAGTCTCTGACTCCTGCCCAGATGATTATTAAAATTGTCAACGAAGAGTTGACTGCCCTCATGGGTGGCCAAGCAGCCCGCCTGACCATTTCTCCGAACCCACCAACGATTATCATGATGGTAGGTTTGCAGGGTGCGGGTAAAACCACCAACGCTGCAAAGCTTGCTGCCTTTATACGGGGTAAAAACGGCAGAAGGCCGCTGTTAGTTGCCTGTGACGTTTATCGTCCTGCTGCAATCAAGCAGTTGGAAGTGGTCGGCTCTCAGTTGGATATTCCGGTTTTTCAGGAAGGGCAGATTGACCCAGTTCAAATCGCCAAGGATGCGGTCGCCCACGCTAAAAAGCACGGCAACGATATCGTGTTTCTAGACACTGCTGGTCGGCTTCATGTGGACGAGGCGCTCATGAACGAGCTGCGCAATATTAAGGATGCCGTCAACCCTCATGAAATCCTACTGATTGTAGACGCCATGATTGGCCAGGACGCAGTCACTGCTGCCTCCGCTTTCGATGAAGCGCTGGATATTACCGGTGTAATGCTCACAAAGCTGGACGGCGACACCCGAGGCGGTGCGGCTCTCTCCATTAAAGCGACTACCGGCAAACCCATCAAGTTTATCGGCGTAGGCGAAAAACTGGACGCCATTGAAGTGTTCCACCCGGAACGTATGGCTCGTCGGATCTTGGGTATGGGTGACGTGCTCTCTCTGATTGAGAAGGCACAGGAAACTCTGGACGAAAAGAAAGCGGAAGAGCTGGAGAAGAAAATCCGCAAAAACCGCTTTACGCTTCAGGATTTCTACGATCAAATTCAGGAAACGAAAAAAATGGGTCCTGTGGGAGACATTATCGGAAAACTCCCCGGGCTTAGTGGAAAAATTGATGACTCCCAGCTGGACAATCACGTTTTCGATAAAACCGAAGCCATCATTCTGTCCATGACAAAAAAGGAACGAGAAGACGTTACTCTGCTGAACGCCAGCCGGAAACGCCGTATCGCAAATGGCAGTGGCACCAAGGTTACAGACATCAATGCACTGCTGAAGCAGTTCCAGATGATGCAGACCCTCACCAAGCAAATGTCCCGCGGAAAAATGCCAAAGGGACTACGTGGTCTGCTGAGTGGCGGCGATTTCGATCCTAGCGCCATGAGCGGTATGGGTAAAGACGGTTTTGGAATCGGTTCCCACAGTGCTGGCCGCCAGCGCAAAAGCAATAAGCGCAAAAAGAAAAAACGTTGATTCGCGCACATTGCGCTTGTCATATATTGTTGAATATCTTGTTGGAGGTGACATAAATGGTTAAAATTAGACTGCGTCGTATGGGTGCTAAGAAATCTCCCTTCTATCGTATTGTCGTAGCAGATTCCCGCTATCCTCGTGATGGTCGTTTCATTGAACAGTTGGGCACTTATAATCCCCTGGTCGAACCGGCTGAGGTCAAGGTTGACGCAGAACGCGCTCAGGCTTGGATCAAGACCGGTGCTCAGCCCACCGATACCGTAAAGCGTCTGCTGAAACAGGCTGGTATCCTGTAATCCCCGGGAGGAGAACACACTCATGAAAGAGCTGTTGACCTACATTGCAAAGAATCTGGTGGAAAAACCGGATCAGGTTTCGGTAAACGAGATTGACTGCGATGGCGAAATCGTACTAGAACTTCGGGTCGCCCCGGAAGACATGGGCAAGGTCATTGGCCGTCAGGGTAGGATTGCCAAAGAAATCCGTACTGTGGTTCGTTCCCTGGCCCAGTGGAAGAACACCAGGGTTTCCGTTGAAATTCTGGATTAAAAGGTACTGCCGTATCAGGAATTTCGGGTGACCGGATTTCTTGTGCGGCAGTTCTTTCGTATTGTAAGCAAACCAATAAAATATCTTCTACGAGGAGACCTTACTAACTATGCAAGCTAATTATCTGGAAGTTGGGAAAATACTCAATACCCACGGAATCCGCGGCGAACTGAAGGTTCAGCCGTGGTTGGACTCCCCCCTGCTGTTCCAAGCGCTTTCCGAACTCTATATAAACGACCGGTTTTATAAGATTTCTTCCGTTCGTATGCAAGGAGTAAATGTATTGGTGATACTGGAAGGTATCCAATCCATTGACGATGCGCTTCCGCTAAAAGGAAAAATTGCTTCCGCCAGGCGAGAGGAAATCCCTCTGGAAGAGGGATGCCATTTTATTGCTGATTTAATCGGACTAAAAGCAAAAGATGCTGTTACCGGCGCTTTTTTCGGAACCATTACAGAAATTTCGGAGTATCCTGCCCATGATGTGTATGTGGTCCAGGGGGAGAAAACCTTTATGATCCCTGATGTTCCCGCCTTTGTCCATGAAATCAATGTTGTGGACGGATTCGTATCCTTTACCGTTCTGGAGGGCATGGGGCAGTGAGAATAGACATTATGACACTGTTCCCCGATACGGTAGGCGATATGATGAACGAGTCTATTTTAGGCCGTGCCCAGGAACGGGATCTGATTGTTATTACCTGTCATCAGATTCGCGACTACACCACCAACAAGCAAAATCAGGTTGACGATTATCCCTACGGTGGCGGGCACGGTGCAGTTTTGCAGGCTGATCCCCTGTTCCGCTGCTGGGAGCATATCTGTAACGAAGTGGGACACCGGGTTCATACAATCTACATGTCACCCTGTGGTACTACCTTCTGTCAGGCAGAGGCCAAACGGCTTTCCCGTGACTTTGAAAATTTGATTCTCGTCTGTGGTCATTACGAGGGTATTGATGAACGGTTTATTGAAGAATGTGTAGATGAGGAGATGAGCCTGGGAGACTTCGTCCTAACCGGTGGGGAATATGCTGCCATGGCCATTGCCGATGCGGTATGCCGTTTATGCCCCGGTGTTCTCTCTACCCCAGAGTGCTACGAGAATGAAAGCCACTGGGACGGTCTTTTGGAATATCCCCAGTATTCACGCCCAGATGTTTGGCATGGCCGCAAAGTACCCGAGGTCCTGCTATCCGGTCATCACGCTAACATTGCCAAGTGGCGCCGTAAAATGTCCATTCTCCGTACATGGGAGCGACGGCCTGACATGTATCAAAAGTTGGATCTCAGCTCCAAAGCCGATCAAAAACTGTTGGCAGAACTGGAAGCCGAAAGAGAGTAAATGCTGCACAAAGCCATAGGCCAGAGTACAAGAGAACCCCTCCGCTGAACGACACCATTCAGCGGAGGGGTTCCTTTATACTGTTTACTTTTGTGCGATTTTTACCGGCACATCCAAGCCAAAGTAATCACAGAATTCTTTTAGTGCAACAACGTTGTCCTTCTGCACAGCATTCCCAAACAACGCAAATTCGTAGTTAACGACATAGGAGCTGCCCTTCATTTGGGTCACCAGATTGACAAGGGTAACTTCACATTCCTTATCCTCGTCATAGTAGCTGAATCCAGCCACATATGCAGAACCATCACTGTTTTTTTGAACCCCGCTGGCCTTTTGGGTAATTTCATATCCCCAGTCTTCTTTATAGGTCGTTGCATAGGATTTGATGCTCTCTGAGAGGATCTCTTTCATAGAGCGACCCTCAGCTTCTAACCCATAGACATCTACTTCCCAGCTATCGCTGCTCAGATAGATCACATTGGCATTTCCTTGATCTGTAAAGGTAGCCTCACAGTAATCATAGTCAGTTACCACCGGCAGATCTTTGCTCTTGCCAGCCTCCACCTCCATGGGTGTCAGCCTAATATGAGCGTATCCCTTGATTGCAGACAAATCTAACTTGGAGGAGCCTTCCTTGGTATCATCCGGATTTTCCTGGAACCACTGATCCCAGTCAACCTTTGTCCCCTCATCGTCCTCCGAAGTTTCTTCTATGTTCTGCTCCTGAGGGTGTAGTAAATTTTTAGAATCCATGTACACGGTTGCCAGGTTTTCTGCCTGCTCGCTATAGTTCACTGCATTCTTGGGTACTGCAATTTCCGCGGCCTGGTCATCAGGTGTGATATTGGCCTGTACATAACGCTCTGTGTCACCCTTCCAGGTCATACTTACCTGATAGGCTCCATCGCTCGCCTTTTCAGCCGTTGTCATGGTAAAGCTCTCATCGTTCCACTTTCCGTCTTCTTCCAACGACTCAAGCTCTGTATTGCGTTCCCGATACCCGCTCCACATATTGTCCAGTACGTCGATATCCGTCCAACCGGAGATTATAATGGAATCCTCTACGCTCTTTAATAGCGGCTGAAGCGCATTTCGATAGGTTTGTTCATTAACTATTAAGTTATCTAACCGTGCCAGCAATTGTGTCTGAAGTTCTTTTCCTTTTAGACTGAGCGTATAAGTATCGTCCTTTTCGCCAACAGCATCCTTTAACTCCGTGCGCAGCCCCTGATACCAACTGGAAAATGCATCGACGGCATCCTTCTGGCTGCTACCACTGAGCAGGTCAAACACATTCTCCGGCGCTGTAACTTTAATATAGTTGTTCCCAACGTCTTTGGCAATATCACTTAGCAGTTCTGCCTCTATTGCATTGGCATCCTGGTTCACCTCCATGGCTCCATACCGCGCCGACACATAGTTTGCCCAATCGTCCAGCTTTAAGTAAACATCGCTGCCGTCCACCACGAGGTTAAGGATGCCGGATTCCTTTTGATCCTCCGAATAGGCTGTCAAGGTCAGGTTCGCCTGCTCATTGCTTTTGGCTACATCTCCGGAAATACGCACTCCATTTTTTCTCGCCTCGTCCGAACTGATGGTCAGTTCCAGGTGATAATCCTTTAGGCTATGGATTTCCTCCAGCGTATCAAAAAAACGGTCAACTGCATTCTGACTGCCACACCCTGTACAGAGGGCGAGCGGCATACATAGGGCAAGAAGCGCTGCAATGATTCGTTTCTTCATTCGTATTCTCCTTTCTTGATCCACAGTTACCATGCATACCTGTCAGGGAGCAATAATCGTTCCACCGCCAATTACGGTGTCTCCATCGTAGAGCACCACTGCCTGTCCGGGTGTGATAGCACGCACCGGACGTTCGAACTGTACCAACAATTCATCGTCCCCCGTCTGCACAACATTGCATGGTGTTTCAATCTGGCCATGACGTGACTTTGCTGTACAATGCAAAGTCCCATCAATCTGGTCGCAGGCGATGAGATTCAGATCCCGCGCAGTTAATTCCATTCCGTACAGGTCTCGATCTTCACCCAACGTCACAGTGTTCTCTGTCACATCTTTTCCGATCACATAGGCTCGCTTTCCCAGTGCAATATTTAACCCTTTGCGCTGCCCTAACGTATAACGGATATGCCCCTTATGCGTACCTAAAACAGTTCCCTCGCAGTCAATGTACTGACCCGCCGGGACCTTCCCTCCTTCAAACCGTTCAATAAAAGCTCCATAATCGCCATTTGGTACGAAGCAAATATCTTGACTATCCTTTTTTCTGGCGTTTGCAAATCCATGTGCAGCGGCAATTTCTCGTACTACCTCCTTTGTTAGCCCCCCCAGTGGCAACAAAAAGTGTTCCATTTGATCCTGCGTCAAATTGTAGAGGAAATACGTCTGATCCTTTTTGGCATCCACACTCTTTTTCAGCAGCCAACGTCCTCCCTGCCTCTCTATTCTGGCATAGTGGCCAGTAGCCACATACTGCATTTCTACTTCAGCTGCTCGGTTGACCAATTTACCAAATTTCAAATAGCGGTTGCAGTTAATGCAAGGATTTGGGGTAAGCCCGCTCAAATACGCCTCTGCAAAAGGATGCATTACAGTGCGACGAAACTCCTCTGCAAATTGAAACACATAGTGGGGCAACCCCAACTTGTAGCACACTCGTTTTGCATCGTCAACATCACTCAGCGAACAACAAGCGGATTGCAATCCTGCTCCGATGTCTTTGTTCTCGAACAGCCGCATAGTGCAACCAGTTACGTCATACCCCTGCTCCATCAGCAGGCAGGCCGAAACCGAACTGTCCACGCCGCCACTCATACCACATAGCACCTTATTATTCATGGGTTCCCCCTTCTTTCTATTAGTACACTGGT
>CALLZZ010000368.1 GCA_937858235.1 uncultured Clostridia bacterium
ATATTTACATCCATATCATATCGTTCTTTAGAAACATACGATATATTATTTAAGGTAATTGTCCCATCCTTAAAATCTGTGCCACTAATTAAATAGCTGTACCCACTTCGCAAATACTCATGCTTTTTGAGACCTTGCCACCCGATCCTTGCCTTAGGAACAATAACCTGATTGAAAGACACCTTTACCCAATCATCATGAAATCCATCAAGCCTTGTCCTGCCGCTAATCAAATCCTCCAGTGCACCATCTCGAATGCCCTTTTTCTTTTCAATCAACTCGGAAAGGTCATTAATGTAGGTGTCAAACTGTGAAAGTGTTTGAGCGATTTCCTTTTGTTCAGGAATTGAAGGTAGATTTATATTTGTATCAAGTATGATACTGTTATACAATCTCTGTATAGTTGTGCCTTCTAGTGCCTCCCACGGATAAGAACGATAAAACCACCACAAAAATTTGCGGTCAACTACATCTTTATTAACTTTTAGCCACACTATATTAGAATCTTGAAAATACGAATCCTTTCCATCAAAAATAACAGTTTTACCTACCGTTCCAGCTGCGGAAATAAGAACATCATCTTTTTCCGGATAAGGATACAGTGCCTTGTATTTCTCGTATAAATCCTGTGAAATATAAGCATCTGCTTTTTTCCCAAAAGTGCTGATTTTATAAAAAGGAATAGCTCCATATTCTTTAGTCTGGCTTTGAAAGATTCGGCGGCACATCTGAATACAACCTAAATCTTTTAGCTGCATAGGTGTCCAATCCTTCGGATAAGTTACCATTTGTATCCCATCCTCTCCAAAGCTTCCATGACCGCTTTTCTTGATTTTTCTGTTTTTTCTTCAATTTCTCCAAGTGTATGCTCGTAGCGTTTTGCAATGAGCAGCACTTTGGAGGACATAGCATTCAGCACCTGTTCAATCTCGTCTCTAATATCCGCTTCAAGTTTTGCCATCCACTTCACATCAAAGAGTAGATGCTTGATTTCCTCCACAGTAAGCTCTTCGTATTTTATTTGCACCTTGTCATCAAGAGCCTTTTGCGCTTCTTTTATGGCTTTGTCCGTTTCTTCTTTCTCTATCATTTTAGCCTGATACGCAAGCAAAGCATCGTACTCTTCTCTATAAATCTCGGGAACAACAGCGGAATCCATAGCAAGCTTTAATGCCGCTTTCAGCTTGGCCTTTCCGAAAGAGCCGTTTTTATTTCTGATATCAAAGTCAGACAATTCCGGAGTCCTTTGGATGAGCGCCTCCATCTCGTCAGTTTTCCCCTCATCAAAGAGAGTCACCAGCTTTGTCATAGCATCCATAGCCACGGAAGTCTTCTTGCCTTCCAGCTCCTTCAGCCGCTTGTTAAGATTCGCCTTCGGGATGCCATCTCCATTGTCATTGAGTACTTCCTTGAGCAACCCGTCGTCACCGGATTCTTCCTCACGCATTTCATCCAATTCGGCTTCCAAAGCTGCAGACTGTTCCGTTAAAACATTGATGGCAGCCAGTTCTTCTGGAAAATATGCTGTCTCAATAATTTCTCTCGGGATTAAAACACCATCAAAGGATTTCACTTTAGAAATATCATCTACGGAAACAGTTTCGCCGCTCTCATCTTTGACTTTTATCTGTGCGTACTCGTACTCAATTTCTCTGCCGGCCTCATAGCCATCAGCTTTAATAGCATATACATCATCCTGCAGCTTTGCATTCCAGTAATTCATCAGGCAGTCGTAAACGTCATAATTGTCAAGAAGCAGCGCTGGTTTATATGCATCCAAAAGAATGGAGGAGATGGTGCGAATAAGTTGCTTAGGGTTCGTTTCACTGTCAATATTCAGCAGAATGCTTTTGACTTCATCACGCCATTGTGTAAAAATTGTATCGACTTCGTTTCTTTTCTCGTTTTGCACATTGACGTCCTGCCGGATAGCTTCCTCTATATTTTCAGTGGGGAGGGCAAGATGGTAAATATTTTGCCGCTCGTCCGTGCAAGTGAAGATTTTTTGTTTCAAAGCCGGAGAAATATTCCAAAGTCTCTTAAGCGAGTCAATATCCGTTCCCGGAATACCGCCTTTCAAGTGTGCGGCAATATTCTGCGGCAATGTATCATCAATCTTTTGTATGTAACGGGGTACATTCAAATTGCCGGCATTTTTCTCCAGAATATCTGTGTATTTCACAAAACGGGAATAGCCTTCGATTGTTTCTTGGTTATTAAAGGTTCGGACAATCTTCTCAATATCCTGCTCACGCAGTCTGTTCTTATTGCCATCCTTCTTAAAACCACGGCTGGCATCTATTAAGAAAATTCCCTCTCTTGTATCCGCATTCTCTTTGTCAATAATAACAATGCAGGCGGGGATGCCAGTGCCGTAAAAGAGATTTGCCGGAAGGCTGACAATGCCTTTAATATATCGTTTCTTAAGAATTGCAATGCGGATTGTTTCTTCAGAATTACCTCTGAACAATATGCCGTGAGGCATGATGATGCCTGCTTTGCCATTGCTGTCAAGTGATTTCAGAACGTGTAAAAACCAGGCATAGTCTCCATTCTTTTCGGGAGGAATGCCGTATCCGTCAAAACGTTTATATTTATCTTCTGTTGTTTTGATACCATCGCTCCATGATTTGTCCGAGAAGGGGGGATTCATGACAATAAAGTCAAACTTTTTGAGCTCTCCAAAATCGTCTGTAAAAGCGGGGGAAGCCAGGGTGTTGCCTTTTTTAATTTCACCTGTACCTTTTTGGTGGAGAATCAAATTCATTCTTGCTAAGCCCGCTGTAGCGTTATCTTTCTCTTGCCCGAAAATGGTTACAATTGAATCGCCATTTTCATCTACCGGCGCTTCATCTGCGGCACGAATCAGTAGGCTGCCGCTACCTGCCGCAGGATCGTACAAGGTCCATTTCTTTGTTGGTGTCTGCTTGATGTTGCCAATCCCGATCAGTCTTGCAATAATACGGGAAACCTCACTCGGCGTGTAGAACTGTCCCTTGCTCTTGCCAGATTCCTGGGCAAATTTCATCATAAAGTATTCATAAGCATCCCCGATGATATCATCGCCGCTCGCTCTGTTATTCTTGAAGTCAATCGCCTGATTCTGGAATACGGCAATTAAGCCGGATACCTTGTCCACCAATTCCTTGCCGGAACCCAACTCATCCGGATTATTAAAGCTGACATCAGGAAGTGAGCCTTGCAGCTTGTTATCCTCCAAGAATTTCTGGATAATTTTGTCTACACGTTCTCCAACATCACTCTTTCCTTTTGCTTTGACTAAATCATCAAAAGATGCACCGTTACTGATTTTAAACTCCGCAAACGGCTGCCCTTTATACCTGTCCGATACATACTTAAAGAACAACAACACAAGCACATAATCTTTATACCGAGCTGGTTCAACGCCGCCCCTTAATTTATTGCAAGCCTCCCACAAAAGGGAATACAATTCTGATTTTTTCACGGCCATAATCCTCTTTTAATCTCCATTCTAATTTGTGTGATTTACGTTTTCATCAAATCTATGGTGTTTATTCCATAGCACTTTTTCCGCTTTTTACCCAATTATCAAGCTCTGAGATCTTGAATTTCCACTGCTTTCCTATTTTGTGGGCAGGGATTCCTTTGTCTTTTCTTATCCAGTCCCTTACTGTAACAGGCTTTACCCCTAAATAGGTAGCTGCTTCATCAATATTAATCCAATTGTCATTGATAATATCGCTCATTTTTTCACCTCATCGAGCTTCTGATAGCTATAAAAATTCACATTCAAGTATACTATAAAATTTGTAGGTTTACAACTGGTTTGATAATATTTGCTTGTGTTTGTTATTATAATTATGATGCCAAATGTACTCCGTTAAAATTAGAGCAGTGGACTTTTTATGTTGTATCTACCAACATCATCAACGAAAAGCTCGGAAACAGACGAACGGTTTCCATCCCGACTCTTGAAAAAATCGGCTCGATCAAGTGCGGATTCCAGGAAATTCGCTTTGCAGTGCAATCGGTATTGCCACGACATGCTATGGTACTTCAAAACAAAAAATCGAAGCGGGGCCTTTGCATAAATCCACTCGGGCCATCGCTTCAATTTTAAGAATAGTATATATACAGTCTATTTCTCATTTGCGTGCACATTCTGCAACCAAGTTTTTAAGAGCGGATGATTCATTTTGCCATACACGCTCATTTGGATTTTTGATAATGACATTGTCGTATGAAATGCAGTTTCTTCCACTTTTTTTGGCATGATATAAAGCCATGTCCGCACGATTATAAAACTCTTTTAGCGAATCGCCTGTCTGTGGTATACCAGTTTCGATTCCTATGCTTACGGATAAGCATTTATATGATCCTGGGCATGCCTTAACTTTAAAGCTGGAAAGTGATGAAAGGAGATTCTGTGCCATTTCTACAATGTGGTCGTTATCTATATCCTGAAGGAAAATTAAGAACTCATCCCCGCCGATTCGGCCTATAATATCGGTTTCTCTTTTAAAACATATCTTCATGCTGTGCGCTATTTGTTTTAAAATGTCGTCGCCTTTCAAATGACCCAGTGTGTCATTGTAGCTTTTGAAATAGTCAATATCTATTAAGAGAAAACCGACATTTTTCTTTTTGCGTTTGCAAAATGCCCAAGCCGTAGGCAATGCTTGTTCCAGACCGTTTCGATTAAGGAGCTGTGTCAAATTATCAGTAGTCGCTTCAATTTCCAGATGGCTCAGCGTCTCAATTTCATTTATAGCTGCCTGAATAAAATTGTGGGAAATCTTTCTGGAGACCCCAAGTACACATGTATTGATCAAAATAAGAATGATAAATGACTGAGGATGTATTTGTTTGTAAACGAACTGCACGGTTACGATGGCTGTTGCCATAAAAAACAGCAACACGGCATTCCTGCCTGGAAGAACGAACAGTAAAGAAGATAAAATAAGGAGTGCAGAACAAAGCACCGCAAAGCGCGTGGGCAGAGCTTCATTCCCAAGCGACGGAAATAACAGCAGAATTGCCGTTATTATGACGATAGGAATGGCTATGCCGATTCTCTGCCTATTGTAGCTTTTAATTTTATCTTTGAGTTGTTTTTCATTAAAATTTTTGTTATCTACCATGATCTACCCCGAAACAAAATGTGTATCTTTTGATTTTAAATTTAAAAATTGTCGCTTTGTGGCAAGTTGGTATTGTTGTCTATACCAAGCTGTGCTCGATATTCCAGATGTTCCTGCTCCAGCCGTTTCCATTCCTCATCTGCCGTCTCAAATTCTGATAGGGCTTGCTTCATCTGAGGTGAGTCATAGGGAACCTTTTTCTCTACCAACCGGCGAAGTTTTTCTCTGCGCCTTTCTACTGTCAAACCTAAAGTATATATTTTTCCTGCTTGTTTAATCAGTTTTGCTTTCTCTTTTGTCGTCATCTCTATCCCCTTGCAATGTAACGTAGTAATTATTTATGTATCATTATAAGCTACAAATAGAATGAAAGCAAGACAAACAGGACAAGAAAAGGAGCCTCTTTTCAGAGACTCCCGTTCATTTGCGTGTTGATTTCTATTCCTTTGTAGTGGTATGCCGGATCATTACCTCCACCATTTCACTGATCATATCAATCTGGTCTGGTTCCAAATGCTTTAGCTGCTTGCCGAGCTGTTCCACGCTGTCAGGTATAACAGGGTGCTCCAGAAGATCTCCCAGCAGATAATCTGCCGAAGTCCCCAGTACGTTGCATATCTTCAGAAAAAGAGAAAAGCTGGGCAGGCTGCCGCCGCTTTCGATTCTGCGGATATGCACTGCATTCACTCCACACAGTTCCGATAGCTGTTCAGAGGTTAAGCCCTTGCTTTTTCGCAATTGGTTGATTCTTTTTCCCAATGCCTGCCGCATTCAATTCTCACCTCTCTTTTGTAACATCAAAATTTTATTTGTATATTCTTAGTCTACAAAAATAGTGTTTCCACAAATAGCGCCCACTATGTTACATAAAAACATATAAAGATACACTTTCTTCTTTTTCTGTAATGATCTTTTTCTTAGAGTGAGAGGTTCTGGTGGGTCCACAGTGAGCCCCACCTCGGTTCAGCGAAAGAACAGAATATCCCCTTGGCGGGAAATTCGTTCTTTCGCTATACCAAAGGCTGCTATTTTATTAAAAATCGGTTGGATGTATTGCTGCCATTCTCACGGAAGCGTGCTTCTTTTTCAATCAGCCCGGCTTTGATCAGATCATGCAGAGCACGCTTGACAGTACTGCGGGAAAGCTGCAAATCTGAGGCAATAGTCCTTACTGCAGGCCAGCAGTCCGAGCCTTTTCCGGCACGGTCACAGAGGTATATATAAACTGTCCTCGCCCGATGTGGAAGCTCATCCGGCGAGGCTGTGTAAATGTGGTTAAAGTAACTCATGGGAACCTCCTTTACGTTTTGAGGATGGAGCGGCGGCGTATGGTGCTTTCAGAAGGTTCTGCCACCGGCGTATGAAGGGTACCCGTTCCGGCTGGCGGTTCTGACATTTCCCTGGTTTCTTCATCCACTGCAAGGCAGGCCGTGTGCTTACGGACGATATTTTCCTCCAGCGTTTGCTTGTCGGCATATACCACCTTTCGGTACGCCTTTTCTTCTACGGTATAATCCTCACCGAAACGGATTCCCCAATCACGAAACAGCCGCAGTTTAGTCCGCATGGGATGGGTACCGGTTTTCATGACAACAAAATTCCCTTTGGGAATAGATTTCAGTTCATCCGGCGTCATCAGCGGACGCTCAATCATTTGCAGGGACTGGCTGGGATCATTCTTGCCCCGACTGACGGAGCCGCTCATGACGGTTCTGGAGCCCATTGCCTTGCTCAGCACTTCGGCGGTCTGGCTGTTGGGAGCGAACCCACCAAAGATGGTATCCTGGCAGTTATCTACGATGATTTCCGAACCCTCCTTGCCATAATTTTTTTCAAGCTGACCGAAGGACTGGATAATTGGCACCATAGAAAGGCGGCGGGAACGGCTGGCTGAAAAAATCAGTTCCAGCGACTCGATGGCCGGGAGCGTTCCAAGTTCGTCACAATAGAATATCACGCGGTTTTTCAGCTTCCCGCCGTTTTCATCCGCAACCGCAAGAATTTCTCGGTAGAGCTGCTGAATCATAAGCGATACCATAAAATATTTGGTCAGATCTTCTTCCGGAAGGACGATAAAAAGTGCGGACTTTTCATTACAGAATTTTTCCGCATCAATGGCTGTTTCAAAACAAAGGATTTGCTCCATTTCACTGTCAAGAAATGAGTTGAGCCGGGAAAGTACGGTAGAGAGCACCGATGCCATGGCCTGTTCCGCAGAGTTGAGGGCGGCGCCTGCAAACCAGCGGGCTTTGTGATTTGATGGCAGCTTATCCATGAGGAGCTGAAACTGACTCTTGCTCTTTACCTTGCTTGGGGCAAGCAGATCCTGCACCAGCTTGAACACACTGATGATGTGACGGCAGTCTACCTTTTTACCATCCATTTCAACCGGCGGCAGATATTCGGCAATCAGGAGAATAACCGAGGACAGGAGTCCCTCGGCGGCATCGTAGAAAAACTGATTTTGTCCGTAATTTTCACCGCTGGCGTTGATAATGGTTTTGGCAATGATTTTTGCGTACTTTTCGGCTTTCGCTTTTGCCACGAGATTTTTTTCATCTGCAAGGTATTTATCCATGTAGGTATTGACCAAATGGAGCATATTGTTGCCGTCTGAACGAGTGGGGTTTCTGAGATCAATAACTGCCACATGGTAGCCATAGTGGTCATGGGCAATGGCGCCATATTTTCGATAGAGATCACCCTTGGTATCGGTGGTCAGAAAGCTCATACCGGAAGCGCAGGCATACTCCAGGTTGGGATATAAAAAGAATGCTGTCTTGCCCACACCGGATGCGCCAATCATAAGGCAGTGGACATCATCGGTATCCACCAGTGCCGTCACTTTGTTCTTCGTTCCCGTGCTGCCAAGGATGATGCCCTGCTCATCTATGGAGGGAAGACACTGCCCCTGCCGCCACAGTTCCGGCTGGAATGGGATGTGCCGATATGTCGCTTTGACTTCCTGCTTAGTGGCAAAACGTGCGGTACCGTGCTGGCCGTCGCCCACCGTGCGGGACTTGATTCCGTTGAGTGTGTAATAATGCGCCAAAAGTGAAAGGCCGCCGATGACGAAAAACATCACGGCGGCCGCTGCGATCAGAATATAGATTTGGGATGACATGATGTGATCCTTTCAATTTGATAAATTTTATGGTATCCTATAAACAAATAAATTACCTAAACAGGAATTGATGAGGTGGCAGAATGGACATAAAGAAAATTGTTATTCCCGCCATTGGGATAGGAACTGTAGTAACCAATGTATTATTATTAAAGGGTAACTTAAAAACGGCATCAAATGTATCAAGCGTAGCTACTGAAGCCATAAAAGAAACTGAAGAAACCTTTGGCGGTGTTCCATTATCAAAGTTTACTGAACTGGCAAAACAGTGTTATCATGGAATAAAATGCACTATAGACCAGTGGGGATTTTTAGTTTTTCATTCGACGTCTAATTCTGGTAGAACTAAATTTCATACACAGATGACTATTGATGGGGCAGGTAAGCTGGTTAACCTTGGCGGTCATTATCCTGGGCAATGGTGGTCATCTGCTGATGAATTTACTAAAAAAGCTAATGAATTATTTTCATTCAAATAAAATCACCTAAAGACAATATTTTGCTGTTAAAGGAAAGACAAATTTCACTTTGACTATAAATCAGATTTTTTGTGGAGCGGTCAGCACTTTGGCCGCTCCACTTTTTGCTATGCCATCCTCATCTCAAACCCGCCCTGTTTTTGCTGCATCATGCACACCAAATCATCATTCCAGTCTTTTCTCTGGGAGATACGCAGCTCAGATGCATATCCTTTTTCCGCAAGCTGATTTTTCAGCCGCTCGCTTGCCTTGTATCCGGCTTCATCGTTATCCAAGCAAAGCGATATATGGGAAATCTGCGGGCATTGCTCCAGCATCCACAGCATTGCCTGACAGCCGACACCGCAGAGAGCCACATAGCTATGCCGCTGCCAGTTCTTTGGATAAAGCGTAATGTAGGACAGCATATCCACCGGCGCTTCAAAGACGTATAAGTCATCGCTTTTTCCAAGCCAGTGAAAGCTGTACCGTGGATCGCTGCCATCCACATTTCCTTTGAAGCCGATGCCCTCGGTATAGAGCCCTCGCTTATGAGCGTGCCTGGCAGTGCCAGTTTCATCCACACCTACAAACACAGCGTTATGGTACTCTTTAGCACCGTCCTTGGATCTTTCGCAGCTCTCATACAGGAGCTTTGCCTTGGCAAAGTAATTGACTACTTTACGGTCAATGCACCTGGTTTTTACCAGATAGGCATAGACGCGGCGCATGTCACTGTGGGGCCTCGGAAGCGAAAATGTTTTTTTCGTTTCCTGTATCTTTTGTGAGACAGGGCGGTAGGGCTCACCTTGTTCTCCGCCCAACAGCATAGTCACGGCTTCGGGAAAGGAAAGCCCATAAAAGTACCGCACAAAGTCAACGGCATACCCGCCTTTTTCCGCGGAGTGATCATACCACTCGTTTCCACGGATGGTGATGCTGTGATCGGAAGCCAGCCTTTTATCCCGGCCGCTGGGCAGCAGCTTTTCTCCGTGCCGCTGGAGGAAATCCACAAGGTCCACATTATTGGCACGGCATTTTTGATCATCTGTAAAATGCACATACACGCCCATGGTCGCACCTCCTACCTGTGGCGATTGCCGATTCTATGAAAAAAAGCCGCCCTTTTTACAGGACGGCAATGGTTCTGAAGCAATTTTTTCTTGATAAATGTCCGTTTCATTTTATCTTTCTGTTTTTTCACGGTTATCCTCCAATCGATATAATGATTTGCAAGTCCCGGAGCACCTGCTCAAAATCTTTTATTTTTCCAGTAAACCAAATGCCTATAATGACATGGTCTGCTCATGGTCATCCCTCGCATGACCCTGCGCCTGCTTTTTCTCCCGGAGCTTGCGAAGAAGCTTCCGGTCGATCCTCTGTTCGTACGGTTTTAATGGCGGAGCGTTGTCTGCAAAAATACGGCTCATGTGATGCAGAAGCCGTGTTGCCGCCAGCAGAACGGAAGGGTCTTTGAAATCCTTGATATGGTCAAGGAAAAACTTGGCATAAAGATTGCCCTGCGCTGCCGATAGGGTGAGCCAGCGGACAGCGACATCCTTGTCTTTGGGGACGTCTTTCCCCATCAGATACAGCTTGCCGAGAGTATACTGCGCATACTGATTTCCATGTTCAGCCGCAGCCGTTAGGAATTGCAGCGCAGTCTGTATATCCTTGGGCATATCCTCATCCATGAGATAAATCTTGCCCAGTCGGTATTGTGCAAGCTGGTTTCCCTGATCGGCAGCCTGTTTCAGATACTCCACGCCCTTGGCAGTATCCTTGGAAACATCACTTCCTTTGAGATATACGATACCGAGAGCATATTGTGCAAACGGATTTTTTCTGTCTGCGGCAAAGGTCAGCCAGCGAATGGCGGACTCCACATCCTTCAGAACACCATCACCGCCAAGGTACAACTTGCCCAGCCGGTATGCGGCAAAGATATTTCCGTGCTCTGCGGAAAGCGTATAAAGCCGTACCGTCTCAGCAGCATTCTGTGGAACGTGGTGTCCCTTTTCATAGAGCTTGCCGAGAAAATATGCGGCAAAGGGATTTTTGGCTTCCGCCGCTTTTCTGAGATAGCCAAGGGCTTTTTCCGCCTCCTGCGGCTGCACTTTTTCATCGGAAAGGATAAGTCTCGCAAGCTGGCAGCAGGCAAGAGGATTTCCCGCGGATGCCGTTCTTTCTAATTCTTCCTCTGCCATGTCATAGGAGGGTATCTCCAAATCGTCCTCCGAGTCCGGCAGAGCTGTTTCCATGGATGCCGGTTCCTCAAAGGTTATGCTGCCAATCAGCAGAGCTTCCTGAATGACCATGTTGCGGATAGGCTTGAAATCATTGCAGCGGGAAAGGGGCGGAGGTTCCGATGGAGTTTCTGCGTAGATGGATTCGATCCTGCCTTTGGCTTCCCACCACAAGCGATAGGCTTCAGCAACTCGACTGTCCTTGGCAAGCTCATCCACAATTTCATCCACCACGTTTTTAAGATCTGCCTTGAGATAGCCATACTGCTTTTTGCCGCCGACAGTTTGAAGCTTCTCCGCCAGGTATATGAATAGATGTTCCATGCGGTCGTTTTGCAAAACACCGTTTTTCATTTGAGGGATCAGTTCCCGCATGGATTCGGCAGCCTGTTCCTTCAGGATATCCCGGTGCTGGGTCTTTTCTTTGTAGAGCGGAATAAGCTCCTGGCGAAAAATCTCCTTTGCCAGTGAGGACTTCATTTTTTTGATTCCTTGTTTCGTAAGATAGCCCTCTCTTGGATCGGTGCTATAGCAGATCATGTGGACATGGGGATGATGGGATTCGTTGTGAAAGGCGGCATACCATCTGAGGTGGTCGGGATGGATTTTCAAATTCTCCGCAAGCTCCATTGCCTTTTCCGAAAGGAGAGCCTTCCATGCAAGAGCATTGTCGTATCCCAGCCTTGCCGCATCCTCCCGCCGCAAGGAAATAATGGGCGTCCACACATTTCCGGTATGACAAGATACCTCGTCAGCAATCTGCGATAAGATCAGCGGCTCGTCACCGGCCGTGAACAGACCGTGGCGATCAAGCTTCTCGACGCGGGGGCGGTTTGCGATGTAGTCCAGGTATTTTTCCCGGCCGCTGATTCTATCAAGGTTCTGTTCCAGCGCGATGGTGATGAATTCTGTAGCGTTTCCCCGGTTGGGATTTTCACAGTAATCTGCATATTCAAATAAATCCTTGGTATCGGGAAACTCCCGGAGGATCTGTGCAATCACATCTTTTTGCTTCTTGGTGGAGTGCCAAAGCTTATGACCGCTTTCCATCTTTTCTACACCATCGCGGGTGGCAATATATTTTACGAGATTATTCAGATGGGCTGCGGTCTTTTCCCCGCCCTTAAGATAGGGGCATTTGAGAATGATACGGGCCATTATTCTTCATCATCCGGACTGTTCTGGAAATCCACTGCATCCTCCAGCCGGATTTTACCTTTGGTTCGTTTGACTTCGGCAACGCATCGGCCACGAAGCCGGTGCAATTCCTCATCGGTAATCTCCAGCGTAACCGCAAGCAGATGCATCATCATGCTGATTTCCACTGAAAGCCGGAATAGATTATTTGCCACCCGGTTTTCAGTTTTTTGCAATGTGCCTTGTATCGATGCAAGCAATGCCTTGGAAAGATAGGAGGAGATATCCTCTGTTCCAAGGTATCCCATGTAAAAGCTAAGTGCCTTTTCAATAAATTCGCTACGGCTTTTGCAGTTGTCCTTGCTTAGCCAGCCGTCCAGCCGTTCCATGGTTTCGGGATACAGCCAGACTGCTGTCCGTTCCTTATTGTTTTTCATATACAAGCCTCCGTTTCATGGATGTACACCTGTGGGGTGACCGTACAAATCCCTTTTGTTTTCTGCTTTTTCTTCAATTTCGACCACTTCGACCGTGACAAATCCGCAATCCGACCACCTCATGGGAATGAGCAAAAAACGCCCAGCACTGCTGGGCGAAGTGAGTGGCGGGAGGGCGCTTGCGACCACCCGCCTTTATCCTGCTCTTTTTTAGACCCAAGGACGGTGCAAGGGCAACGCATATTGTGACCGAATGGCGATAGTCGGGCATCTCCGCACAAAGCCCCCACAATCGGTTTTACTTGGCTTGGCGGGGAACTATGCCACCTATCGCTGAATAAGCCCACACAGGGGCACACGGGCGGCAACACGGGCGCGTCACATCTGTTGGACTGTCTGGCTCGTCAGCGGCTCCGGTTCCTCCTGCAGACGGAGGCCGTAATCCTCCAGCGTCAGCCCTTCCTGATGTATGCAGTAGTCCTGCATTTTTTTCAGCAGGATTTCTCTTTCCTGATCGTCCAGCTGGTAGACCAGTTCTTGGCAGGAGCCGTCCCCGCGATTCAGGACGATGTCCAGCGTATCGCATACCTGCCCTTGGCCGATGTCATAATTGGCATAGACATTGATCCAGTCATTGTTCTCCACCGTTTCCACATGGGTTCCGAATACCTCATCTACGTTGAAGAAGGTATCCATATAAAAATTGAGTCTGCCATCCGTTTCCATGATTTCATCGGAAAAGGTGATATCGCTGTCCGTCAGTTTCCGGCTGCCTGCGGTCAGAAACGGACCGGTTGCCTGTTCCATCGATTTTTCTTTCATTCAGATTCCTCCATTGCCGAATTTTCCAAGGCTCGCAGCGCGAACCTCAGAGAGAAAAAAGGGCGGTGCACATTTTTTACACACCGCCGCTGCCTGTGCTTCAATGCGTTCCCGTACATCAGTGGGAACATGCTTTTCATAGAGAGCCTCCAGTTTCTCTGTATTGAACGGAACAGAAATAGTTTCCCTTTTCATAAAATTCCACTCCTTTGGTTGATTTCGAGCAGAAAGTGAGCCATGTTGGTGCAGACAGCCTGTGTTCTGATAGAAGCATTCAGGAAAAGTGAGCCAACATGGTTACAATTCCTCCAGTGCGTGAATCAGGCTGCCGGGCAGTTCCTTCAGCTGAACAGCCGTATCCGGCGTCAGTGTCTGCGGGACTTCCGCCAGCCGGAGGTTTTGAAGTTCTTCCCGAACAGCTTGCCGAACCAGCTGCTCCAGCCGTTCTGTTTGTGCGGCGGCGAGAATACTGGACACCACAAAGTCGGTGCGCTGGCGGTTGGCCTGTTGCGAAAACAGACGCTCGGCCTCCCGGTGCCTGGGATCGTCCATGTCAAAGGACAGATAGTATCGCTTCCTCATAGGCTTACCCCAGCAGGAGCTTGTACCCGTCCGCATTGGCAAACCGGTTCAGTACAGCCACGGTATTGAGTCCATCCCCGCACAGCCGGGATTCCAAAAGCTCCGCACCGCCACCCACGAACACGGTAGGAAGCCTTAAATCCAAGCCCCGTTCCCGCAGTGCGTTCAGCAGCTCCTTGCAGTAGGCGGACACCTCCTGCTCCACAGCTTCTTCGATTTTCCTGCGGTCAGTATGCTGGATTTTGCCCCGAATAGCATCGGTGATCAGCACATCCGAAAGAAGAATGCCGCTTTTCTGCAGGGCATCCTGAATGCGGCTGTAAAGAATGATCGTGCCCATCCGCAGACTGGCGCAGCTTGCCCTGTCCAGCCTGAAATTGTGGACGGTGAGAACATCCACCGTGTATCCGCCAATGTCAACGAGGGTAATGCTGCGATATTCCTGCAGACGGGGATAGTACCGGCACAGAGCCGCATGTCCCTGAGCGAACACCTTACAGTCTGCAATGCGACAGCGGTAGGCTGCTCCTTCGAACACAAAGGATACATTTTCCCGCAAAAAATATTGCCGAAACGCTTCCTTCTGCGTGCCATAGCTGTCAATGGGAAGCCCCACCCCCAGCATAATATCCGCATTGGCCACTCCGGAACGCTTCATGGCCTCGGCAATGGCCGGCAGGGTGAGAATAAAGGTATCCTGCTCTCTGGTTTTATCCTGCTGAAAGCGCAGACGGCGTTCCCCGATGGCGTAATAGTTGCCTTCATAATAGAGCTGCAGCTCCGGCGTAATGAATTCCCGGTCGCTGACCGCGAAGCCGGAGGCGTAAAGCATCCCCTCCGAGGATTTGGTATTGTAGTTTCCGTTGTCTATGCCAAGCTTGATCATAGCCGACACCTCCTTGTTCTTTTTCTGATGTTACATACTCATGCTCATGCCCTGCGTTTCCTGCAGAGAGTCCTCCGCAGGTGCGTCGGGCTGATGGGCGGCTGTCTGCGGCTCTGCGGGAGCCTGTTCACTCTGGCGGCGGTTCTGAGGCGCAGGGCGTTCTCTGGCTGCGGGGGCCGCCTGTGTTTCCTGCGATGCGGGAGCCTGCTCCATGCGACTCTCCACATATTCCCGTACTTGGGCCGGAACCGCCTTTTCATAGGTTTTGTCCAGATAATTCTGAAGCTCCTGTTCGATGGCAAGCTCCTTTTTGTCCATGAAGAAGCGGAGCGCCTCAAGCTTCTCCGTAGGGAAGGATAATTTCAGTTCGGTTGTGCTCATACAGATTTCCTCCATTCATGGAAAGATTGGCAGACCTGCCACAGTCAAGGTGACAGGTCTTGGGAAGAACACGTTTACGGCAGATAGTTTCTCGGATTTTTCGCCGAGCCGTTTATCCGTACTTCAAAATGCAGATGGTTTCCGGTGCTTCGCCCGGTGGAACCCACCTTAGCAATGGTTTCTCCGGCCTTGACTGTCTGCCCCTCCCGGACGAGAATTTGTGAGCAGTGCCCGTATAAAGTGACCATGCCATTTCCGTGGTCAATGGTCAGATAATAGCCGTAGCCGGTGCTTCCATAAACCACGGTTTTTACCGTTCCCGCTTTTGCAGAGCGGATGGAAGTACCTTTGGCAGCACCAAGATCAAGACCGGAATGTCCCACCCACTTCCCGGTGAGCGGGTCTGTTCTGCCTCCGAATTCAGAAGTTACCATCGCTCGCCATCCTTTGCCCAGAGGTGAAATAAAGCCGTCGGCAGAGGCTTTTTTCGTTTCGGCATAAGGTCTGGCATATAAAACCTGTTTGTCGGAATCGAACAAATCCCGGTAAACAACCCGCCCTTTGGAGGAAGATGCGTCCACCACCTTACCGTCTCCGGCATAGATTCCCACATGCGTAATGTTCATGAAACGGCCGTTGGGCTTGTGGCTCCAGAACACCAAATCGCCGGGAGCAAGGCTTGATTTGGAAATCGTCAACCCATTGTCCACGCAGTATTTGCCCTGTGCCGCAGCGGTGCCGGGGAGGTTTGTCCCCAACTTTTTGTACACCCACTGCACCAGATAGCTGCAGTCAGTATAGCTTCCCTGCCCCCGTTTCTCCTGAGAGTAGGGATCGCCAAGGCGGGAAAGTCCAAGGCGAACTGCTTCAACACCCGTTTCACCGGCAGGCAAATCGGAAAAGAAGCCGCCAAGCTGATCCGGTATCCAGTCCTCCCACATAGCGGAATCGTCACTCTCGATGGGCGCCGCTGTACCGTATAAGGCACGGTAATAGATTTCCGAAGCGTTGGCTTGATCTTCATAGGTGATGGCTTCTCCGAAGAGTGACCTGATGTTGTTGTAGATAGCAGGCAGAGAGGTAATGGGAACGGCAACGGTATAGGTTTCTTCCGAAGTTGTGCCATCCTCGTTTTCCACGGTGCGGGTGCGTTCCTCATAGGCGACAAAGCAGTCTACATATTTCCGGTGTTCCAACCGGGAGGGGGACTCCGCACCAAAGAACAGAGAATAAAAAATTGCCTTGACACGGTAAGCGTCAAGGCTGTCGCCGTCCTCCATCTGTGCATTCACGGTGGCTATGGCACTGTCTATGAGGGTGAAGCTCTGTCGCATATCCCCGATGTACTCCCTGTAATCCGCAGGCATACTTCCCGGAATTGCGCCGCCATGAAAACACAGCTCTACGGCCGTGTTGTTGTGATTTGCAGTTCCGGAGAGCAGAGAGCAGATCAGTACAATCATTAAGATGAGCGGTGACAGGACGGCGGCGACAGTCCAGCCGATGGTTTTTCGCATGCGTTCATCCGAAAGTGCGGCAGCGGCAGCTTTGGCTATCGCTGTAATAGTAGCGGGATCAGCCATTCCGTCACCACCATTTCAGGTCACCAAAACCGAATAGGTTCTGCTGTTCCGGTTCGCTTTCCATGAGCTGCTCGGTGTAATCGATTGCCCGTTCCAGAATAGCGGTATCAAACCCTGCGGTTTTATAGCCTTCACGGATGGTATTGTAGTAATAGTCGGACGGGTACCCCAGCCGATGCCCCGGCGTCATCACATAGACCATTGCCGAAACCGTTTTGCCGTCCAGGGTCAGTTCCATGGTTTCTTTACCGTAAAATCTGGGGAAGCCTTCGTAAACATCGAGGGCCGCTTCATCTTTCGAAGTGATTTCCCACAGCAAAACAGGAACAGAAGCGCCCTCGCAAGGCTCGATGGTAGCCACAGCTCCATGCCTTCCGCCTCGAAACACAAGGGCATAATCTTTTATCTCAGATGCCCCAAGCACCTTGGCAGTAGGGCATCGTTTCGCCATTTGCGTCAGATTGAGATTGCTGCCATAGGCAATATACAGTTTATTTTTCATAATAGCTCCTTTACATTGACATGGTAAAAGCGGGGGACTGTTCATCCTCCGCTTCCATCATAGTTTCCGGTACAGCTTGTTCCGGCGGCGCTGTCGCCTGAGCTCTCTCTGCTTCGCGCTTTTGTCGCAGTCGTTCTTTTTGCCTTTCTGCCTGGGCCGGGTCTTTCCACGCAATGCAGCCCTCCAGATGATCCAGCAGATGCTTACGGGCTGTTTTGAATTCATCTCCAATCATGCCAAGACGCAGAAGCCACACACGGAAGGTGTACTTCTCATTGGTAGATTGAGTCTTGACGGGACTTGCCGACCGTTGGTTGAGTGCCTGCGCGGTAATGGCAAGGCAGAATTGGATATATGCCTTGATTTTTCCGGCGTGAAGATTGCCATTGAAAGCGCGGAATTCCACCGTGCCTTTCTGGAACACGCTGTGAAGATTGAGACAGTGGTAGCGGCTGTGATGGTAATGCTCCCGGCTGCCATCGCCGCCGTTGTACCAGATTCGTTTCAGCTGTTCCATGGTAGAGGGTTTCTGACGGTTGATTCGTTCCAAGAACAGAGGATCAATCTTTTGACAGTAGCTGGTTTCTCTACCGCGGGAAACCTGTAGCGCCCTATAAATCATATCCTCTTTCGCCGCCATGATGTTGACCAGATTGCGGAGCTTCGGAGCGTTAAAAGGAGCGGCATTGATGTGAATATGAATACCGCAGGAGGGATTTACAAAAGCCCCGGCTTCCCGGAGCTTGCGGATCAGTTCCTGCACGGTTTCGATATCCCGGTACTGGCAAATTGGGCTTACCAGCTCCACACTGTAATTCCTGTCGGCACTGATTTTCCTGCGTCCGTCTCTCTTTTGGCAGTCAATGCTGCCGTCGCTCATGACTTTCCATTTGCGCCGCTGGCTGTCACAGGCATAATAGGCATCGTAATAACCGCCCTCATATTCCTTGCTGGTTCCAAAATATTCGGCAATTACTTCGGCAGCACGGCTTCTTGTTATCCCGGTCATTTCAATTTCAATGCCGAAATCCTGAGCCTGTATCTCCATTTACCCACCACCTTTACCACATCCTGTGCTGCAGGGTGAGGTCTTTTTCCTGTGCAAGCCCCGCTGTTTCCGCTGCGGAATTGATAAAACTGCAGAGCCGTTCCCTGCGCCAGGTATCAATCAGATACCGTCCGCATTCCTCATTGAGTGCATTGATTTTCAAAACCGTTTCCCGCACACATTCGGAAATAGCGGCAGGATCTCCCTCGGCTGCTATGAGGTCGTCAATGTATTCATCCAGGATATTTCCCATCAGGGACACATCCTCCGGCGTATAATGATAGCTGCCGGCATAGGGATTGGGGTATTCCTTCCCGTCCATGCAGCATCGCAGATGCTCCAGTATGACGGGGCGTTCCTCATGGTCCGCCTTCTGGTATTTCTCCATAAAAGCCAGAATATCCGCTTCCCGGTTGGGAGTGTAGCGGATAAAAGACAGCATATCCTCAAGGAGTCCTGCTTTGTTTTCTTTCTGATTTTGAAGCTTATCCATGATTTTTTCTCCCTTCTTCATTATCTTCCGCCTGCCTTTCCAAACAGCTTTTCCTTGTGAGAAGGAGCGTGAACCGCAAGGTTATACCTTTCGATGCCGCATTTGTAGAGGCAGACACCGCGCTGCGGGTAACGGATAAGGTTGAATTCGCTTTCTTCGAGCTGCAGGGAGTCGATGTAAAACTGTTTATCGATATTGCCCGCATTGAAGAGAAAAGCGTGAGTCGGGATAGAAAACAGCGGCTTGGTCAGTTCCCGGATGCCTTCGATATTGAAGTCCTCCAGATTCTGAGATGCCAGGATCACCGCCGAATCTTTCTTTCGCACACGCTTCATGAAATTTCGGATATACTCAATCGCAGTCAGGTTGGTCAGAAACAGATACAGCTCATCAATCGATGCGGCCGTGTTTCCCTCGGTCAGCAGCTTGTCGCTCATGAAGGACAGCACGTTGAACAGCAGAGCGTTTTTCACGTTCCGGCTGGCTTGAAGTAAGCCTTTTACCCCGAACACAATAAAGCGGTCGGAGGTCACATTGGTGTGGCCGTTGAAGAATTGGCTCTCTGCACCCATGCACATGGAGTGGAGCCCCAGCAGAATTTCCTGCAGCAGTTCCGGCGGGTAGAGTTGATATTCGGTTTTGTCATAGCTGCGGAACTCGTCCTCAATAAAGGCATAAAGGTCGGACAGAATGGGATAGTCTGCGGCTGTCAGAGTTCGAAAATCGGTACGGTCGCTGATGCCGAATTTTTCGTACAGCTTGCCCAGCATGATTTCAATGGCGTCGATATGACGGTCTGAAAAATCCTTATAGCATCGAAAAAAGTCCTTGAGAAAGCTGATGTGCTGACTGAGCTTGGTAGATTGACGGAATGCCTGAGGCGCATCGGCATCCTCCGGACTGCCGCCTTCGTCCCAGGTCTTTGGTTCCAGAGGGTTAATGAGATACCGGCCTGACATGAGGTCGATGAAACAGCCGCCGAGATTTTCAGCCAACTCCACATATTCGTGCTCAGGATCAAGGCACAGCACGGCCTTACCCGATTCGAGGATGTTGCAGAGGATGAGCTTGAGGAGATAGCTCTTGCCCTGACCGGAGTTGCCCAAGATCAACACGTTAGCATTCGTCTTGTCATCATCACGCTTGTCAAAATCCGCGATAATATTGGAGCCGAACTTATCTCTGCCAAGATAAAATCCGTTGGGATCGGTCTTGCCGGAATAGTTAAAGGGATAAAGATTCGCTACCGAGCTTGCCGGCAGAACACGCTCAAACTGACTGCCAAACACATTCCGCCCTGCGGGACCCACCGAGAGAAAACCTTCTCTCTGGCGAAGGATAAGCCTGTCTACATTGAGCTTTGAGCGAATCAGTTCGGTCAGAACATCCGTCTGCAAAAGCTTCAGCGCGTCCAAATCGTGCGCTGTCAGTTCAATGAAAACAGCGCAGTGCAGAAGAGGCTCCCGGTTCCGGTGCATGGTGGACACCAGCGTGACAACGTCCTGCAGATTGCTTTCGGCGGTGACTGTCTGCCGGATGTCGTTGGTATTGCTTTTATCCATACGGTTTTTGTTGGCGGCATTGTGGATGATTTTCTTTTCTTCCGTTGCCGTTACCTGTCTGGTATAAATACGCAAGGTCACGCCGTCCTTTTCTCCCAAGTGCCGCAGGATGGCCTGCTCATCGGTGGCGGTGGGGTACTCCCGAAGCGCCCAAACGCATCGGTAGGTGTTCCCGCAGATGAAGTGGTCGGTGTTGAATTTGATAATGCCCGGCGCAATCATATCAAGGAAATCCTTAATTTTAGGTTCAGCAGTTGACAGATCAGCTTTTGTTTTTCTGACTTTAGGCATAAAAAAATACCTCCTGTTCTGCCGTAGGAGGTTCTATACTTTTGAGGCGTAAGGGATCCCCCTACGGCCGTTGATTGAATTTTATTTACTCGCCGAGAATGGTCCAGCGTTCCCCATCGTAATCCTCATATAGTTCGGTAGTAACATTTTGCTCATAATAGACTCCGAGCAGGCGCTTGATATCAGTTTCACCGGCTCTGCGCGCAGTGAAGCCCTGATCCTTGAGGCTCTTTTCGATGCGGGAAAGGTAGGGCTGGACATCTTTTTCTTTTTCGCCCCGCAGACGGATGATGATTAAAAATTCCCGCGCTGTTGCCATCTGCACTTGCATACGGTCAAGGGAAATCATATCCTGTGCCAGCAGTTTGCGGATGACAGGGTTCTGCTCGGTGTCCATCCTGGCCTTCAGATAGCCTTTGTTGTCCTCGAAGTTTTCCCGGCTGTTCAGGCACAGTATTTCAATATCCGAAATGCCCTTGAGCACATTCATAAGGGCATAAATCCTTGCCCCGATGCTGGAATCGGACAGAACGCTGATGTTGGTGGGTTTTATCATGAAAAATACCAGCTCGCCGTGGGGAGTCACAAGGCTGTGGCCTGTGATGTCATCGATACCCATGAGTTGACGGGTAGAAACTTTTTTCCGTGTCTCCTGTTTCTTTTTTCTGTTCACATTCACGCCCTCCATTCATAGGTCTGCTGCTTTCCGAAAAAGAAAGCGGCGGCATAGCGGATAAAATCGAGAATACTCACATCCTCTAAGCGAATGGATAAAAAAGCATAGAGTGCAGTCAGCACGATGGGGAGCAGCCAGCCGAGCTGGGAAAGAGCAAAGACAGAAATCAGGCAACCGATTCCTATGATGCCGATGTCACGTAATTCCCACAGCCACAAGGTAGCTTTTGATTTTAAGTTGTCGGGGTAGATGTACATTAAGACGATTCCTCCTGTTCCTCATAGAATTTTCGCAAAAAATAGGCGATACCGCGGAGGACAAAATCCACACATGGTATCGCCACACTATTGCCAAGCGCCTTATACCGGGCGCTGTCCGATGCTCCCGGTATCAGCGTCCAGCCGTCCGGGAAGCCTTGGAGCCGTTCGCATTCCAAGGGAGTGAGCCTGCGAATGAGCTTGCGGCCATTTCCTTTTACAAGATTCTCACTTCCGCCTCCATTGTTACCGCCTTGGGCACACAGGGTAGCACAGCCTTCTGCATAGTTGCCATATTGCGATTGGCCGAATATTTCGGGCTGACAAACGAGATCGGTCGCATCCTTATGCTGTCTTGCACTTTGCGTAGCAATCACATGGTTTTCGGAAAATTCATCGCTTTGCTGGCGGCTGAATACCGCATGGCGGTCAGATGTCGTAATGGTGTAACTGATATCCGCCTGACAGCCGAGTCCGTTGCCGCCGTTTTCAGGCTCCCGGTCAATAGTATTGCCTGCAATGCAGATGGTTTCCTGCGCAACAGGATCACCTACAAGGGGAACATTGTTGCCGCCGGTACCATAGGTTGATGTTATGGTAGGAGCTACTTCCAACGGTCCTGTGTATCTGCAATCCTTTGCGTGATTGTCAAACAGTACCGGCTGGTTATTGCCGGAGGTTCCTGCGGCTGATGGAATAGTCGGGCAAATGCCTCCACCAATTTCAGCTCCACCTTGCTGGGTAGCCATGATAAGTGGCTGATGCCCGTGTTCTTGCGCCCGAAGCGTACCTGTGATGTCCTTGGTGCAGTGCATCTGGCTACCGCCTTGGTCGTTAAGACAAAACACCGATGGAGCTGTGCCCGTTTTAATGGTAGGAGAACACTCTGCCTGATAGCCGATCCCTCTGGCTTCGGCGCCGGCGTTGCCGCAGAATCCTGCGGTAAGCACACAGGGATATCCTTGCCCTACCTGCCCTCCGCCGCCGGTAATGGATGTATGGACCTCCGGCGTGAGAAAACAATCGCCATTTCCTTTGCTGACAACTCCTGCCGCAAGCACAAGCCCAGCCGGGTTTCTTCCGCCGCCGCCGTCGGCTCCGGTAAGGGTAGGACTGGTTCCATCTGGCGTAAACACACGGCTTTGCTGCGTATCCCATCCATTCAGACAGTTGGGAACGGGCACGAGAGGAGGATGTCCTCCCATGCCTGCGCGGAGCGTGGGTGTCACTTCCTCGGTAATATCCATTCGTTCCCCGCCATGGTCGTTCAGACAGATCAGCGGTTTTGCAACAAAGGTCTGCTGCTTCATACCGGGTTGTGCACCCAAGGCTCCGGCCACATCGTGGAGATCCCGAACCTCGTCACGCTGGTTGGCTGCAAAGGCTATTGTTGCTTTTTCGTCTGTCTGTATATATCCATGCCCGCCGCCTTCACCGCCATAGAGAGCGGGCCATATCCCTGTTTCCTCGAAAATGCGGCGGCTTTGCACATCCCATGGCGTCAGGCAAGACCCGCCTGAATCATCAGAGCCTCTTTTAGCTGAGGAGGAAGTTCCTTGCCTCTGGCTTCGGCTCTCCGCAGTATCCCCAAACAGGCTGTCTTGCTTAAATAATATTTCGGGTGCGGTTGTTCCTCCAAAATCTGCGACAAGGAAGATACGACGGCGGCGCTGGGCGACTCCCCAGAATTGAGCGTCCAAGACGCGCCAAGCCAAGCTGAATTCATTTCCCAAAATGACAGCCCCAGCAGATTCCCAGCGCCCGGAGTCAGGTCGAGGCACATCACAGGTACTGTACTTAATGCGGACAATCTCCTCGATGACCGCACGGAAGTCCTCGCCGCCTGCGGAACTGAAGGCTCCTGGGACGTTTTCCCAAACGAGGTATCGAGGTCGAATAAGGTGAGCTGGTACGTTTCGTTGTCCATCGGCGTTTCTCATCTCCTTCGTGATCCGTGTTTGCTCCATAAATAAACCTGAACGTTCTCCTGCAAGTCCGGCACGCTGCCCGGCAACCGATAAATCCTGACAGGGTGAGCCGCCGCAGATGATATCCACAGGCGGGAGCTTCGCTCCGTTCAGCTTTGTGATATCGCCGACATGGTGCATTTCGGGAAATCGGATTTTTGTTACTTCGATGGGAAAGGCTTCAATCTCGCTTGCCCATAAAGGAGTGATGCCGTTGCGTATCGCTGCCAGCGGGAAGCCTCCGATCCCATCGAAAAGGCTCCCCATGGTCAGCATCAGACCATCTCCATAGTCTGTGCAGGAGCCTTGACCGGTGCGCTGTTTTTTACTTTGCCTACGGCGAAGCCGATTTCCTGTTCCATTACCCGGCGTATCGGAATTCCAAGTCTGGACGCTTCCTCAATTTCGAGATACATCCCCGGTGAAATATGATCGCCGTAGCACCACAGCTCGTCGCAGCGGGATAGCATGGCCAGCCCCATATCCAGTCCAAGCTGACGCTGTTTTGGCTGATGTTCATCCAGAATTGCGGGATACAGCAAGTGGGGCGCAAAAAAAGCGTGCCCCTCATTCATCACATGGCGACACGCTTTCTTGGCAAATTCCGTATTTCTTTCAACGTCCCCGGCATAAGGGGACGCTACATAGATTAATTTCATAGGCTTTTCCTTTCTAAAGTTATTTCGGCGCTACCGCCTGTACCACGGTTCGAGTGGTATTCACAGCGGCCTGTGCGGTATAAACGGCAGACATCAGATTTGCCTTTGTGCTGGTATCCAGGCCAAAGGCTCCGGCAATTCTCGGCACTTCACCGGCGGACAACATCAGTCCAAGCCCCAGCAAGGCATGGGTTCTCAGAACCATAAGCCCCGCGGCAAGGATGGTCGCCTGCAAAAAGGTTGTCAGGCACAGACCGATAATCTGCTTGCACCATTGGATAAATCCGTCAATGTAACCACGGGGAACAGAGAACATATACAAGCTGCCCACAGCAATCTGGATCAGCAAGATACCTCCCCGTTTTAAGTTAGAAAAGAACACTTTAATCACGGCATATCCCATCATGATAATCATAAAGAGCATCATGATAGGGCTTGTAATAGCGGATATCCCTCCAAAGATACCGGAACCCATGGCGCCGCCGATGTCCGGCGAAGCGCGAAGCTCTGCAATAATGTTTCCGGCGAGGTCGCTGAAGCTGGTGCCATATCCGGTGATTCCCGCCGTGAGGCTGCTCTGGAGATTAACCGACAGCTTGAACAGCTCCACCGGCAGGATTGTAAAAAGAGACACCGCCATAAAACCTTTGAGGGCGTTTAAGGCGGTGTCCTTTATGCTGCCACGGCCGTGCTGGTATTCAATGCCGGTTTCAAATACCGAGACTACAAGTCCGGTTCCGTACAGCGCCCAAGCCAGATAAGAAAAAAACAATACGATGGACTGTACCCATTCCATGGAGAACAACTCCACACCCATGTTTCCCATTTGTGCAAAAAAGTCGGCAAGAAAGCCAACCACCTGTCCGTAGAGCCATTCAATGATTTGATCCATGACGGTTCCCAGAACAAAATCCCATATGAACATTTGAGGTTCACCTCCCTCAAGAAATATTAAAAACATACCGCAGTTTTACTTGCGGTATGTTCGTCCATCTTGCATTCTACAAAATCATTGTCACGCCATGGTTTGCGTCATACCATTGGACATATCCTGGGTAGGTTCCTGAAAAACCTCCAGGTAATTGCCTACAGCGTCAGCGAGCTTTTCAAAATCTGCGGGGGTTGGCTGATAGGCATACCATTCCAGCTTGCCTTGATACACCCATAAGTGCGGGCTGACTCCTTCCTAAAAGTTCGGATTGTTTACTGGTTTTGTTCCCAGAATTTCCTGAAAACGAAGGAGGGTACTGTCTACTACACCTTCGTTCCGGTTGATAAGCGATACTTTGAGTGCTTCGTAATGATTGGCATGTCCCAAGGTGACAAATTCTGCACGGATGCGGAGACTATCACTGATTTTTCCGTAGCAAGTTCTTCCGACAAACCTTGTATCGGAAAAAATCGCATCATGGTCGAAGAGCTTTCGCAGTTCTTTTTCAAATGTAGTCATATACTGTTCCTCCTGTCACCTCCAAAAAAAGTTGTTCAACAGAATCCGTGTTTTGGCTCTATTTTTCAAAAATAAGTTGTTCAAAATTGCTTTTTTCATTTTCATCGTCCTTTTGTAAAATTCTTTGTTTCTTGCTTTTAAGCATTGGATTTCAAAATAAGTTGTTCAATAGATACTGTCTGAAATGCTGATTTTATGTGATAAACCGTCCTTATCTTGCTTGATGAGAACGGTTTGCTCCACGAAATTTGAATAACTATTTTTCTTGTTGAACAAGTTATTTTTTAATTGAATAACTTAATTTTAAATTTACACCTCCTACATTCCGAGAATTGTCCAGATATATAGCGGAGCCGTCAGCGTGAACACAAGGCAGGCGAACAGAATAGCCGGTGCGGCCCATTCGAACTGACCATGCTTCCGATAATCAAAATACGCCATCCCCAATTTGGCAAAGAAGAACACTGCCAAAATGAGGTCAATGGCGGGAAACACCACGTTGTTGACAACCGTCTTGATCTGACCGGAGGCGTCCCGCCAAGTACCCTCAATAGCCCCTGCCACATCCCCGGTCGGAGCGGCGTATGCTGTCGTACTAAACGCAAAGGCTACCATGAGGGCAAAAGTCAAAACAAGAGCTGTTTTCTTGTATTTCTTCATAAAGACCACCTTTCCAAAGTTAAGAAAAGACCGCAGAAATACTTCTGCAGCCTTGCTCTTTTTCTGATATTTTATTAAGGATTGAGGGGGGCGACATGCCAGTCGCTCCACAAATTCCCGCGAATTGTAAGGGAGTCAGTGAGGTTGGCGGACAGCATCCCATCCGGCGTCCACCCATCAATGAGCCAAGTGTTAACGGTATAGGCTCCATCAGGCATCCAAATCGGGCTGAAATGAGTGCGATTTTTATAAGTGGAATAAGGATTACGTTGAAATTCAAACCGCCCCGAACCCATACGTTCTAAAAGCCGCCAGTAGGTTTCATAACCAAACTCCGGGAAGTAGCTGACCGCATTCTGCGGCTGAGTAACTGCTGAGCTTTGGTTGGAGCTGACACTTCCGATAACTGTCTGATTGATGCCGTATCCTGATTTCATTGTCCTTCCGCTGGCAGTAGGGTTACGGTTGTCACACTTGATGCTCATGGCAGCGGTCAGACTGGCGCTGTAGCGATCCAGGTCAAATTCCCACCATCCGTGATCGCACCAATATCCATCTTCATCATCCCCATGCCATACCCAGTACTCTTGCCACCACGGCCGCCAAACACTCCAATTTGCCGTGCTTTTTATCGCTCTGTTCGGAACAGCGGCGATACGGTAGCTGTCGTTGCGGTCATCGGCTACGGGATTAGGCGGAGAATTTTTGTCAAGATCAACGATTTTTACATTGAGGGTGGTTTTGGCGGTGCTTCCGGGACCGGATACCGTCACATGGATTGTCAATGTCTGCTCAGTATCCGGGGTTTTCCATTTTACCCACGCAAGCTGACTGTCTCCTTCAGGATAATAAACATTACCCACGTTGTAGGTTCGCCCACCGATATTAAAGCTGACACGGGTGGGCCTGTCGGGGTCGGATTGACCGCCGCTGACTCTGATTGCCGTAATGACATCCGTGTTCACACGGTACTCATAATCGTAGACGTCAATCTGAGGTTCCTCCGGCTTTTCTGTAAAACGGACAATGCCAAGCCCAAGGCTGGACTTGATGTCCGCATTGGAAGCGGCGCTTGTTTTGCTTCCTCCCCATGCGGGATAGCCGAGATCACTTACTTCAAGAAACATGGCGAGGGGCAGATTCTTGTGCGTGAGTGACACCATACGCCGCCTTAAAAAGCCGCTTGTCTGCTCATCGTAGAGCGCAGCTTCGGTAGCGGTGGTGGCGATCATAACACCTTCAAATTTGTAGTAGGCGATGGGTTCCAAAAGAATTTTATACTCTCCGCCGATGAGGATGTCATAATCCATGCCTGTAACCTCTGCGATACGCTTAACCACGTATTCGGAACAGAAGTATTTTTTGATGGCCTCAATGTTGTTGCTGCCGTTAGTGCTGATGATGCGGGGCATGGTCTGTCCAGGGTTAATAAATTTATACGGGTCTACACTTGGTACGAGTGTCTGGCCGTTCGTATAACTGATTTTACTTTTCCCTCCAAAGTGTAGCCGAACATTGCTGGGGGTTTTATTTGTAAAATCCACCGGTGTAGTAACAACCGCATGGTCGCTCGCGCGAACCACTGTGACACGCACACCTTCATTACCGGGACTCCATGAGTTGGTGCTGGTTCCGCTGCCCATGCCGCCGCCTCCGCCGTCAATGTTCCCGCTGCCGCCGGTGTCGGCAAAAGCAGTCATCGGGCAGAGCAGACAAAAAATAAGGAACATCGGCAAGACTCTCAAAAGCAATTTTTTCATCCTGACCTCCTTTTTTGCAAAAGAAAAAGGCACGGTATCTTTCAACCGTACCTTCATACATATAAACATTGTTTTAATCCATAATGCCAACCCGCTTGTTGATATCGCCGTCACCATCCACAGTGGTTCCTTGTCCATCCCCAATATCACCGATCCACCCAAAACCCGGCACATAAATCTTGCCGTCCTTGGTTTCGCCGCCCTGGGGCTGACTTTCACTTTTGGGTGTCTCTTTCGGCTGTTCCACCTTGTCATGGTCGACAGCAGTGGGAGGCTCGGTGACTTTTTCACCGTTAGGCTTTTGCGTAGGGTCTTGGAGCTGTTCCTCGGTATATTCTGGCTTGCTCACATCGCCCTGAATGGTCTGCTCGGTGCCACTGGAAACCGCACCATTGTCGGTGCTTGTCGGCTGGGTGGTGTCAGAAGGGGCTATGGTGACATCTTTTTCTTTCTCTGTATTTTGCGGAACCTTCGGGTCTACTGTCACATTGCTCACATCGGAGCTTTGAGGTGGGTGCGGATTGTCCACCGGTTTTGGACTTTTGAACTGCTGCCCAATCAGTACCACCAATACTGCACAGATGGCGAGACAACCGATGACAGTCAGCCATTTCTTCATTTTATTATTCATAAGAGTGTCCTCCTATTTGTAAAATTTTGAGATTTACCTTGTTAAGTCACACCCTACCACGAACTTTTCAAAAAGTCTATCCTTACAAAATAGACTTTCACAAAAAATTAAAATCTCGGCGTGTACCCGGCACTGGTCTTGACTTTGATACGCATAGGCGGCAGCAGTTTTCCTCCAAAGGATACCGGAACCTCCAGCATGATGGTGCTGTCAGCTTTAAAGCGGGCAGAGACTTGGTCACTTGATGCGAAAGGAGCATTTCGAATATCCACATCCAGATTCCATATTTTAAATTCCAGCTTTCCGTCAGAAGTGCGTTTTTCATGATAGCCACCACTGTAGGAAAGACCGAGGATACCGTCCAGCCTGTTATATATATCGCCGTAATCGAGACTTTCTTCAAAATCCTCCACAATGGGCTGGTAGGCTCCGCTGTAGCCTTCCCGCACACCGTGGTACACATCGTCATAGTTGTCGTTGACGGTGGAGATGACGGCAGCCTGTAATGCATCCCGCACACCCTGTGCCACAATCATAAGCCGGAAATATTCCGAAATGCCGGTAAAGACAATCAAGAGCGACAGGGTTATGGCAATGATGAGCGGAAAGCCTGAGCCGTTTTTATCTTTAAAGATACGCTTGATTTTTTCCATCTCATCACCTACTTCCAATAGACTTCCGATTTTCCTGCGGCATCAGCCCTGAGCGTTATCGGGAAGGAGCCGAATCCTCCGAACAGTCCGATATTAGTCTGATAGGTGACCGTTACCGTGACTTCCTCGTTGAGCTGAATCCTTCCGGTTTTCGACCATGCCACTGTAGGGCTCAGACCGGTCTTTTCCCGTAGATACTGTTCACGGCGTTCGGTTTCACTGCCGACCTGGCCGGAAATTTCCGCTTCTCGAATGAGCTCTGCGGCAAAGGTGTCAATCTGCTGCTTTTGGATGTAGACAGGAAACACATTCACGGCAAGGGCGATGACCAGCATAGCACATAAAACCAGCACCGCTACATCGATATATCCCTCGCCATTCTTACTTTTCAGGATTTTCAGCACGTGGTCACCTCCAACTTAAAACATTCCGCCGAGGGATGTGATGATTTCATAGACAATAATCGCCATGTAGGTCATGATGAAGCACATGAGCATGGCAAAAGAGAACACACGGATTTTCGGCGGAATTTTCATAGCCTGTGATTTCAGACGTTGGAGCTCCAACTGCTTCATATCGTGCGAAAGCATCTGAAAGTACATCACCCCATCATCCCCGCGCAGTACACCGATCAGCCCCCTTGTAATATCCGAGAGCATTGGCGAATTAAACCTTGCTTCAAAGCGAGTCAGAGCCGCTTCGTAGCTGGAGGAACGCATGTCTGCCGTAAGAATATCAAGCTCTGCCGCAAAGTCCTCGCCTGCATTTCTTTTGAAATTTTCCAATATGGACAGCACATCCCGGCTGGCTTTCAGTTCCTGGGTGATGGTTGCAACAAAGCGTGGCAGTTCCTGCTCGATTTTACCTCGCTTGGCCGCCAGAGCTTCATCTGCCTTACGGACTTCCTTGAAGTAGACCAGTATGGCAGTAAAAAGCATGGGGGCCAGCAGCGGCAGGACGATAAGGCATGGAATGATGCAAAGCGCAATACTCATCGCCTTGACAATTGCCATTGCCATAAACAGTTCCGGTGAGTCGGAAAATCCTGCTGCCGACAGGACATTTGCCATTCGGCTTTTTTTATATTCATCCATACGGATGTAGTGGCATAGCCGGATAGCTGCATTGCGCAGCAGCATATCGATGGTTTTGGACTTCTCCTTAGTCTGCTTTCCTGACGACAGAATTGCCTTTTGGGTGGCGAGAGTGGGCAGCCGCAGCAGATCGGCGGCAATGAAAAAGAGCCCCGCCGACAGGAGGACTCCGAATAGAAAGAGATAGATTGTCATAGGCGTCCTCCTATCTTCGATATTCAATGGGCTGGGTCAGCTTAATGACAAAGGCTGTGGAAACAAACATTACGGCGGCACAGATGGTCAGGATAATCTGCCCCAATGGTGTGTGCATCAGCGTGTGATACCAGTCCTGATTCAAAAAATGGAGGAGCGGTATATTGCCGATGACAAGAACCTGCATGACGATGAATTCCTTTCGGGGCTCAAAAACCATGTTTTCCAGCTCAGCGTTGACCACACGCATATCGCTGAGCTTGCTGACGATGGGAGTCAGGGTGGTTTTGAGACTGCGGTCATGCTGACAAGCAATGAGGGCATCGCACCACTCGGCATATACAGTGTTGTCAATCCGGCTTTTCAGATCATGGAGAGCCGCCGTTACATCCGGGTCTATTAACTTAATACGGGATACAAATTCCTTGAATACGGACAGCACAGGCGGGTTCAGGTATGGGAGATTTTCCTCCACCGCCGTCAGAATATCCTCGTTTCTAAGGTAGGCCGTGGTGATGATGCTAAGCGCCGTTTCAAGCTCCGCCGCAATGTCCTTTTTGAAGTGGCCGGCAGTGAGCTTTACCCACCAGAAGGGCAGGAACATACAGCCTATCGCCATTACAGGAATAAGAAAAAAGTTTGAGAGCATGATGGCGATGGATGCGCCCACGGCAAAAAATAACAGGGACAGGACGCAGAGCATGGGAAAGCGTTCCGTCCTTCCGGTTACTCTAAGAATCGATTGCACTTCGTCTATTTCACGGCGCAGATAGGACTTCTTTTTTCTGCGGGTGAACTCGTCCAGCTCATCACGGAGGGATTTGGGTCTGCCGGTGAGCTTTGTGAATACGGCGGAAGTAAATTCCATTGGCGTAAGACCGAACAGAATAAAAAAGCCTGCAATCATTCCGATGCAAGCAATTAAAAGTATTGTTGTCATGCACTTCGCACCTCCTTTTTTCGAAGACTTTCAATGAGTGCCTGAGGCATACCGTTCTCCAGCAGTCGTTTGGCAAGGCTGTCTGAGATGGTGTTCACCTGTTCGTGATGTCCCTCGATGATAAATTTGCCGTTCTCAATACGGTTTTCAGTGATCACATACTGAAAGAGCGGGCGGTAGTGTCTTGTGCCGTCCGGCAGAATTTCGCATTCCTGAATCTCCATCATGCGCCGCTGCTTGTTTTCAAGTTGTTTGCAGAACACCACAATCGGATAGGCCTCCGTGACATAGTCCATGAGGGTCTGGTCGGACATATCCACGGCACGTTTGCACAAAGACACCATGCGGCGGTAAGTGGCTTCGCAGGAATTAGAGTGGATGGTGGTCAATACCGCTACGCCGGTCCGGGCAGCTTCCTGCGCAGCATTCGCTTCTGCACCGCGCATTTCTCCTACCACGATGATATCCGGATTAAAGCGGAGCGCATAGTCTAAAAGATCGGTCTGATCAATACGCTGACGGTCATTGTCGCTGTCGCGGGTCAGGGTATGGATAACCGAGTTGACCACCTTACCGTCTTTTTCCCGTACCAGTGCAAGCTCACGGGAGCCGTTTTCAATGGTATAGATTCTCTTGTTGTCCGGGACAGTTGTCAGCACCCAGCCAGCCACAGTGGTTTTGCCGGAGCTGGTGGCGCCTGCCACACAGATTGATATGCCATAGCGGATACAGAGAGATAAAAAATCCAGCATGGAATCTGTTGCCGTGCCGCTTTTGACAAAGTCCTCTTTCTTCATGCTCTGAGGGTTTACGATACGGATGGAGGCTGCTACGCCAACATCCTCGTCCACAATGGGACTTTTGAGTACGGCTATGCGGATATTCTTACTCAAATGTCCCAGCACGATGGGGCTGGCGTTGTCTAAGACCATCCCACTGATGTGAAGCATCCTTCGGATGACATTGACAGCGTGCTGGGGGCTTTCAAAACGTTCCTCCAGCTTGACGGTTCGTCCGTCCGAATACTGTACCTCAATATCCCGCCATGAGTTGATGTCGATTTCCTCAATGCCTGTGCCAAAGATATATTTAGTTAGAAACCCAAACTCCGCCATTTCGGTGTAGAGGGCATCTGTAAGCTTTTTTCCGCTTAAGCCGTTTACCGAGATGCGGTGATCCTGTACATACTTGGCGATATAGCGTTTAAGCTGTGCTTTGGCATCCTCGCCGCCCGCTGTGATGAGAGTGCTGTAGTTTTCGGAAATATATTCCTGCACATCGGCAAGTACTGATGAAAAGCTCTTTCCCTCGGCTTCAGGGGTAAAGAACAGCGTATGCGCACGGTTCGCGCCTGCAAAATCTACCGGGTGTCTGACCGTGGGCTCCTGCTCTGAGATGCTGTTTAAAGCCGCAGGTTTTGTCAAAGGGGCTATGGATAAATGGGTTTCGACCGTTTTTTTCTGTTCGGCCTGCGGCTTATTCTTCTTGGAAAATGCCTGAGCATTTCTCTTTTTCCCTAACATCCGAACACCTCCCTTGCAATTTTTTCAATTTCTCTGCGGAATTGACGGCTGTCCTTCAGGGACAGATCGGCAAGCAGATTGCCTGCAAGATACTGTTCCTCCAATTCCTGCGAATGGGTCAGGGTAAAGGCCACCGATCCCAGCGCCTGTCCGATCTGCTCGCCGGCCTGCTGGGGTTTTACATTGCTTGCAACCTTATATTGCTTATCCGCATCCCATTTGGAATCCCGAAGCAGAGGAAGCTGACTGGAGAGATAGCTCACCGATTTTAGGTCGGCATTGGCAAGTCGCAAAACGTTGTCGGCTTCCATGAGCGCCACGGTGGAGAGGATGTCATTGGCAATATAGCTGCCGCAATCCACCACCACAAATGGCGCAATTTTCCGCAGACCATCCATCAGTTCAAGTACCTGTACCTGCTCATAAGGCGGGTAGGTGTATTCGTTCTCACCCTTTTTCATGCCGAGGATGGTGAGATGTCTGTGCTTTTTTAGCGTCACCAGATTATGCTTGATGAGAGCATCCGTCACATGAGCCGCTGCAAGGACGCTGCCCAGTGAATGCTCGCATTCCAGCGCCGAGGGCGGACAGATGCAGGGCAGCATGGGTGCGGTCATGTCACACAGCAGAAGCACCACGTTTTTCTTCCGGTCGGCAAGATACTTCGCCAGCTTGACCGCCACGGTCGTCTTGCCGCTGCCGGGTGAGCCCCAAACGGCAAGAATGCCGCTCTGAGGTTCCATCTCCTGCGTGATATCTTCCTCGGCAGATTGTCGTGTGAAGATGCTCTTTTTCTTGAAGTTCAGCATCACTGCACCTCGCTTTCTGCAGGCGCTTCGGATACGGGGTTTTCTTCCGTTCCCTCGGCATGAGAGTCAGAAGGGCTGTCTTTTGTCTGTTCTGCAGGATAGAGGGCGGCGATCACTTTGTCCTGTGCTTCTAAAAATTTGGTGGTGTTGGCATGGGAGCCCCGGTAAACAAGGGACAGGTGGAGCTTGCCGTCAGACTCCAGCTCTGCCAGTATTTTGCTTTGTTCGGGAGAGACAAGCAGGGTCACCGTGGAGGGCAGTTCCCGTTCATCATCCCCTGCAGGAGCTTCCCCGGTATTAGCGTCATAGCCGGAGGATGCGGTTACGCTGATCACTTCAACATATTTCAACTCGGCAGGGATAACGGTGGCACCCTGCTTTTTATAGTCAGGTGCTATGACCGACACGATATCGCCGCTCTGAAGCTTTCCGGAAAGGCCGTTTGCAAAGCTCTTGATGGTCACCGACATGGCTTGTTTGGTGCCGTCCAGATTGTACAGATAGGCGTTCTCAGCGGCGGGAGTGTCGGACAATTTAGTATTCAGAATATAGTCACCAACGGAAAGGTCGGCTTTAGCGTACTTGCCAATAACTGTTTCGCTCTGGCGTATGACATTTTCGGGAAGTCCGAAGCCGCCCACTTCCACGGTTTGAATCATGTCTTTGGTGATTTCATCACCTGCTTTAATTTCCTTTGTTACACGGACAATCTCTGTTTTCTGGCTGATGGATTTATTGAATAGCGGTGTCACTCCGAAGCAGATGAGAAGGGATAAAAGAATACAGATTACGCCGACAACCGTGCGGTTTTTAAATAGGCTCATAAATTTTCCTCCTATCGGTAAGGATCGTATTGTAAAGTTAAATGAAAGTTGAGGACCCGTCAGCCCTTCTGGTACAATG
>CALLZZ010000369.1 GCA_937858235.1 uncultured Clostridia bacterium
GGCGGTCGGAATCTCTACGAGGCGGTCTCCCGGAAAACGGCGCGGGGCTTTCTGTGCGAAAAAAGCGAAATCAAACGGGTAATAACCCGGTCCTTATATCTATTACGCGCGTGTGCGCATGAAAGGCGGTGACGAAATGCCAACAAAATCGAATAACACAGGCGGTCGCGGCGGCAGGCGTCCCGGCGCTGGCCGCAAGAAAACCGCCGTCAAGGATAAGTTCGAGGCCGGGAATCCGGGCGGCAGAAAGCTCGAGGTGCTCGACATTCCGGACACCGAGGGAGAGGACATGCCGGAGCCGCATGAGTTTCTTTCGGCGCGTCAGCATGACGGCTCCACTCTGGAGGCCGCTGACATCTACCGCGAGACCTGGGAATGGCTCGACAAGCTCGGCGTCGCGAAAGCCGTATCGCCGCAGCTCTTGGAACGGTATGCGATGTGCTCGGCTCGCTGGATTCAGTGCGAGGAAATGACGACCAAGCTCGGATACCTGTCGAAGCATCCGACGACCGGGAAGCCGATCCCGTCGCCGTTCATCAATATCGGCATCAACTACATGAATCAGGCAAACCGACTGTGGGACGAGATCTTCCAGATCGTGAAGGAGAACTGCTCCGCCGAGTACGGCGGCACAAATCCGCAGGACGACGTGATGGAAAGACTGCTCCGCGCCAGAAAGGGAATGTAAATGAACACACAAAGACTTGAACAGGTGCCAATTGACAAGCTGGTGCCTTACGCCCGGAACGCCCGGACGCATTCAAAAGAACAGATCGCGCAGCTGCGATCCTCTCTTCGGGAGTTCGGATTCGTATCGCCTGCGGTCATTGATCAGGATTACAACATCCTCGTCGGCCACGGACGTATTGCTGCTGCTCGCGAGGAAGGATACAAGACCGTCCCCTGCGTGTTTGCGGAGGATCTGACGGACGCGCAGAAACGCGCCTACATCCTCGCCGACAATCAGCTCGCGCTGAACGCCGGTTGGGATGAGGAGATGCTTTCCGTCGAACTCTCCGATTTGCAGGAGAACGCCTTCGACCTCTCCCTGCTCGGATTCGACGACAAGGAACTTGAGAAGCTGCTGAAAGGAGAATCCGACAAGGACATCGAGGATGACGACTTCGACCTGTCCGCTGCACTTGAGAAGGCCTCCTTCGTGGAGCGCGACGACATCTGGGCGGTCGGACGGCACAGGCTGATGTGTGGCGACGCCACCAGCGCTGAAGATGTAGATACACTCATGGACGGCAAGCGAGCGAACCTCGTACTCACGGACCCGCCGTACGGCGTTTCCTTCAAGGCATCCGATGGCCTGACGATCCAGAACGACAGCCTCAAGGGCGAGGAATTCTACAACTTCCTGCTCTCCGCATTCAAGAACATGGCCGACCATCTGGAGAAAGGCGGCGCGGCATACTGCTTCCATGCGGACACCGAGGGCCTGACCTTCCGGCGTGCTTTCGTCGACGCTGGATTCCATCTCGCAGGCGTGTGCATCTGGGTGAAGAACAGCCTCGTACTCGGTCGCTCCGATTACCAGTGGCAGCATGAGCCCGTGCTCTATGGATTCCTCCAGAACGGCAAGCATCCGTGGTACGCAGGACGCGCGGAAACCACCATATGGAACTTCGACAAACCCAAGCGCAACAAGGATCATCCGACCAGCAAGCCTCTCGACCTGCTCGGCTATCCGATCCAGAACTCCACGCAGGAGAACGCCATCGTCATCGACACTTTCGGCGGCTCCGGTTCCACGCTCATGGCCTGCGAGCAGCTCAACCGCACCTGCTATATGTGCGAGCTTGATCCGAAATACGCCTCCGTCATCCTCCGACGCTACGTCGAGGACACCGGCGATTCCGGGAACGTGCATGTCGTCCGCGACGGCAAGAAACTCATGTACTCCGACCTTGTGAAGGAGGTCGAGCTGCCGGACGGCGAGTGATCCCTTTGTGTACTAAGCACAGTTTCAGAGCCGGATAATCAGAAGATTTTCTACCAGAGAAATATCGCAGATTCGCTTGCTATTACAGGCCTTCAGAGTGATGTATAGACATGCCGAAAGGCACAGGGCCTTCCGGACAGACGCATACCAAGGAGGTAAACACAATGCGAATCAACTACAACGTAACAGGAGCACAGAGAAAAGAACTGGTCAAGGTCATCTCCGACACCACCGGAGCCAAGGCAGAATACAAATTCATGCCGACCTGCAACTACGAGATCGACTATTTCACCGTCACCAAGGACGGCACGCTCGAGTTCGACGACATGGCGGATTCCGAGGAGGTCGAGAAGGTTCTCGAAGCCATCGCTGCCGCGGGATTCGAGCCCGAGCTGCAGGAAACGGCTGAAGCCGAAGCCGGAGAAGTATCCGAAGAGCCGGAAACAAGCGAACAGGACGCGCCACAGGGCAACGAAGCGGGCCTGACGGTTGAGCTTCCGCTCGACAAGGTTGCGGTCGGAACATTGACCAACATCCTCGAAGCCAAGGGAACGCTCATCAAGAAGGCGCTCGGCATCGACGACCTTCGGTTCGAGATTAGGGACGACAAGATCGCCTTCCCCTGGTTCAAGGAACTGCCCACGCCGGAGGAAACCAGAGCGTACACGATGTTCATCGCCCAGCTCTGCAAGCTTTCCAAGGAACTGAAACGCGCGAGCTCGACCGAAACGCCGGTCACCAACGAGAAATACGCATTCCGCTGCTTCCTGCTCCGCCTTGGATTCATCGGCAGCGAATACAAACAGGAACGCAAGATCCTGCTCCAGAACCTTGAGGGCAACTCAAGCTGGAAGAACGGCGCTCCCAAGAAAGAAGCCACCGAAGAACCTGCTGCGGAAGCTACGGATACCGAGGAGGTGCAGGCATGAGGATAATCAGACCGGAACAGCTCAAGAGGCTCAAGGAAACCTACCCGAATGGCACGCGCGTGGAGCTCGTCCAAATGGACGACATTCAGGCACCGCCTGCCGGAACCCGCGGAACCGTCTACGGCATCGACGACACCGGCAGCCTGCTGGTCCACTGGGACAACGGCAGCGGACTCAACGTGATCTACGGCGAAGACATCGTGCGGAAGGTGGTGGACTGACATGGATGAGAAGGTCAAAGAGCAGATCCTCGCGATCCGCGACACCGGGCTGGCGAACATGTTCGACCTGCCCTACGTGCAGCGCCTCGCCTTCGACCGGAACTACTACGAGCTGGTGATCTTCATCGAAGAGCATCGCAAAGAATACGTGCATTTCATCATGACCGGCGAAACGCAGGAATCCTGATTTTCAGACACAGAAAGTTATCAATTAATCTGGCCGAATTGACTTGCTATATACCCTCGAAAGAGTGATGTATATACATGCCGAAAGGCACAGAAAACAAGCGAAAATCAGGAGGAAAACACGATGGAAAAGAACACATACTTCGAACAGATGAGAGACACAGCGATCGCCTACAACGAGGCGCAGGCCATCCGTGAAAAGGAACGCGACACGATGATCGCCGCGGACGACTGGGACAGCGTGAAAGCCTTTGACAGGCGCGAGAAAGAGGAATTTCCGTACCCCTTCACCGCCGGTCAGAACAAGGCGCTGGTCCTTTACGACCGGAGCCTCAGGAACGGCGCGGACGCCTTCGAGGCCGACGACCTGCCCTGGGACTACGAGCTTGAGGATTTCGTCAGGACGCTCCGGGAAGCCGGAATCACCGCGATTGTGGTGACCGACCAGAGCACCGGCCTGATGGACGGCATCTATGGACTGACGGCATTCGGCTGCCGGATGAACGGACTCAAGACCGTCACCAGAGTGGACAACCACCGCTTCGGCAGCAAGGAGCCGGAACGCAAGAACGGCATCGAATTCGAGCTGTAAACTATACAATTTTCTCCGCCGAAACTGCCCTGAAGATTGTCACATATATTCTCCGGAAACGACTTGCTATAAAGGCCGTTCAGAGTGATATATGTACACACCGAAAGGGAAAACAAAGCAAACGGAGGAAACCACCATGACAAACATTTACGACGAACTCAGAAGCCACTTCACACTTGGAGATTACAACACCAGCATCAGCCGGGAGGATTTCGAGGAAGCCTTCACAAAGACAAAGGAAAGCATCCGCTTCACCTTCAACGGCTGGGACGGCAAAAGCTACGACGGAGAAAGTCGCAGCGCAAAGGTCATCCGCTGCAACATTCCCGGATTCGAGAGCATCCGCTTCATCAAGGTCGGAAAGCACCTTTGCTTCATCGACGAAGACTGGATGGTAACGGAAAAGGAAACCGGCGAACAGCACCCGACTACCGGATGGCTGGTCGAAGTCAGAAAAGCCTGAAGGAGGACAAGACAATGTGGGAAAAAGGATCACTGCTCATCGAAGGAGCGGTTGTAAAGTACTGGGTAAAGCACTACCCGGAGCCTTCCGAGGATTACGGAATCGACGGCGGACGCATTTCCAAGATGGAACTGCGTGTCGGCGGCAAGGTCACACTCAACTACGACCGCGGATGGGACATCGAGCCCGAGGACGAAGCCAGTCAGCTTGCCTACGCGGTACTCATGAAGCAGTACAACTAAGCATCAACCTGAATTTGAATATTCCGAAAGCAGAGCCCAACCGGGCTCTCGCTCTCGTACTGATAGAAGCCGCAGCGATGCGGTTATTTTTATGCCATGAAGGGAGTGATTTTCCATTGGCAGTACGGAAACTGAAGAAATACAAGGTCACGCGGTTCATGGAGAAGACCTCCCATTACGACGAGAATCTTGCCGACTACGCCTGCCTGTTCATCGAGCAGCTCTGCCATACCAAGGGAACCTGGGCCGGAAAGCCCTTCGAGCTGATCGACTGGCAGGAGCAGATCGTCCGCGACCTGTTCGGCGTGATTAAGGAGAACGGCTACCGGCAGTTCAACACCGCCTACGTCGAGATTCCGAAGAAGCAAGGCAAGTCGGAGCTTGCCGCTGCGATCGCGCTGCTGCTCACCTGCGGAGACGGCGAGGAGCGTGCCGAGGTGTACGGCTGCGCGGCTGACAGGAATCAGGCCAAGATCGTCTTTGACGTGGCAGTCGATATGGTGCGCTTCTGCCCGGCACTCTCAAAGCGCGTGAAGATCCTCGAATCGCAGAAGCGGCTCGAATACCTGCCGACGCACAGCTTCTACCAGGTCTTGTCCGCTGACGTGGCGAACAAGCACGGCTTCAATACGCACGGGGTTATCTTCGATGAGCTGCACACGCAGCCGAACCGGAAGCTCTTTGACGTCATGACCAAGGGCTCCGGCGACGCGCGGATGCAGCCGCTGTTCTTCCTGATCACGACTGCCGGGAATGATACGCAGTCGATCTGCTATGAGCAGCACCAGAAAGCGCTCGACATCATGAACGGCAGAAAGCACGATCCGACCTTCTACCCGGTGATCTTCGGCGCGAATGAGTCTGAGGACTGGACCGATCCGAAGGTCTGGAAGAAAGCGAATCCGAGCCTCGGCATCACGGTCGACATCGACAAGGTCAAGGCCGCGTGCGAGTCGGCGAAGCAGAATCCCGGCGAGGAGAACGCTTTCCGGCAGCTCCGCCTGAACCAGTGGGTAAAGCAGTCCGTCAGATGGATGCCAATGGACAAGTGGGACGCCTGCGCCTTCCCTGTGAACGAGGACGACCTCGAAGGCCGCGTCTGCTACGGCGGGCTCGACCTCTCAAGCACAACCGACATCACTGCCTTCGTGCTTGTTTTCCCGCCGCTTGACGAGGACGACAAGTACGTGGTTCTCCCGTACTTCTGGGTGCCGGAGGACACGCTCGACCTCAGAGTCCGACGGGATCACGTCCCCTACGATCTCTGGCAGAAGCAGGGCGTGCTCGAGACGACCGAGGGCAACGTCATCCACTACGGATACATCGAGAAGCTCATCGAGAACCTCGGCGAGCGCTTCAATATCCGGGAGATTGCCTTCGACCGCTGGGGAGCCGTTCAGATGGTGCAGAACCTTGAGGGCATGGGCTTCACGGTCGTTCCCTTCGGGCAGGGCTTCAAAGACATGTCACCGCCGACCAAGGAGCTGATGAAGCTCGTGCTGGAGAAGAAAATCGCGCACGGCGGCCACCCGGTTCTCCGCTGGATGATGGACAACATCTTCATCCGCACCGATCCTGCCGGGAACATCAAGGCCGACAAGGAGAAATCGACCGAGAAGATCGACGGCGCGATAGCGACCATTATGGCGCTCGACAGGGCGATACGAATGGGCAATGACAATGCTGCCTCCGTTTACGATTCGAGAGGCATTCTTTTTATCTGAATGAGGACAAATGAATGATTCTGATTTCACTATTGGGCTTCCTGCTGCTGCGGGAGGCCCTTAATCAAATGGAGGTGTGGCAATGAGCATATTCAACAGATGGTTTCGAGGGCGCGACGCTCCCAAGGACAGCACAGCGGGCAGCTCGTACCGCTTCTTCTTCGGAGGAACGACAAGCGGCAAAGCCGTGACGGAGCGATCCGCCATGCAGATGACGGCGGTCTACTCTTGCGTCCGGATTCTGTCCGAGGCGATAGCCGGGCTTCCATTGCATTTGTACAGATACGCAGAGAACGGCTCGAAGGAAAAAGCCATCGACCATCCGCTCTATGAGCTTCTGCACGACGAGCCGAATCCTGAGATGACGTCGTTCGTGTTCCGGGAGACGCTTATGACGCACCTGCTCCTGTGGGGCAACGCCTACGCGCAGATCATCCGAAACGGCAAGGGCGACGTCGTGGCCCTCTATCCGCTGATGCCGAACCGCATGACGGTCGATCGCGACGAAAACGGGCAGCTCTACTACGAATACCAGACCTCGACAGACGAGGCGCACACCATGAAAGGCTCCGTCGTAAGGCTTTCACCACTCGACGTGCTGCACATTCCCGGACTGGGCTTCGACGGCTTAGTCGGTTACTCGCCGATTGCGATGGCCAAGAACAGCATCGGCATGGCGATTGCCTGCGAGGAGTACGGCGCGAAGTTCTTCGCAAATGGCGCTACGCCCGGCGGCATTTTAGAGCATCCCGGCGTGGTCAAAGATCCGGAGCGCGTCCGCGAATCGTGGAACTCAGCCTTCGGCGGCTCCGCCAACTCCAACAAGGTGGCGGTTCTCGAGGAAGGCATGAAATACACGCCGATCTCCATTTCACCGGAGCAGGCGCAGTTCCTCGAGACGCGCAAGTTCCAGATCGACGAGATCGCGAGGATATTCCGCATCCCGCCGCACATGATCGGCGACCTGGAGAAGTCGAGCTTCTCGAACATCGAACAGCAGTCGCTGGAATTCGTCAAATACACGCTCGACCCGTGGGTATCCCGCTGGGAGCAGTCGATGCGACGTGCTCTCCTCCGGCCCGAGGAAAAGAAGGAATACTTCTTCAAGTTCAATGTAGACGGCCTGCTTCGCGGCGACTACGAAAGCCGCATGAACGGCTACGCAACTGCAAGGCAGAACGGATGGATGTCGGCGAACGACATACGCGAGCTTGAAAACCTCGACCGCATCCCGGAGGACAAGGGCGGCGATCTGTACCTTATCAACGGCAACATGACCAAGCTCGAGGACGCAGGAATCTTCGCAGCCTCAGCTTCAACAGAAACGGAGGAACAACCCAATGAAGAACAAGAATCGACCGAGAAATCGGAAGAATCACAGGAACAGTCGGAGTCCGGTGACCGGCTCCGGGAAAGGAGGAAGCCCCTATGACAAGAAAATTCTGGCGATGGACCAGAAACGAAACGCCGGACAGCTTCGGCAGCGACCGCACGCTCTACCTCGACGGGGAAATATCCGATGAGACCTGGTACGGCGACGAAGTCACGCCGCAGGTCTTCAAGGACGAGCTGAACAGCGGAAAAGGCAACATCACGCTCTGGATCAATTCGCCCGGCGGCGACGTCTTCGCGGCGGCGCAGATCTACAACATGCTGATGGACTACCCGTATGAGGTGACCGTCAAGATCGACGCGCTCGCGGCTTCGGCGGCAAGCGTCATCGCAATGGCGGGAACGAAGGTCTGCATGAGTCCGGTCGCGATGCTGATGGTGCATAATCCCGCGACCATCGCAATCGGCGATTCCGAGGAGATGCAGAAAGCCATCGACATGCTGTCCGAGGTCAAGGAATCCATCATGAACGCCTACGAGATCAAGTCCGGTCTCTCCCGGAACAAGATCAGCAAGCTCATGGACGCTGAGACCTGGATGAACGCTAAGGAAGCCAAGAAGCTCGGATTCGCCGACGAGATCCTGTTCGCGGACGGAACCGAGCCCGACGAAAGCACCGAGGGCGACGAGCCTGATGACGGCGAAGTCGAGATGCTTTTCTCCCGGAAAGCCGTCACGGATTCCCTGCTCTCGAAGCTGATACCGAAACGCAAACCCGAAATAAAGACACAGACCGTGAAGGTCGCAGATCTTGAGAAGCGGCTCTCGCTTCTCAGCCACTAATGAATGGAGGATAACGATTATGACCAAGATTATGGAACTTATGGACCGCAGAGCAAAGGCGTGGGACGCCGCTAAGAACTTCCTCGACACCCACTCCGACAATGGCGGCAACGTTTCCGCAGAGGACGCGGCAACCTACGACAAGATGGAAAAGGAAGTCACCGACCTGACGCACGACATCGAGCGCCTGCAGCGGCAGGAGCAGATCGACAAGATGCTGTCTCAGCCGACCTCTTCTCCGCTCACCGGAAAGCCGGGCGCGAAGGACGAGCCGGACGACAAGCCGGGCATCGCGTCCAAGGCGTACAAGACCGCCTTCTGGGATTCAATCCGCAAGCGCAACTGGTACGACGTGCAGAACGTTCTGGAGGTCGGCACCGACGCGAACGGCGGATACCTCGTCCCGGATGAGTATGAAAAGACTCTCGTTCAGGCACTGACCGACGAGAACTTCTTCAGAAGCCTCGCACACGTCATCCAGACCGACAGCGGAACCCACACCATTCCGATTGTCGCGTCCCACGGCACCGCATCGTGGATGGAGGAGAACGGACTGTATCCGGAATCCGACGACACCTTCGACCAGATCACCCTCTCAGCATACAAGCTCGGAACCGCGATCAAGGTATCCGAGGAGCTGATGAACGACAGCGTATTCGATCTGGAGTCCTACATCTCCACCGAGTTTGCGAGACGCATTGGCGCTGCCGAGGAGGAGGCGTTCCTTGTCGGCGACGGCCAGAAGAAACCGGAGGGCGTGTTCACCAAGGTCAAGGCGACCGAGGGCGCGACCACGGAGATCGCCAATACGAACATCACCTTCGACGAGATCATGGACGTGTTCCACTCCCTGCGTTCTGTCTACCGCAACCGCGCGGTCTGGATTCTCAACGACTCCACCGTCAAGGCGCTGCGCAAGATCAAGGACGGAAACGGCAACTACATCTGGCAGCCGTCTGTGGTAGCAGGTCAGCCGGACACGATCCTCAACCGTCCGTACCGCACTTCGATTTACGCGCCGGAGCTGGCCGCGGGCAACGTGCCGATTCTGTTTGGAGACTTCAGCTACTACTGGATTGCCGACCGTCAGGGACGCAGCTTCAAGCGCCTGTCCGAACTCTATGCTGCGAACGGCCAGATCGGGTTCCTCGCGTCGGAGCGCGTGGACGGCAAGCTGATCCTGCCGGAGGCCGTGCGCGGTCTTTCCGTCAAGGCGGCAGGCTGATTGATTCTGCTTTGTTGCGGGCGGGCATCCTTCGCGGGTGTCCGCTTCACTTTTTATGGAGGTGTCTCATGGAAGTAACGCTTGAGGAAGCAAAAACCTATCTGCGAGTCAGTTCTTCCGATGAGGACGAGCTGATTTCCAACCTGATAACCACAGCAACAGCAACCGTACAGGACATCGCACGCTTCTCCGATGAGGAATGGGAATCGGACGAGGAGAAAATCCTCATCCGCATGCGCATCGCCATCCTCTACACCGTGGCTTATCTCTACGAGCACCGCGAAGACGCTGACCACAATCAGCTGAACCTGACGCTCCGTGCGCTGCTGTTCGGAGTGCGCAAGGAGGGATTCTGATGAAGATAGCCAACATGCGCGTGCCGGTCACGTTCCAGAAAAACGAAGTGACCTCGGACAAGTACGGCAATCACACCGCTTCATGGACGGACTACTTCAAATGCTGGGCGACCGTCGGAACGGATTCCTACGGCTCGGAGACTTCCGGCGAGGTGATCAACCCGGAGGAATCGCTGAACTTTACCTGCCGATATTGTTCGGAGCTTGCCGCTGTGGAATCCACGGAGTACCGGATTCTCGCCGAGGGCAAGGTCTACAACATCACCTACGTGAACCCGATGGGCTATAAGAAGAACACGCTGAAATTCAACTGCGCATTGGAGAAATCGAAATGAACGAGAAGGTATCAATCGACGGGCTGCGCGACGCGGTCATGAAGGGCCTGAAGGAGTACGCCGACCTCGCCGCGGACGACATGAAGGACGCGGTCAAGGACACGGCGAAATCCGTCAAAAAGGACATCCAGTCCGGCGCTCCCGTTCGCACCGGCAAGTACAAGAAATCTTGGTCGGTCAAGACGGTCAGCGAGGACGCGGAGTCCATCGACCTCGTCGTGCATTCGCGGAACCGCTACCAGATTGCGCACCTGCTCGAGCACGGCCATGCCAAGCGCGGCGGAGGCAGAGTTGCTGCACGTCCGCACATCGCGCCAGCTGAACAGGCTGGCAACGAAAAGCTGGTGCGCGAGATCGAATCCAATCTGAAAGGATGACGCCTATGAGCTACGACGACATAGTAACCATGCTCGAGGAAGCCGGTCTCCCTATCGCCTACGACCACTTCGCGGAGGGCGAGTCTCCGGACCCGCCGTTCATCTGCTTTCTGTTTCCGGGAACGGACAACATGTTCGCAGACAACGTGGTCTGGCAGAAAGTCGACGAGTTTAACATCGAGCTTTACACAGACAAGAAGAACCCGGACATTGAATCGAAAATCGAGGACATCCTCATTTCTCATGAATTGCCCTACGAGAAGTCGGAGGTCTGGATCGAGAACGAAAAGATGTACGAGGTGCTTTACCAAACTCAAATAATAGGAGGTTAACGATTATGGCAAACAAGAAGAACAAGGTCAAATTCGGCCTGAAGAACTGCCACTACGCCATCGCAACGCTCGCCGAGGACGGCACCGTCACATTCGGCACGCCTGTCGCGATGCCCGGCGCGGTCAGCCTTTCGCTTGACGCGGAGGGCGACAACGAGCCGTTCTACGCAGACGACACCGTTTATTACATGGTCTCGAACAACAACGGCTATTCCGGCGACTTCGAGCTGGCGCTCATCCCGGAGAGCTTCCTCACGGACGTGATGCATGAAACCGAGGACGCGAACGGCGTAATTGCCGAGAACAAGGATGTCGAGCCGGAGCATTTCGCGCTGCTGTTCGAGTTTTCCGGCGACCAAAGGAAGATCCGCCACTGCATGTACTACTGCTCGGCTACCCGTCCTTCCGTTTCCGGCCAGACCAAGGAAGACTCGACCGAGGTGCAGACAGACACGCTGTCCATCACTGTTTCTCCGCTGCCGAGCGGTCTCGTGAAGGTCAAGACCGGCACGAACACGACGGACGCGGTTTACAACGCCTGGTACGACAAGGTCTACGAACCGAGCGACACCGCGACGACCTCGTCCGGCGCAAAGGCAAGCACGGGCTACAGCACGGAGGAGGAGTAAACGATGGCGGTTACAAAGACAATAGAAATTGACGGTCAGGAGGTCACGTTCCGTGCCTCCGCCGCCATTCCAAGACTCTACCGGAACAAGTTCCACCGGGACATCTACCGGGACCTGAACGAGCTGCAGAAAGGCATCAGCGAAAACGACGAAGAGAACTCCAGTCTGGATACGTTCAGTCTGGAGCTGTTTGAGAACATCGCGTGGCTGATGGCAAAGCACGCGGATGCCACTGTTCCGGATACGCCGGAGGACTGGCTCGACGGCTTCAACACATTCTCGATCTACGAGGTGCTTCCGCAGATCATCGAGCTCTGGGGAATCAACACGGAACAGCAGGTTCAGTCTAAAAAAAACATCGCGCGACAGAGCGGGAAATGACAACCCCGCTCTTTCTTTTGCGCTGCGTGCAGATCGGGCTTCACATTTCGGAGCTTGATCTGCTGACCATCGGCACGGTCAACGACATGTACGCAGAAATGAGCAACGACGACTGGGATTACCCGGAAATCGCGACGCAGGAAATGATGGACAGATTCTGATTTTAATCATCCTTGGGCTTTCCATTATCCGCAAGAATGATGGCTTTCCCACTGTTCGTGATGGAGAACGAGAGAACCTTGTAGCCGTCCTGAGCGAGCTCATTTGCCTTTTTCTCGATTTCTTCGGCCATTTTATGTGCTTTCGGATTGTATCCGATAACAAATGTCTTATACATATGCACTACCTCCTGTCTGGAGGATAACAATTCACGCTTTTCTCTGCTACCAGCAGAGGGTATAAGTTCAGCTAATTCTATGTAAAGCCTTGAAGGGAGGTGTATCCGCATGGCGAACAGAATCAAGGGCATCACCGTCGAGATCGGCGGCGACACCACCAAACTGACCGAATCGCTGAAATCGGTCGACAAACAGATATCGAATACGCAGAAAAGCCTGCGGGACGTGAACAAGCTCCTGAAGCTCGATCCCGGCAACACGGAACTCCTCTCCCAGAAGCAGAAAGGACTCCAGACGGAAATCGCCGCCACCAAGGAGCGTCTCGAAGCACTCAAGGAAGCGGCAAAGCAGGCAGATCAGGCACTCGCGAACGGCGACATGTCGCAAAGCCAGTATGACGCGCTTCAGCGAGAAATCGTCGAAACCGAGCAGGATCTCAAAAGCCTGACCAAGGAATATGAGAACTTCGGCTCCGTCTCCGCGCAGAAAATCGCGGCAGCCGGTGAGAAGGTCAAGTCCGTCGGCGAGAGCCTTTCGAGCGCCGGAACGAAAATGACGATGGGCTTCACTGCGCCCGTCGTAGCAGGAGCAACCGCCGCCGTAACAGCCTATGGCGATGTGGACAAGCAGTTCAACCTCGTCAAGCAGACGATGGGCGACACGGCGAACTCCGCCGAGGACTTCGAGGGCTTGTGGGACCAGATCGGAACGTCCGCGAAGAACTCTGTCTACGGCATGCAGGACGCAGCCGACGCAACGCTGAACTTCGCGCGTCAGGGCTTCACCGCCAAGGAAGCCACGGACATGCTGACTCCGGCGATGAACCTCGCCGCCGGTACCGGCACAGATCTTTCCGAGACCACCTCTGGACTTGGCAACGCCATGAAGATGTTCGGCGCGGACTCCTCTGAAGCGGCAAACTACGCCGACGTTCTCGCCAAGGCACAGGCGCAGGCGAACACAACGACCTCGGAGCTGTTCGAGGCGATGTCCGTCGCAGGCCCTATCTGCAAAACCGTTGGATGGGACGTCAAAGATCTCGCGACGATTACGGACGTGTTCGGCAACGCAGGCATTTCCGGAAGTGAAGGCGCGAACGCTCTGAAAACCGGACTCGCTCGTCTCGCTTCTCCGGCCAAGGAAGGCGCGACGGCGATGGATCAGCTCGGACTTTCCACCGGGCAGACCTACGCCATTTTCAACGAGAACGGCACCTTGAAGGATATGCCGACCGTGCTGGCGAACCTCAACTCCGCGTTCTCCGGGCTGACCGATCAGGAGAAGCTCGAGGCCGCGGCCAACATCTTCGGCAAGAACCAGATGTCCAAGTGGCTGACGCTGATCCAGACCTCGCCGTCGGAAGTTTCTTCTCTCCGTGACGCGCTCGACGACTGCGGCGGCTCGGCAGAGAACATGTCGAACGCCCTGATGTCGGGGACCGGCGGCACGATCGAGCAGCTTAAATCCACCTTTGACGTGCTGACCGTCACCATCGGACAGGCGGTCGCTCCCGCCTTCCAGAGTCTGATGGAGAAGATCATCGACGTGATGAACGCCATCATGGACATGGACCCGGCGACGCAGAAAATGATCCTGACCATCACGGCAATCGTCGCTGCCATCGGTCCCGTGCTGATTGTCGTCGGCAAGATGGCGACCGGTGTCGGAGCCCTGATGACACTTGCTCCGAAAATAGTCTCGGCGATAAATGTCGTGAAAACCGGCATGACTGCGCTCAACGCCACAATGGCGGCGAACCCGATAGGACTGATTATCACGGCAATCGGACTGCTTGTCGCGGCGTTCATCTATCTGTGGAACAACTGCGAGAGCTTCCGCAATTTCTGGATCAACCTGTGGGACAACATCAAGGAAGTCGCGGTAACCGTCTGGACGGCGATCAAGGACTTCTTCGTGACCATCTGGAGCGCGATTTCCGGCGTATTCACTTCTGCGGTGAACGGCATCAGAAGCTTCCTGTCCGGCGCGTGGAACGGAATCCAATCTGTCGTCACAACTGTGATGAATGCGATAAGCACGGTGATTCAGACTGTGTGGAATGGCATCAAGACATTCTTCACCACGATTTTTACAGCGATACAGACGGTCGTTACGACCTACTTCAATATCTACAAGACGGTCATCACGACGGTTCTCACAGCAATTCAGACCGTGGTGGCCACGATATGGAACGCGATAAAGACTGTGATTTCGACGGTCTGCACCGCCATTCAGACTGTCGTCACCACCGTATGGAACGCCATTAAAACCGCGATTACGACTGTGGTGAATGGCATCAAGACCGCCGTCACAACCGCGTGGAACGGAATAAAGACCGTCACCTCGACCGTGTTCAACGGGATAAAATCCGTCGCGACCTCGGTCTGGAACGGCATCAAGTCTGCCGTGATGAGCGTCGTGAACACGATGAAGTCCGGGATCACCTCTGCTTTCAACACGATCAAGAGCACGATCAGCGGCATCCTGAACGGCATCAAGAGCACCTTCACATCGGTGTTCAACAACATCTGGAGCTTCGTCTCCGGCATTGTGAACAAGCTGAAAGGCGTGTTCAACTTCAAGTGGAGCCTGCCGAAAATCAAACTCCCGCATTTCTCGGTTTCCGGCTCTTTCAGCCTGAACCCGCCGAGCATTCCGCATTTCAGCGTCTCCTGGTACAAGAAGGCGATGGACGGCGGCATGATCCTGAAGGACGCGACCATCTTCGGACAGTCCGGCAATACGCTCCTCGGTGGCGGAGAAGCGGGCGATGAAGCAGTGGTCGGCGTGAACAGTCTCAAAAACATGATCCGGGACGCCGTCAGCGAGACCGCCGGGAACTCCGGCCCGCTCATCAACATCGAAAACATGAGCGTCCGAAGCGACGACGACATCCGGAAGATTTCCCAGCAGCTCAACACTCTGCTTGTCGGAAGCAGACGCGCGAAAGGATCGGTGATCTAATGGGATTCAAATTCAATGGCAGAACAAGTCAGAGTTTTGGCCTGGCTACCCGAATGACAAAAGAAAACCGCATGCCGGACTTCACCAACAACACGATCACCGTTCCCGGACGCGAGGGCGTGTTTGACTTCGGGGAAACTATCGGCGAGCGCAAGATCGAGATATCCTGCTTCATCCCTCCCGGCAAAAGCGACGCCGACTTTCTCACGCGCAAGGACGAGATCATCGCGTGGCTGAACCCGGACATCGGGCTGTGCGATCTGGTTCTCGACAAGGAGCCGAACCGCGTCTACCGGGCAAGGCTCGAGAGCGGGTTCTCCTTCGACAAGGTCGTGCGGAACTCCTGCACCTTTGACCTGACGTTCCTCTGCCCAGATCCCTACGCCTACGCGGAGAAGGACGAGACGTTCGAGATAACCGAGGCAGGAACATTCTCACTGAACCGGACGCTCGGCAACGCAGACTCCCTGCCGGTCTATTCGCTTGTGGCGGATCTCGCCAAGGGCAAGAACGCGGTCATCACCACCAACGGGAGCAGCCTGAAAATCGACGGCGTTCTTACCGAGGATGAAGTGCTCGTCATCGACTCCTCGCTCATGACGGCTAAGGTCACGGACGCGGACGGCAACACGCTGCGCAACGGCCTGCCGCTGCTGGAAAGCCTCGACTTCCCGTCGCTCAAGGTCGGCGCAAACACCATCACGATAGAAGCCGACAGCACAACGGAAACGACGGTTCAGACGCTCAACACACAGGACGAGTTCACCGGGCAGGTTCCCGCATCATGGGGAACGGACGGTCTGTGGCGGTTCAACGAATCCGCGCCGGACGCTGACACAAATCTCGCGGACAGTTCTGGCAAAGGCAGAAACGCATATATCAATAAATGGAGCGGCACCACCGCGTCCCTGCAGGCAGGACACCTCGGACGTTCCTTCCGTATGAACATCAACAACCCGTCGACCGAGCAGACGTACCTCAAAGTCAGCAACGACGGCACGATGTTCTCGAATATCGGAAAGACAATCGCGGTCGGCGGATGGTTCATGCCGACAACCTACTCGGTCGGGAACACCTTCTGCCCGCTGCTCAACACCCGGCAGGGAACCGGCAACCCGATATTCTACCTGTCGCTCCATTCCGGGAAGCCGCGCCTGATGCTGTACAACTCGTCCGGCACGCTGATCCTCGACCAGGATTTCACGCCGAGCTTCACGCTGACAAACGGGCTGTGGTACTTCATTGCGGCTGTTATCAAGCCGGACGACCATACGGCGCAGTATGTGCTTGGTGCGAGATCCTCCGGCGAAGTCTGGATATCGGATTCCGTCAGCTTCACTGGCGAGCTCAACCGCTCCTGCACAGCCGACCTCATCTGGGGCATGCACGCGGAATCCTACTGGTACGCGGGCAACTTCGACGACTGGTTCCTGAACTGCAATTCCAGTCTGACTGCGGACGATATCGCACTCTGGTTCCAGGAATCTCTCACCTGCAACGCGGCGGATTCAACCGCGGATGTGGACGGGCTGACGACTGAGAACGCCGTCACGCTCAAGGCGACAAGCGGGACCTATGCTTCGAGCAGCTACCTCACAACCGCCGCTGTGGAATACGGGATAACCGGAAAGTGCTATGTCTCCCTGACTGCTGATACGCCGACCGGAACGGCTGTGGCAATAGAGACTTCTACCTCAGACGATCTCTCGACGTGGAGCGACTGGGCGACTCCCGGCGCGGACAACACCGTGCAGTCGGATTCCGCAAAGTACATCAAATTCAGACTAACGCTTGCTACAACGGATTCATCGGTAACGCCGACGGTAAGAAGAATTGCGCTTTCGACGCCCGGCGAGTCGGCGTTCAAGAAACTGACCATTCAGGCTCGCAGCAGATGGAGGTGATCGCGTGGCTGCTGAAAAGAAATTACTGGCCGTTCTCGATCTGAATGGCGAACAGGAAGCTGTGCTCGAAAACGCCTACGACGTCATTATCACCGGCGAGATCAACGGCATCGACACCTTGGAATTCAACCTGCCCTTCCGGGACGAGAAACGCAAATATCTGGAGAACGAGAAGCAGGTCAAGGTCGGGGATGATTCCTATAGGATTAGGACAATCACCGACGAGAAGAACGAGCAAGGAACCGCTATCACCTCAGTTTACGCCGAGGCCGCTTTCTACGACCTTGGATTCTCGACGAAGAAAGCAGAGATCACCTTCAATGCCGACACCGCGGACGTGCCGATGGCGTACGCGCTGCAGGACACCGGATGGACAGTCGGAACCGTCAACAAGCGCACGAAACGCACCTGGACCTGTCAGGAGAAAAACGCGCTCGCGATTCTGCGCAAGGTGCAGGATCTGCACGGCGGAGACCTGATCTTCGACAACGCGAACAAGACCGTGAGCCTGCTGACCTTCAGCGGCACGGATTCCGGCGCGCTGTTCTGCTACAAGAAGAACATGAAGTCCATCAAGCGCGTCATCGATACGCAGAGCCTCATCACCCGGCTCTATGCCTACGGCAAGGACGGCATGACGTTCGCGTCCATCAACGACGGCAAGGAATATGTGGAGGACACGACCCACACCAATGAAATCCGTGTATCGACGCTCGACTGCTCCAACTTCACGAATCCGTATCAGATGCTCGAATACGCGGAGATGCGGCTTGCGGATTACGCCGCGCCGAGGATCTCGTATGTTCTCAACGCGATGGATCTGTCGGTTCTCACTGGCTATGAGCATGAGTCGTGGAAGCTCGGCGACATCGTGACGGTCAGGGACGACGAGCTGAATATCAGCGTCAAAACCAGAATCGTGCGCCGCGAATACAACCTGATGGAGCCATGGAACACGGTTCTCGAACTGTCTACAACGCTCCGTGAACTCGGCGATTCCTCCTCGCAGTGGGACGCCGCCGCAGACATGCTTTCCGGTGCGGATCTGGTGGACAGTCAGGAAATGAAGGACCTTGTGCCGTTCAACCATCTCAGGAATTCGAGAGCAGATTCCGGTCTCAACTACTGGGAGAACTCCGGCTTCGAGGTGGATGCCGAGAACGGCGTGTCCGGCACAGCCTCCTTCAAATGCGAAGGAGCACTGAACACGACAAAGAGCCTGACGCAGACCGTCACTCCAGCAAATCGCGACAGCTACACCTTCTCCTGCCAGATAGCTTCGGAAGACTTGAAGATGGGAGACAATGGGCAGGTCGGCGTCGAGGTCACGTTCGAGTACGAAGACGGGACCACGGAGACACGTTTTATCGACCTGATTTAAGGAGGTGCGCAGGTGGCATCATTTACTCATGTCGGACAGGCGGTCAGCCCTCAGAACGGGCGCGTGAAGAAAATCCGCATCCGCGTCTGCGTGACCGACTGCACCGGCACAATCTACATCACGGACATGTTCCTGCAAGGCGGCTCCATCGCGACCGGCTGGGTGGGACACGTTTCCGAGATTCAATGGACGCAGGACGGTGACTGATTATGCCGATATTCACACGATTTACAGAGACAATCGACAAAAAGGAAAAGAAACGCATCGTGAGCGTATCCGTAAAGCCAATCGTCACGGACTGCACCGGCACCATCTGGTTCACCGATCTCATGCTGCAGGAAGGCGCGATGCTCTCCGGGTATGTCATCAACACAGAGACTGTGCAGAAGAAATACGCGACCGGCGACGAGTACGCCGTATCTGGAAAACGGTTCTTCAACGGCGTCGTCCGCGGCAGTGCGACCTGCATTATCTTCAATCTCGGAAAAACATCGACCGGTCTCGACTGGAAGATCTATCCGAACCAGAACATGAAAGCAGGCAGCGTTTCTCTCGCCCTCGGCGCCGGAGCGCACAAGGCAACGTTCACGGAATCAACGAACGCCGGTGATGAACTGGATCTTCTCGCCTCAACCCGGCAGTGCCTGAAAAACGGCTCGACCACCTCGAAGGACGGATTCTTCCAGTACTCCGCTGCCGGAGACAGCAAGCACCCGGTTACGGTCGAGGAGAAGAAATCAGCAAGACTCTATGTGGAGTTTCAGGAGATGGAGGATGGAGAAATAACATAATTTCCTTCTTCACTTTTTTACAAAAGCCATTGACTGCGACGTCGTCGCAGTGTTTTACTTGCCTCATCAAGCAACGAAAGGAGGTGAGCAAATGGCTGATTACAGAGAAACCGAAGTCGCCAAGCAGCTTCATATAGAGAGAAAAGTTCTTTTTAAGATTAAACAAGCTGGACTGATTTCCCCTTCTCGCACGGAGCAGCATGGAACCATGGAATATTGCTTCTATGACGATGAAGCAATTACCACTCTATGGTTAATTGTAAGGTACAGAGAATTTGGTTACTCATACGATGACATTAGCAAGCTGCTGAATGGTCCTGCAGGAAGTCGCAATCAAATGCTCCATGATCTTCTCATTCGTTTAGATCACTTGACCAAGCTGGCGAGAATCATTTATGAAACCGGATTGCTCCCACCAGATTTCATGAAAATGAAGGACATCATGGACGCAGCATATTTTAAGCAGTTTGATGATCCGAAAACTATTAAACGCGGCGAGCAGATGATCAATAAGATCCTGAATGATCCCGACTATAACAATTCTTGTTCTGACATCAAAAAGTTATATGCCGAAGGATATTCTAAGAGCTCGCCAGAGATTCAACAGGCAGTTGCAGAAGCCGAGCAGGTTATTGAAAAATACGCCTCGAAAGAATCTGCTCGAAATGTGCTTCGATTACTTGGCGACCTATTTAATGGAGATGGGAATATTCAGGAAACTACGGAACTTGGATCTGACTGGATCAAAGAGATAGGCGCTGCGTATCAATATTATTGCAAAGAGAAGGAGAACTTATGACAAACACAGAATTAACAAAAACCCAGAAAAACGGAATTGACTATAATGCTGAAATGAAGAGAATCGGCTCTACTTTTATTAAGGATTGTGCGGAAGATGCAAAACCCAAGGTCGAAAAGCTTGGAGCAGATCTCTTCTCGTTAGCTTATAAGCGGTTTGTAGATTGGCTGAATTACGTTTTGGCTGCTTGACAAAAGAAGCGTCTCTTCGGAGGCGCTTTTTTCATGCCCTCACGGAGGTGACTGCCTATGGCATTGGATATACTGAAGGGCCGCAAGTGCATGGTCTGGACGTTCATGGGAAACGCCCGCATGTACACCGCGCTGAAGAATTACGGAGACCGCCTGTCACAGGTAGGTCTCTTTTCTTTTAAGGTGGACGCGACCGGAACGATTACCGAAACCGGCGTGGCCATCAGCGACATGCTGACCTACATCAATAAATACCTGCATATTACTTGGCTTCTGACCGTCCGCAACGACGGCGTGTCGAGCGTGTTCACAGCTCTTCGGGAGAATACGGACGGCGCACAGGACAAGTTTCTCACCGAGCTCGTGCGGATCATGGAGAAGTATCCGTGGTGCGCGGGCGTCGACATCGACCTCGAGCGCGGCGGCGATTATTCCACGCACGCCAAGTCGACGGCGATGTTCCGCAATATCTGGAACGCGGTCAAGAATTACGACAATACGAAGAAGATCAACATCTGCCTGCCCGGCATGAACGCTGTCAACGGCTCGGTCGGCGGCGAGAACTGGTGCGTGTACGCGGACCTGAATCAGTACTGCGACACGGCGGCCATCATGAGCTATGGGATGGCGTGGGCTGGAAGTGCTCCGGGGCCGGTTTCCCCAAAGGACTGGCTCGACGGGATCTACGACTACGCCGTCAAGGCGATGACGCCGGAAAAGGTGTTCATGGGACTTCCCGCGTACGGCTGGAACTGGCAGATCTACGATACGCCGGAGAACCTCGGCAAAACCTATCGCGGAACATCGAACACCTACTACGCGGCAAAGAACTGGATGACGGGCAAGTACAACTTCACGGACGACAAGCCGCCGCAGCCATTCATCCCGATTCTGGCCTACTGGGACGATTACAACAAGGTTCCATATGCCTTTCCGCAGGTCTACGACTTCGCCGAAGGTCAGGACGCATCGAGCTACGAATACCCGCTGATGACCGGAACCTACAATCGCAGGCGTTATCTTACCGCGTACAGCAAGACGCAAAAGACCTCGTTCGGAACCATCTACGTGGATCATGACGGCATGCCGGACAGCTACACGGGCATCGTCTCCTCGGAGAACGGTATCGCAGTCATGGGCGACGCAGGAGAAGCGACATATTCCTTTACGGTAAGTTCTGCCGGAACCTACGATATTGCCGTCCGGCTCTGCTATCCCTTCTGGGACAAGAACGGGATCTACGTCAGCATTGACGGCAGTCAGAAGCATTTCAACGAGTCGCGGCTCTGGTGGCCGTACTGGCGCAGCACCTTCTGGACGTGCCTCGCGGACGGCATCAGCCTGTCAGCCGGAACGCACACCATCACGGTTTCGGTCGATGTAAAGGGCGTGCAGTTCTACGGATTCCGCGTCTGCTCGGCGTTCAGCGAGGAGCCGTCAGCCGGTTCAGCTTCGTTTACCCTGTCTCCGCGCCACCTCATCGATGTAGACGGGAACGAGTGCCAGCCGGACAAGGGCTTCAAACTCACCTGCGAAATGCTCCGCCGCAAGCCGGACTCCGCGCTCATCTGGTACGAGGATTTCGAGGACTACGGCATGCTCGAAACGAACTACTGGCAGACGCTGTCCGGCTCATGGAAAATCTGGCGGTCGGACGAATACTCCGAGTCCAGAGTTTATTCGCAGCTCGACGGCAGCGGCAAGTTCGCGTGGAACTATGACGGATTCAAGGACGTCCACCTTCGGGCGCGTCTTGCTTTTCCCGCGGGAAGCACCGGCAAGGCGGGCATCTTCTGCGGCAGTTTGTTCTGCTGTCTCAACTACAGCAGTCAGACCGTGGAGCTGTGGAACGGCAGCACCAAGCTCGGAAGCTATTCGCAGTTGATTCAGCAGACGGCGACCGCAAGTCTCCGCACTGATCCGACCACCTACACCATCGAGATGCGGATTCGCGGCAGCACCGTCAGAGTTTACTCCGGCGCGTCCAACACGCTCCGGTTCACGGCGACGGTCAGCGGATTCTCCGGAGGAACCGCCGGTTACCAGTCTGACCAGAGGACAATCTGCGAGCTGCTCCGTATGGGCGACGCATGGACATACGAGCCATACGAACGGTTCGACGTCACCTTCCCGGACGGCACCATTACGCAGTACGGAAGAATCAGCCGCTCGAACTGCACCTGGGACGACGAATTCCAGGTGTTCACGCTGACCTCGGATGTCGAGGAATCCGCGACAAGAAGCGAATCCATATCGATGGACTACGAGTTCTACCACTCGCAACAGCTCGACCTCGAATGCGGCAAGGACTACACGATGACGATCACGCCGAAGGACATCGACATCTGGATATCGCGCCTGTTCCTTGGAGACGCGGACGGTTTCTCCATCCTCTACTATCAGGATGTGGACTCGCTCGTTTACTGGGCAAATCAGGCCGCCTACCACTGGGGACTCCGCGGCATCGCGATCTGGTCGCTCGGACAGGAAGATCTCCGACTATGGGAGGCATTACCAAAGCAAACGGACACCTCATAACTTCATAAATCACGCAGTTTTTCAAGGCTGTCAGCACACCGCTGGCGGCCTTTACTTTTGCTCAAAATCAAAGGAGGGAAACATTGATGAAGGAATTCTGGAACACCATACAGCTCATCTTCGCGGCAATCGGAGGATGGCTCGGATACTTTCTCGGAGGATGCGACGGACTGCTCATTGCGCTGATCATCTTCGTGGTCTGCGACTACATCACGGGCGTGCTCTGCGCCATCGCGGACAAGAAGCTCTCGTCGGCAGTCGGATTCAAGGGAATCTGCCGCAAAGTTTTGATCTTCATTCTGGTCGGCATCGCCAACATCCTCGACATCCACGTGCTCGGTCACGAGGGCGTGCTGAGAACCGCGATCATATTCTTCTACATCAGTAATGAAGGTTTATCGCTCACTGAGAACGCCGCGCACCTCGGGCTTCCGATTCCCGGAAAACTCAAAGATGTGCTCGAACAGCTTCACGACAGAAACGACAAGGAGGAACAGTAATGGCATTCAAAGGCATCGACGTATCGGTCTGGCAGGGAAACATCGACTTCAATAAGGTCAAGTCAGCCGGTATTGATTTTGTAATCATCCGCGCAGGATACGGCAACGGGAACAAAGACAAGTGGTTCGAGGAGAACTACCGGAAGGCAAAAGCCGCGGAGCTTCACATTGGAGCGTACTGGTATTCATATGCCACATCCTCCGTGGGAGCGACTCAGGAAGCGCAGTCCTGCGCCAAGGTTCTGTCCGGCAAGCCGCTGGATTATCCGGTCTACTTCGACATCGAGGAGAAGTCTCAGCTCTCGGGCGGGAAGGATTTCTGCTCATCGCTCATCAACGCATTCTGCACGGAGCTGGAGAAGCTCGGCTACTACGCCGGATTCTACACCTCGCTTTCAAGCCTGAACTCCGTGGTGTCGGACGCCGTCAAGAAGCGCTTCACCGTCTGGGTGGCGCAGTGGTCGAGCAAGTGCAGCTATTCCGGCTCCTACGGAATCTGGCAGTACTCGTCCAAAGGCAAGGTCAGCGGCATCAGCGGAAACGTCGATATGGACTACTCGTACATTGACTTCCCGTCAGCGATCAGGAACGGCGGATTCAACGGGTACGGCAAGAGCGCCGCAGCCAGCACAGCGACCGCAAAGAAGTCTGTGGACGAGATTGCGGCAGAGGTCATCGCCGGTAAATGGGGCAATGGCTCCGACCGCAAGTCCCGCCTGACCGCAGCCGGATATGACTACGCCGTCGTGCAGGCCAAGGTCAACGAGAAGCTCGGAACCTCCAAGAAATCAACCGCAACATATTACACGGTTCAGCGCGGCGACACGCTCTCCGGCATCGCGAAGAAGTACGGCACGACCGTCTCCGCGATCCAGAAGCTGAACAGCTCGCTTATCAAGAACGTGAACCTCATCCAGGTCGGATGGCGGATTCGCGTGAAATAAACACATCACCTTCTCAGGCCCACTGGCTTTCCTTTATTTGGATCGCCGGTGGGCCTTTTTTCGTTTCCGCTTCGTCAAAACGGTCCGCTCGCCTCCAGTGGAAAGTGACTGGAGGTTTTCTCATGAATACAGAGCAAAAAGAACAGATCAGAAAACTGCGCAGCTCCGGCCACGGGTACGCTGCGATTGCTAATGCACTGGGACTTACGAAGAATCAGGTATCCGCCTTCTGCCGCAGGAACAACCTTACCGGACAGATCGCCGACTCAGGTGACGAGAATACGCCGGACGGCTCCTACTGCCGTTTCTGCGGGAAACCGATCCGGCAAAAGCCCGGACGGAAGGAAGCCAGGTTCTGCTGTGACGCCTGCCGCCTCAGCTGGTGGAACGCACATCCCGAGCAGGTCAACCGGAAGGCCGTCTACTTCTTCACCTGCGCCGGATGCGGCAGAAGGTTCACGGCCTACGGGAACCGGCACCGGAAATACTGCTCGCACGCCTGCTATATCGCAGACAGGTTCAAAAGCGGTGACGGCCATGAGTGACGAGCAGTTCGAACGCGAAAAGCTCTATCAGGCCAGCATGGAGATGTTCAAAAAGATGCTGGATCAGGGCCTCATCACCGAGGACGAATACGCGGTCATAGACACCAAAATGAAGGAGAAATACACGCCGATAATCGGCACATTATTATCCCCGTAACGCTTGCTATGTGTCTGAAACAGAGTGATAGATAGACAAGACGAAAGGAGTGATACAATGCCGAAAATCACGAAAATCGAGCCGAAAATCAAGGCTCTGCCACAGCGGAAGAAGGTGGCGGCATACGCGAGAGTCTCGATGGAGACCGAGCGCTTGCACCACTCCCTTTCCGCGCAGGTCAGCTACTATTCGGAGCTGATCCAGAAGAATCCGGAATGGCAGTACGCTGGCGTCTACGCCGACGAAGGCATCACCGGAACAAGCACCATGAAGCGACCAGAGTTCCAGCGCATGCTCGCCGACTGCGAGGCCGGGAAGATCGACATCATCCTCACCAAGAGCATCAGCCGATTCGCCCGAAACACGGTCGACCTGCTGGAAACCGTCCGGCAATTGAAGGAGCTGGGCATCGAGGTGCGGTTCGAGAAGGAGCACATCAATTCGCTGTCCGGCGACGGCGAGGTCATGCTCACTCTGCTTGCCTCGTTCGCGCAGTCCGAAACCGAGAGCATCTCCAACAATGTGAAATGGGGAATCCGGAAGCGCATGCAGGCGGGCATCCCCTACGCGAACGGACACATGAACGTCTACGGTTACCGCTGGGAAGGCGATGAGATGGTCATCGTCCCGGAGGAGGCCGCCATCGTGCGACGCATCTACCAGAACTTCCTCGACGGGAAATCCCGTCAGGAGACCGAGAAGGAATTCGCCGCCGAGGGAATCAAGACACGGGCCGGAGCTCCGTGGGTGGATTCCAACCTGAAGGTGATCCTCACGAACGTCACCTACACGGGCAACATGCTCTACCAGAAGGAATACGTCACCGACCCGATTACGAAGAAGGTCAGGAAGAACCACGGCGAGCTGCCGCAATACTACGTGGAGAACACGCATCCGGCCATCATCAGCAAGGAGACGTTCGACTACGTGCAGGCCGAGATGGCGCGGCGCAGGGAACTCGGCTGCTTCGGCAACAAGGCGCTCAACCTGAACTGCTTCTCCACGAAAATCAAATGCGGACTCTGCGGACGCAGCTTCGTCCGCTCCACCCGAAGGAACCGCGCGAAGATGAGCAGACTCGGCGAGAAATATACCTTCTGGACCTGCACCTCACACAAGAAGACAAACTGCTCCTCCTGCTCAAGCGGAATCATCCGCGAGGATGTGCTGAAAGAGGAATGCGCCAAGGTGCTCAGCATCCCGGAATTCGACGAGGACATCTTCTCCGAAAGAGTCAAGCAGATCACCGTTCCAGAAACCGGAACCATGATCTTCGAATTTACCGACGGAACCACGCTGGAGCACCACTGGTACAGGAACGCCAAGAAGGAAGCATGGACCGAGGAGAACCGGCAACGCGCATCACAGTACCGCAGACGGCATCCGGCCACACGGGACGACATCACCTGCTTCACCACGAAGATCCGCTGCGAGGAATGCGGCTGCAACTACCGGAAGCAGACATGCGTCATGGCCGACGGGCACAGGAACGCCTACTGGAAATGCGCCGATAAGAAGAACCATCCGGGAAAGAGCCTGCGCGAGGACCATTTGAAGGAAATCATCACCGAGGTCCTCGGCATCGACGAATTCGACGAGAACATCTTCCTCGAACGAATCGACCACATCAGCGTCCGGGACTTGACGCACCTGACCTTCCATTTCAAGGACGGCAGCACCGCCGAGCGGGACTACGAGTTCAGCAAGGAAGGCGTGCCGTGGACAGATGAGCGCCGGGAAAAACAGACCGAGGCAATCCGGGACAGCTTCACACCGGAGCGCAGGCAGAAAATCAGCGAAAACATGAAGAGAATAAGGAGTGAGAAACATTGGAGCAGCAAAAGAAAGTAACCACAATCCCGGCATCCCGGACGCGATTTTCCTCCACTCCCATCACTGAGAAGAAGAAACGCCGCGTCGCCGGATACGCCCGCGTCTCAACCGACCATGACGACCAGTTCACCAGCTACGAAGCGCAGATCGACTACTATACGAACTACATCAAAGGCCGCGACGACTGGGAATTCGTCAACGTCTACACGGACGAGGGAATCAGCGGAACCGGCATCAAGAAAAGAATCGGCTTCCAGACCATGATCGAAGACGCGCTCGCCGGAAAGATCGACCTGATTGTCACCAAGAGCGTTAGCCGATTCGCCCGGAACACCGTCGACAGCCTCACCACCATCCGGAAACTCAAGGAAAACGGCGTCGAATGCTACTTCGAGAAGGAGAACATCTGGACCTTCGACGGCAAGGGAGAACTTCTCATCACCATCATGAGCAGCCTTGCTCAGGAGGAATCCCGGAGCATTTCCGAGAACTGCACCTGGGGACAGCGGAAGCGATTCGCTGACGGCAAGGTGACGGTTCCGTTCCACCGGTTCCTCGGATACGATCGCGGACCGCATGGCGAGCTCGTCGTAAACCCCGAGGAGGCCGAAACCGTCAAACGCATCTACCGGCTTTTCCTGCAGGGCCTGACCTACAACGGCATCGCCAGACAGCTTACCAATGACGGCATCAAGACGCCCGGCGGCATGGACCACTGGAGCATCAGCACCGTCAAGTCCATCCTCGGAAACGAGAAGTACAAGGGCGATGCCCTGCTGCAGAAATCCTATACGGTCGACTACCTGACCAAGAAAACGAAAATGAACGAGGGCGAGATTCCGCAGTACTACGTGGAAGGTGACCATGAGGCGATCATCGCGCCGGAGACGTTCGACCTTGTTCAGCGCGAGATGAAGAAGCGCGGCAACGGCGTCATGTACCACAGCGGCGTCCACGTCTTCTCCAGCAAGATCCGCTGCGGCCAGTGCGGCTCCTTCTACGGCTCAAAGGTCTGGCACAGCAACAGCAAATACCGAAAGACCATCTGGCGGTGCAACCACAAGTACGACGGCGGCAAGAAATGCACGACGCCAGCCATCGACGACAGCGAAGTGAAGACCGCGTTCCTGTCAGCGGTAAACAAGCTCCTCGAAACGAAATCCGAGGTCATCGCAAACGGCAAAGCGATGCTTCCGCTCCTCTTCAAAACCGACGAGCTGGAAGCCGAGCGCGACAGGCTCATGGACGAGGCGCAGGTCGTAGCCGATGCAGTCCAGAAGAACATCGAGGAGAACGCCCGGACGGCCCTTGACCAGAGCGCCTACCAGAAGCGTTACGACGACCTTGCCGACCGGTACGACAAGCTCAAGGCACGGATTGACGAGCTCAGCGAGAAAATCGAAGAGACCCAATCCCGGAAAGCCGGGTATGAGGATTTCCTTAAAGCCTTTGAAAACACGTCCGACAGCCTGACGGAATTCTCCCTCGACGCCTTCAACGGACTGGTCGACCACCTGACCGTCTACGCCAAGGACGACATCCGCTTCACTTTCCGCAACGGACAGGAAATCCGCGCATAAGAAAACAGCCTGACAACCAGTGAACGATGCTGGCGGTCGGGCTGTTTTGCTGTCTGTAAAATGAACTTCTATTTCTCATTTAGAATACAACAATTCCTCATCGTCAAAATCCAGAGGCTCCGAATTCATATCCAATAATATGCGTATCTCTTTCCCTGTGACTTTTTTATAAGCGTTATACGTCACAAGTACAGTTCTCGAATTGCATTCCAGCACTGTATATTTCTTGCTGTATCTGTCAGTTATGCTTGACCTATCTGAAAAAACCGGGATGATCCATCTGTTCTCATCAAATTCAAATGCAACCGGAAGCATCTTGGTATCGATGTGTATCACATCGTCGGGTTCGAAATCCTTGAATTGTTGCTCCTCACTCTTTGTTAAATTCCACTCTGCGAGCATGAACATCTTGGAATTCTGCAATGCCGCGCAAAAATCCCGGTAGGTCTCATCATTTGGACTCGTTAAGTAATTGTGTTTAGCCTCTTTCAGTGTCATTTACATTCCTATAACCTTTACCAATTCGGGTCAATTCTGCTGCCTGGAAAAACCGACACCCCTTCAGCTCAAGCGACACCCCTCAGAGGGCAATCGCTGAATTGTATCAAATTTTGCGTCTTGTTTTCTAAAATCTTTTGAGGTGTGTATGGACCATCCCAAGGAAGGACCTCATCCATAA
>CALLZZ010000370.1 GCA_937858235.1 uncultured Clostridia bacterium
GCAAAACCTTCGGAAAGAATCTACTCCTCTCCGAAGGTTTTCTGTTAAATGGACACGAAGATACCATCCAGCGTGCGATGCTTTAGCGCTACGTTCAGCCGGAGCCAGCATCTGGGGCTGGGACAGAACCAACCCGTGCCGGGCGCTGATCTCATTGCTCTTCTCCAGGCTTTTTACACTGGCCACCAGCTACATCTGCTGGCGTATCAACCGCTTGTCATCCATATTGACTCACCTCATATTCTTATTACTACAGCGCCGGCCAAATGACAAGACTTGCATTTTTCACTGATTTTTTGGTAAGATAAAAACATCAGAGGAGCAGAAAAATTTTTCTGCTCCTCTTTCTTTATCTTCTGTATCGGAACGGAGAGATCCATCAATCCTCGAACTCAAATTCGTCCTTGAACCGATCCTTAAAGATGCTGTAGACCGCATCCAGAATTCCTTCATCCTCTACTGCCACATAGGCCTCTTCGTCATCGTTTCCTTCGATTTCTTCTACCTTCAGGATCACGATTTCCATATCGTCCTCTTCCAGGGGAAACAGCACGATATACTGCGCGTCCTGATACTCGATCACGTCCAGGAACTCAAATTCCTCTTCGTTTCCCTCGTCATCGTGGAGGGTCAGAATGGTAGGTTCCTCATCCATGGGAATTTCATTCTTATTTTTATTTTCAGTCATGTTTTATTCTCCTTTTTATCATCCGCCTCTGCTTTCTTCCCCATTGTAACAGAGCTACCAGGAAAAAGCTATGCCATTCTGCTATACTACCCCAAATTTCCCCGTTAAAAACGCCGCACCTTTAAATGGTACGGCGTTTTATGCTCCGTAAGCTTACAGCTTTTCCGGTTTGCAATACTCCTGCTCGATCTCTGCAATCAGGTTTATGCGGTTCTCATGGCGTCCACCCAGGAAGGATGCCCCAAAGAACGCATCCACAATGGCCTTGGCCAGCTCATCGCCTACCACCCGTGCACCCATGGCCACGATTTGGCAGTTGTTGTGCTCGACGATCATCCGGGCGGTGTAGGGTTCACTGCACACGCCGGCACGGATGCCGGGCACCTTATTGGCCGCCAGAGAGATTCCTACCCCGGTGCCGCAGACCAAAACACCCTTTTCCACCTCGCCGGCCTTGATGGCTTCCGCTACCTTCCGGCCCATGACGGGATAATCCACCCGCTTAGTGGGATCATTGACCCCGTAGTCCACACACGCAAACCCTTTTTCCTTCAGGTATTCCAACAGCGTATTCTTTAAGGTCACCGCGGCGTGGTCACAGGCAAATCCGATTTTCATCTTACTTCCTCCTCTATCCCCTCCGCTTTTCCTTTTTGCCGGAAAAAAGGGGTCTTTTCAACTCTTATTATACTACTCCCACTTAGAGATGTAAATACATTCCACTTTCTCCCGATTTTGACCGCCAAGCAAAAGATTCACATTTTATTTACGAAAGGATTATTGACCTTTCCTATCAGATGGGGTATCATAATCACATCAATCGAGGCTTTTTTTAGCATTTTGTAAGGAGTTTTTCTCGTGCGCAATTTTTTTCGGAAACTGATGTATGGCCGCTACGGCTACGACCAGCTTAACCTGTTCCTGTTGGCGCTGTGTTTGATCTGCTGGATTCTTTGTACTTTCCTCAAAAACGCCACCGTCTCCAACATCTTCTCTATCGTGGGTTACGTTTTGATTCTTTTCTCCCTCTTCCGTTCCTTCTCCCGCAACTATGATCGGAGACGGAACGAAAACAATAAGTTCCTCGCTGTCACCAATCCCCTCACGCGGCGGTTTCGTCAGAAACGCGCCCAGACCTGCGATCGGGATCACAAGTATTTCCACTGTCCCAGCTGTGGGCAGCTCCTCCGTGTTCCAAAGGGAAAGGGGAAAATCTCCATCTCCTGCCGGAACTGTGGCACTTCTTTCCAGAAAAAAACCTGAGCCTACCTCCGCAGGAACCTCTGCTGTTCCTGCGGATTTTTTGTTCTTCGTTTTCTGTCATTCCTCGCTCTGGATCTCTTTCAGGTACCGGTAGTAAGGCATCAGCCAGCAAAACCCCTGGGTTACCCGCTGGATCAGCTCCGGTGACAGGAAGCAGTCATCGTACGCATATCGCGTACTGAGCGACAGCTCTTTTCGGTTAAACCAGGGTTTTAGCAGGTCAGGCACGATTCCCTTAGGGCGCTTGTATTCCGCTCCCTCCAGGGTAAACACGGTCTGATGCTCCAACTTCCGTGCCAATCGTTCCAATTTTTCCGGCGCATCCAGAATATGCTGCCGATAGGTCTCCATTAACGCCGCCTTGGAGCAGTAGTACCCCAGGCCGTACTCATAGCCCTCCGGCATCACCTCAAAGTAAAAGACCGGTGCAGTGTGCCGCTGCTCCATCGGTGGACGCAGGGTGAACCACAGGTGATCCTTGTAGGGGCCACCATAGTGGATGCGCCGGGCATCCCGGTAGATTCGCGCCACCTTTAACTCCAGCTGTTCCTTGGGATGCTCCGCCAGCAGTTCCTCCCGAACTGCCGCGCCAAATTCCTTCATCGGCTCGTACAGTGCATCCAGGTAGACCTGCTTGTGATCCTGGAACCAGGGGCGCTGATTATTCAGGCGAATCTCCCATAGAAACTGTATCGTCTCCTCGTAAAACCCTTCAAACATCACTTCATTCCTCCCAACAAGCAGAGGCTGCCGACCCACTCGACAGCCTTTCTTATTTACGCTTCTGGGGCGGCTTTAAACTCCCTCGGTTTTACTCCTGCTCCCCAGCCTCTTCGTCGCTATTGTCATCGGTGTTCTGCTTGTTATTCTCTTTTTCGGCATTGTTTTTCTCTGTTTTCTCGGTGGTCTTTTGCTTAGCGGTTTTTTTATCAGTCTTTTGCTTATTGGTTTTTTTATCGGTCTTTTGCTCGGTTTTCTTGGTTTCTTTCTTTTTGGTGCCTACTTTTACCACCTGATTCCGTTTGCTGTAGACGCTGTAGGCCTCCTTGGTCTTGGAAATCAGCTTCCCATTGCCGTCATAAAACTCCCGATAACTCTGTACCTTATAACCGTTCTCCCCGGTCACGGAAACCACAGAGGTTCCCTCCGCCATAGAGCTATCCTCTTCCTTCACAGTACCATAGTTGGTTTTGGACAACACCTGGTGGGTAAACTGCACCTTGATGTCATCTGTTTTGGTTCCCCAAATTTGACAGGTCAGCATCCCGCTGCTGTAGCTGGTGACCACCTTAATCGGATACTCCGTGCTATTCTTAAACCGATAGTCCGGACCACCCCAGGATACAGTAGCATCCATCCCAAGGGGGATATAAGCCGATTCGTAGGTGTGATTCTGCCGCTGTACGATCTCCAGATTAGACAGAACGGTCGCGCTGTAGAGGGTGGAGGACACCTGACAGATGCCGCCGCCCAGCTCCTGTACCGACTCGCCGTTGAGATATGCGCCCGCCTTCTGGAACCCACGGGCCACAGTCCGCTGTCCCACCGTATCGTTATAGGAGAACACATCTCCCGGCAGCAGAATGGTTCCGTTGCAATGTTGGGATGCCAGCCGGACGTTGCTCAACCGTGCCGCGGTACCGCTGACGTTGGTGGAATAAGACCCCAGCTGATCTCGGAACAGCTTATCCTTCAGATCCTCCGTAGTGATCTCCGGCTGAGTTACGTCCAGCTTTACGCTGGCAGATTCCCCCTCCTTCAGATCAGCCATGGCCGCCGTGGCCTCCTTTTTATTAAAACATATGCCTCGCACTGCCCCTACTACAGCGTAATCCTTCTTTGGATCCAGGGTCGCATTGACCGGCTCGCTGTAGACTCCCTCGTACACCTGAGTCATATCCAACGCCTTAGGCACAGAGGTCTTCATCGGACAGTCAATGGTGGTCTGGTAATCCCCAGCGTCCACCGCCTTCAAAATACAGTCTTTTAGTGCCGTTTCATCCACAACTTCACCACTGGTGCCCTTGGTAAACGTAATTTCTGTTTCGGAAACATGGTAGAAATCCGCAACTGCACTGTCTACTTCCAGCAATCCGGACGCCTCAATGCTGTCCGCTAGAGCATTTCCTTCCGCCACATGGGGCAGAATATTTCTTGCATTGCGCTCCATGTGAGACAGTATCCACACCATCCCTCGGCTGAAAAAGGCACCGTGCCCGTGATTGTAAGCCTCTTGGGCAAGATCAGCCGCATTCAAATCCAACACATTGGTCATCCAAACGGCGTAATCCTTCCCCACCGCCCGGACCGTCAGACTCATATCCGCGTAATCACTGGTAAAGGCATCCGCAGCTACTGCCGTGGCTTCCTCCATGGTCATTCCACTGACGTCTTTGCCATTCACATAGGTGTTGGGCAACATGACTCCCTGGCAGACGGTGCCGCACAGCACTAGGTAACCGCTCAGGATCACCGCTACGCCAATCACGCAAAGAATCAGCATTCTTTTTCCTTTGGTTCCAAGCGTCCGCTTTTCGGCACGGGCACCGGATTCCACAGCAGCTGGCGTCTCTGCCTCAGCCTGCCTCGGCTCTGCTGCACCGCCTTCTTTTGTCTCGTTTTCTTGCACCCGGCTTCCCTGCCGCCGCTTCCAAATTGGTACACGCTCGTTGCTCCGTTTTCCCATGTTGGGCTGCACCCCCACTTTCTCTGATTCGCAAATAGTGACAAAATATCGTATGGCCTAGATTATAGGCTATTTGTCTCAAAAATGCAACCGAACACCC
>CALLZZ010000371.1 GCA_937858235.1 uncultured Clostridia bacterium
ATTTTTATCGCTGGCAGACAAGAACGTAAAAAGGGTACGTTCATTCTGCGCAACCTTTTCAGATAGACGCGGCAAAATAAAGGTTGAGATTGGATGTAGCGGATAGCACCCTTCAATCGCCGCGTTTACAGTTTCACCTTTTGCTGTGCTCAGTAGGCCGTTAGCAGTAAATCTTTTGACAAGATCATCAAATTCGTCCCGATGCTCCTGATAGAAAACAGGCCACGCCTGCGGGTCTTTCTTGATTACGGCAGAAATGATCTCATACATCTGAGAGTAGTTGTTGTGCAGGTTCATGTGTTTGAATCTGCCTGAAACTCCGCGCCAACCATCCACCTTTTCTTTCGGTAGTTTCTCATCAATGTAATTTGCTATATCCTTATGACAAATTAGCATGAGGTGCATCTGGTTATTTCCGCTACGATCACACTTCTCTGCAAAATCCTGCAATAGTTTTATGTCGCTGATGGTGGCGTTTGCAATGTTGGATTCCAGATATTTACTAAATTCGTCATAGACGATAAAGATTCCGCTATAACCGTTTGCGCAAAGCTCAGCGGTGACTTTTTCATAGAGTTCCACTACATCGAAGCCAAGGAACGGATTGAAAATGCTTCCAGACGTAAGTGCAGGATATAACTCAATAAAGCGCTCGTACGCAGTAACGTCATATTCCTGCAAACGCAGAATAAATGAATCCAGCGACTCAGTCAATTCTAACAACAGCCGCTTATAAGTGTCAGGATAATTCTTCCGCCAGTTCTCTATAGATGTGATCGCTGCTTTAAAGTGCGTTTCGGGCATCAAGGAATCTAATCCAGCGCTGTGAAGTGTCTGCTGCAATGCATTAAGGAAGGACTGCGTAAGACTTGCGCTGCTTCCGCTTATGACAACAGGGAGTATTTTTTTGTCGCTATTAAGATACTCCAACACAAAATCATATAGCCCTGGATTCACTTCTTGCATCTTTGTGAGAAGCGTTTCAAACAGCTTCCGGTCTTTCTTAAATAGCAGCGAAAGCAAAACAAGAATAATGTGTGATTTACCCCGACCATACGCTCCAATCAAGATACGTGCACGCTGAGCGGATGGAGATGCGGTGCTAAGCATCACATCCTCAATAATATCTATCGCGGATGTTGTCGGTATGAAACTTTTCACTTTCTCATCATTATATAGATCATAAGCAATGTTTACAGAGGTTTGGAAACCTTCTGCAACACTGATAAATTCGTTCAGCATAGTTTATCTCCCATAACAGACTTTAGTTGTTGATTGCCTGGTAATACTCCCTAACGCAACCTAAAAAGTCGAGTTCAGTCTGTATTTCTACAATGTCCAGACCAGCGGTTCTTTCAACCTTTATATACCCAAGAAGTTCAATTTTATAGAGCAGAGCCGTAAGGGAGATAATGTCAAGATTGAACACTCTTCCGGCATTACACGGGTCGTTTTGTATGGCAGATATACGAATTTCATTTTGACCATGCGCCTGATCCACGAGCACAGCCAACAATATTAAAGGATGAATCATGTCCTTCTTAGGAATTGCTTTCTTATAGGTTTTAGTCTTTTTATTTGCAATATCAATTAGGTCAAGTTCTCCAAGTGGGCAATCAATATTGCTTTCCGGCGACACCTTTTCCGGGCTGGATTTTGTGCGGGGAACATAAGTGCTAATAATGCAGTTGTAATCGTCTCTCAAAGATTTTTCTGCAATGTCCTCTCCATTCAAGCGAATATAGCTGGAAAGCTGGGTGACAAAATCCTCCCGCGTAAACTCATTCAACCTAAACTCATTAAAAAAGTAATACCATGCTGTTGCGTCCGTTTGGTTGGTTGCTAGTTTATAATGAAGTAACCACAGAGTACCGAGTTCCTCAATATAAGGGTCATGTTCGGCAATGATTTCTCCCAGCGGCGTTAACGTTTGTGTTCTGTGCCCTACGTTTGGTTCTTGCGTCAGGCCAACCGCCTGAAGCCAATACCGAAGGGCTTTTACCATGTTTGCACCGATACCGAGAATATCCATCGGGTTCCCGTTCGTCCCCATGAAGACAGCAGGGTCGTTCTGTACATTTCTGATACCTTTGCTCAGCCATCCTTTTCTAATAAAGAAGGTGTCATGTGCTCTAAATCTCATATTTGACATATTTCCACCGTTCCTCACTCTTTGGTTTTGAGATACTTCACCATCATGCAACCACCGTCTAAGTATTTGGCGGTCACGCACATTTTGCAGCGTTTACACTTATCCGGATTGATTATATACGCATCCCCGGTAATGGATATCGCTCCCGCACGGCATAAAGATTCGCATTTCAGGCATTTGCGGCAAGCATTAAACTTGCGAATCTGATAGCCCACCATACGTTGCAAATTCTCGTGTTTTGCAACATTCATTGTCTTTACCTTTACAGAATACGCATATCCATCCTGAGTGAAAGGTTGAATAGATAGGATGGGAACATTTGTTTTTATATCGACAACAATGATTTCATTGATTAACTTGCGCCCAAGCTCAGGAGCTATCTTTCCGAAGGGAACAAACATACCGATCAGGCTGTTATCCATTGGCTTTGTAAGCTCATACACCTTTGCGTTATTTTCAGTTGTACAATTCGTAAAGCGTATTTTTATATCCTCGGCTGCGGCAACGCCATTACCGCCTTGTCGAGCTTTCCATTTCCCGCTGTCAACATATTCTTCTGCATCCGGCTTGCCAATCCTCCGCGCAAAGGAGACCAGGAAATCACGCCACTTTTTAGATTGCTCCGGCATATAAATTTGGGACAAAAACTGCGCTCTTGCATTGTTGTTTGGGCAGCACCAGCAACCAACGCGATCATATCCCAAACGATATGCGTCGTTAAAGTCAATATTCTCCCCAAAAATATAAAGCCATATATCAATATCCATCCAGAAGAAAATTGGGGAAGCGACCTTCTGCTTTTGAATCTTTACGGATTCCGCATTATCTTCCACGCGATTGTATTTGCTTCTGCTGACTGATTCACACTTGCGTATGCCATAGAAAGTCAAAATGTTGCGATTGGGATACAGGCTATTCAGCACCCGTGTGATAGGGCCGGTTTTAAACATGGAGCAGCACCATCGAAGCATTCTTGCAGGGGGCCCTATATCTTTGCAAACATCATAAAAATTCTGCTCCTTGTTAATTGCAATTTTCAAAATAGCTTTGGGATTGTTCTTACGAAAGCGCTGAATGTAATTTATGGTCAAAGGAAATTCCAGTGTAGTGTTGCCGAAAATATGTACAAGGCTCGGATCCGATAATGCTCGAACAGCCAAGTCCGCTGTTACAGTGGAATCTTTACCACCCGAAAATGAAAGCACGATACATTCATTCGGATAGCTTTTGGCGGTAGATTTTATAAATTCAAACGCTTCGTCTTTGATATAGTTGAGACGGGGCATATTGGCTTCTATGAATCGCTGAATATGCCTCTCAAAAAACAAGTTGTCATTTTGAGGTGCATATTTTTCTAGCAAATTGTGCAGCTCAGCAGGAGATTTCTTTCGGTAAGTGCCAAAAGACACCGTAATCGGTTTCCCATCAATATAATATCTGTTCTCTGCAGCCCAAACGCTGGATTTCAAAAAGGCCAAAGGCTTTCCTAGCATGATTTCAACAAGCAATCTCTCTTGGGGAAACACTGGACGAACATCAGCACAAAGATAGTTCACTTCCTGATGACATAAAGGGCACTCATTTTTGTCCGCGCTGTTCTTGAACTTAATCAGAGGAATCTTGCAATGTGGACACCAATATACCTCAGAAGGTATTTCCGCTACTGTGGCATCTCCACATATTTCGCAAACATCGCTCTGTGTTTCACGACAACAGCTCCTGCACCACATTCAAAATACCTCCTTCCATGTATTTATTCCAGCATAACAAAAATAGTGGGTCATAAAACGGACTCATTATCATCGACATATTCAAGGATATCTCCTACAGTGCATCCGAAGAGCTTGCACAGTTTTCCTAATGTCTCGTAATCTATCCGCTGCATTTTATCATGATACAAATTTGAGACTGTAGCACGTGACAACCCCGTCTGTTCAAAAACATCTTGTATCTTGTATCTCTTTTCTCCCATCAATGTTGACAATCTGCAGTAAATTGCCATTTTTCAGCCCTCCTATGTCGAATATGATTATTATATCACCAACCTTACTGAAAGTAAATTGATATGGATTCAGAAAAGCTTTATATCTTGTTATTTTAATACCATATCTTCTTGAGTAAAGTTCACGGAATCAGACATAAGGAACTCTTTTGGAAGACATGCACTACATTTGCCAACACATAGTGAATATCAAGTGTTCATTCTCTTGCATATCAGTATAATTTGCGTTATGCTGATACATAATGATATTAAATGCTATCACAAGAAGAGGTGAGTATAATGGACGCGGCGCTTTATGCCAAAATACTCTCGGACAAAAGCATTACCGATTTAAAAAAAATCAAATACAAGTTTCCGGACGCCGACATGAGGGAATTAATAGCGCTGTTGAAATCCAGCGTTTATAAGACTATGCCCATCCCCGACTTTTCCGGGAACGATTTTGTCTATATGGAAAATACAGCACAGGTACGGATGAAGGCGGTGAAATTTCTTCTCACGCGCCAAAGTTCAAACGAAGCTTTCGGGCTCAAGGCAATGGAGGACGAAATTGCATCTTCGCTTACCATAGAAAGCATT